>CBFIEJ010000032.1:0-27075 GCA_965661575.1 uncultured Flavobacteriales bacterium | reverse complement strand
AGCCATCCAACGGTTTCTTCGGATTCCAAGTTGGTGAAGGTGCAAACAACAAAAATGCAAACCACGGTTACAGTGGCTGGTTCTACTACATGGGCCCAGTCAATGGAGCTGATGTCATGGGCACTGGAGACGTATTTGGCGATTTGGATTGCTCGTTGCCATGGAGCATCGAGCGGGAATACACGGTGGCAGATTGCAGCGGCAATACCACAACCTTCGCTTACACCATCGATATCAATGGTATGACTTGCGAGCCGATCGATCCAACATTGGGTGGTGATGACAGCAGCGACAACAGCTGGGGTAGCGATGCTGAAGGTGACGGTGCGATTGGGGAAGACGATTCCGACGCGGGATCTGAAGATTCCAAGTTGCGTCTACTTGGCCTCAATCCAAATCCTGTGAACGAGATGGCGTTGCTTTCATTTGCGACATCGGTCGATGAGTTGATCACGGTCAACGTCTACAACAACGCAGGTGTGTTGGTGACGACGTTGTTCCAAGGTCAAGTGTTCGCCAATGTTCCGATGACACTGGAAGTATCAGCGAATATGTTTGAGACAGGACTTTATCAGATTCAAATCGTCTCTGACAATGGAAGTATCACAACCAAACTGATGGTTGGAAGCTGAATTTGATTAAAGAGTGAACTGTGATTCATTGCGAAAGCCCCTCCAGTGTTGGAGGGGCTTTTTTGTTTTCTTCTGAGTTCTCTTCGAGCTGCAATGCGGAGGTTCGACAAAAGCGTCGGAACTTTGCTTCACTCAATTTGAATGACATGGTTACCCAACGAACTCCAAAAGAAACGTATGCTTCCAGCACCCGAATCGTCATGCCCAACGATACCAACACCTTGGGAAACTTGATGGGGGGCAACTTGCTCAATTGGATGGACATCAACGCTGCCATTAGTGCGCATCGGTGCAGCCGTCGCATTTGTGTCACGGCTGCAGTGAATAACGTTTCATTCAAGAAGCCCATTAAGTTGGGTGATATCGTGACCATTCACAGCGAAGTGACGCGGACTTTCAATAGCTCCATGGAGGTGTTCATGCGAGTGCACGTCGAGAACCATCTCACGGGTGATCAAAGCTTATGCAATGAGGCGATGTACACATTCGTAGCTGTTGATCAACTGGGAGCTCCTATTGCAGTCCCAGCGATCATGCCTGAGGATGGAGAGGAGGAGGAGCGCTTTGCTGGCGCTTTGCGTCGGAGACAATTGCGATTGGTGCTCGCCGGTAAAATGAAACCTGCAGACGCGACAGAACTCAAAGCATTGTTTGTTTGATTCAAACTTCGGTCACGTGCTGTTGCATGCAGACCGATTTTCCATTGAAGCGGCACCGATTGCCCAACTTGGAACATGGACGCAGCGCATCTTTTCCGGCAGGTAGAAGGATTTGCGAACCAACAGGAGGACGCCAAGGTTCCATGCCCAATGATGGACGAGTGCAGCCCCAGATGGATGTGACCGGGGTTTGAAGCGCTGCAGCTAGATGCATCATCCCTGTATCTCCGGCATAGATGCGTTCAGCATCGCGAATTACCGCCGCGGATTCCGAAATGGATGTCTTTCCGACAAGATTGATGACTGAATCTGGTAAGTCAAGACTGATCGAATTTCCCACCAAGGCATCTGTTTTGCCACCAATCAGCACCGTGCGCTTGCCTTCGAGGTGAGCACTTTGAACGATAGATCGCATCCGCTCGAGTGGAATTTGCTTTCCAGCATGGGCAGCACCAACCGCAAGCACATTCCAAGGACCTTGGTCGGAACCACATTGCGATGGGAGAATTGCAGATTCAAAAAGGACCGGCCACGCATCTGGTGTTTGCGCTCCGAAAGCGCCGCGAAATGAATCTATGTACCGTTCGACGATGTGCGTGACGGGCTGTTTTCGCCATCCTCGGACCAAGAGCCATTTGGCGACATTTTCTTTTTTCACTGTAAATGCCACGCAACCCAAGGTTCGTTTTATGGAACGGGAGCGGACATTGGAATGCAAATCCACGATGTAATCGATGCCCGCTGCTTCCAAGGTTTCTGCGACTTCCGACGTGTTGTGATCAATCGTATGAATGCAATCGACGAGTTTTCCCAAGCCTTCTGCCACAGCCCGCATGCTTGACTTGGTCAGAAAATGAATTTGGCATGGACCGTGAATGGCTGCGCGTAGGCTCGCAATGGCGGGAGCCGTGAGCACGACATCTCCGATGGAGGAAAAACGGATGACAAGTATGCGAGTTGGCCGAGACGACATGGTGCAAATCTAAGTCAGGCGAAAAAGAAAAGGCGTCCCGTGAAGGACGCCTCTTTCAGCTGTGGAGAGACCGGGATTCGAACCCGGGTTACCCTCTCAGGTAAACACGCTTTCCAAGCGTGCGCCTTAAGCCACTCGGCCACCTCTCCAATTCCGTCCGCGCCTTTGCTCGGAAGGGATGCAAAAGTACCATAAAACATGACGTGATTCCAAATCGTTTCTTGCCACACCGTTTCAAGTCAAAGGGCTGAAGCGCGTCAATTCACCTCGGACGTTGCGGGCCATAAAATTGCGCGCTTCCTCTCCGTTGAAGCCGCGTCCCAAACAAGCCATAAGCTTGGTGATTGCGGCTTCTGTTGTCATGTCTCCTCCGGGAATAACACCGCAATCGCGCAGAAGGTGAGCCGTGGCGTAGCGCTCAGGGTGTACCGCTCCATGTCCGCATTGGGTGACATTGACAATGGACATGCCACGGTTGTGCGCAGCGGTCAGGATGGATTTCAAATCAGGGTTGGACGGAGCATTTCCAGAACCGAACGTAGAGAGCACCAAGCCACGCAAATCTGGCCATTCGATCAGTCTCATGATGGCTTCTAGGGGTTGTCCCGGAAACAAAGGAAGCCAAGCTACCTGATTGTCGAGGGCTGCGTTGACACGGAAGGCTTCGGTTGCATCCCGGTACATCAAGCTCTCATTGTAAAGGATGTCGACACCAGCCTCTGCCAATGCAGATAGATTGGGACTGATGATTGCTTGCATCGATTCGGCGCTGGCTTTGTGTGATCGATTTCCTCGGAAAAGAAAAGACCCAAAGTAAACGGCAACTTCCTGCACGATGGGTTCATTGAATCGGGTGGCTGTGGCGATCTCGACTGCGGCCAGGAGATTTTCGCGGCCGTCCGTTCGTGGCAATCCTATGGGCAGTTGACTTCCGGTAATGATCACGGGTTTGTGGAGTCCTTCGAGCATGAAGCTCAAGGCAGATGCCGTGTAAGCGAGCGTATCCGTGCCATGCAAAATCACAAAACCGTCAAAGTCAGCATAATGGTGCTTGACGGCATGGGCCAATTCCACCCATTCTTTCGTCCCCACGTTGGATGAGTCCAACGGCGGATCAAAAGAGATGATCTCTATTTCACGATTTGGTTGTTCCAATTCCGGGACGTGCCGATGAATTTCGTTAAAATCGATGGGGACAAGTCCGCCTGAAGCATCTTGTACACTGCCGATTGTGCCGCCCGTGTAGATCACCAAAACACGGCTATGAGAAGTTTCGTGGGAGGTCATTTCAGTTCAAGTTGTCAGAAGAAAATCATTGTGGACTCAGGTTGAACAGCGTGCGGGCGTTTTGGGTGGTGATGTCTGCTACATTCTGCAATGGCATTTCCCACAAATCAGCTACTCTCTGGGCGACGACGCGTGTGTAAGCCGATTCATTTCTTTTGCCACGGTGCGGAACAGGGGCGAGGTAAGGGCTGTCCGTTTCCAAGACAACACGGTCGTGGGGTACGTGTGGAAGCACGCTGTCAAGACCACCATTTTTGTAGGTCGCTACACCACCAATACCGAGAAAAAAATCACCATAATCCAAGATGCGTTCGGCTTGGTTGAGGTTACCTGTGAAGCAGTGAACCACGCCAGTAAGTCGGGCATCGTTCAAAGCGTCCAGCGCTTCGAAAAGCGCGTCAAATGCCTCGCGCACATGAATTACGATTGGCAGATTCAGTGTTTTTGCCCACTCCACTTGTTGTCGAAACGCTTGCTGTTGAATGTCCAAGGTGGTCTTGTCCCAATGCAAGTCAAATCCAATTTCGCCGATGGCCACATACGTTCTTTTCGAGTGAAATAGAGCCGTTTGAATCGCATCCAATTCGATCTGCCATTCTCGAGCCTTGACGTGGCACGGATGCAGCCCCATCATGCCGAAGCAATGGTCAGGCCATTGGTCCATCATGGCGTGAACACGGTCGATGGACGCACGATCGATGTTCGGTAGAAGCAATGTTTTGACGTCTGCCTCGAGGCAGCGTGCTATTGCCGCTTCTCGCTCCCCGTCAAATGCGGGTTGGTACAAATGGGTGTGGGTGTCGATGATGTGCACTGCGCGAAGTTAGCGCAGACAATTAAAAATGAATCCGTCCTTCGGCGTAGGTTATCGCGTGACCGAACAGATGGACGCGGTTGCCTTGCACTTTGCAGTGCAATTCACCTCCTCGAGTGGAAATTTGTTTGGCGTCTAACTCGTTTTTATCCAGGCGACGCCCCCAAAAGGGTGCGAGTGAGCAGTGGGCTGACCCCGTGACTGGATCCTCCAGAATCGTGGCTTGGGGCGTGAAAAAACGCGAAACGAAATCGCAGTCATTGCCCGGAGCTGTCGCAGCAACCCCACCTGGATCGAGGTTAATTCTGTCAAATTGTTCGCGATTGATTTGAAGATTGGCAACTTCAGATTCTTCCCGATAAACAAGAATGTAGTCACGGCCCTTCAAGACTTCCATTGGCGGCTGACTCAATGATTCGGCAATGGATGGCGGCAGTTCGGCGATTGCTGGCGGTCGACTCGGAAGGTCCATGCAGTACATGCTGTCATAGCGCGTCACCTGCAGCTTGCCACTGATTGTATCAAATGTGGCCGCTTTTGTTTCCGGTTCAAGGTGCGAGAGCACCACGTGCCCTGCGGCTAAAGTGGCGTGACCACAGAGGTCAATTTCGATGTCCGGGGTAAACCAACGCAGGCGAAAGTGGTCGTCTTGTCGAAAAATAAAGGCTGTTTCGGCGACTGCATTTTCACGAGCGATGTTCAGTAAGGTGATGTCGTCGATCCAATCTTCGAGAAGTACAACGCAGGCGGAATTCCCTGAAAACACCGATGTTGTGAAAGCGTCGACTTGAAAAAAATGGCAATTCATACACGTTTCTGTTTGCTCGATTGAAGCTAAATTGGGGTCGCCAACGAGGTTGAGTATAAATCTACCGGAAATTCTCTTTGTTCGTTGGTGAACCGCGAATTACATTTGCACACTTGCGAAAGTGACAAACGCTCGCAAAGCACACGATTGAAATAACACGAATCAAGATTCACATGAAGAAGTTGTTTGCCCTCTTTGCCATTGCAGGGTTGATTTTCATCAATTTTCCGACCGCAACATTCGCACAAGATGCTGCGATGGAAATGACCGACACCACCGCTGTTGAAACCGCTACTGATAGCACAGCTATGGCGGCAGATTCCATGGTGGTTGACACGATGGCGGCGATTGCGCCGGCTGTAGCTGATGAAACACCTGCTGAAGAAACACGTGAAGTGTTGAGTTTTCACCAAACAGTGAAGCGCTACTTCATCGAAGGCGGTGCTACTTTCATGGCTTTCGTTTTGATTTGCCTGATTCTTGGTCTGGCCTTGAGTATTGAGCGTATCATCTACCTCAACATGGCAACTACCAATACGGGAAAGCTTGTTGAAGGGATTGAAGGAGCGCTTGAGAAAGGTGGTGAAGAAGCTGCCAAAGAGGTCTGCCGAAACACAGCGGGACCAGTAGCAACGATTTTCTATCAAGGCTTAGATCGATCCTCCGGGTCTTACGAGGAGGTAGCGAAAGCAATTGAAGACTACGGTAGTGTGGAGATGTCGAAGTTGGAGCGTGGACTGAGTTGGATCAGCTTGTTCATAGCGTTGGCACCGATGTTGGGTTTCATGGGTACGGTTATCGGTATGATTTCCGCCTTTGACAAAATTGCTGAAGCCAACACCATCAACGCGTCTATCGTTGCGGGTGGTATTAAAGTAGCCTTGATCACAACCGTTTCGGGTTTGATTGTAGCCATCATCTTGCAGATCTTCTACAACTACATTTTGTCGAAGATTGATAGCATTGTTTTGGATATGGAAGAGGCGTCTATGGACCTCGTTGACTTATTGTACAAGCGCAAGCTTCAAGGCAAATAAACTGCTGAATCATGGGTGATAAAGGATTAAGACTTGGCCTTTCAGTCCTGCGGATTGCAGTGATTGTAGTGGGAGTTGTTCTCAGCTACATGATCACTTCAAGAAGTGGAACCGACGAGACTTTCGTCGAAGGCCAGGAGCGCTACGGAGCGCTTCTTGATGGACTGTTTTACATCATTTACTTCGTAGGCATTGCATGTGCAGCCGCATCTGTGTTGTTTGGTTTGGGGTTTTTGATCTTGAAATTGATCAACAATCCAAACTCGGTGATGGGAACCATCATTGGTTTCGTTGGATTCGTAGTCATTGGCCTGCTGAGTTTTTATGTGTTGGCCGATGATACAGTGCTCAATGCCTATGAGGCTAGTGGCATCAAGGTCACGACGGGTGAGAGTCTCTTCGCAGGCGGTGGTCTGTATTTCGTATACCTCCTTGGCAGTTTATCCATTTTGACAATCGTTGTTGCAGAAGTGCGCAGCGCATTGAAATAAGACGAGAATGGCACGCCGAGAATTAGCAGAAATCAATGCGGGCTCGATGGCGGACATCGCGTTCCTCCTCTTGATCTTTTGGCTGGTAACGACCACCATTGATTCGGACGAGGGGATCAAGCGACAGCTTCCTCCTCCGGTTCCTCCAGACATTGACGTACCTCAGGCGAAGGAGCAGAATGTGTTCAATGTGAAAGTCAACTTTCTCGATGAATTGCTTGTTGAGGCCGAGCCTTTGGACATTGAAGACCTCAAAGACAAAGCCAAGGATTTCCTCATCGCGACAGGTGATGGCATCATGTCTCATGCGGTTGGGCGGGAAACAGTGAGTAAGAACCGAGAGGTTGTTCTGATTACAGGTGCCAACGGAAAGACCAATGCGGCTTTCCCCGAACGGGTTTGGGTTCGGAAGGTCGACGTGAAGCAACGCATCGCAGAATACGAAGCCTTCTTATCCGCGGCAGAGGACGAGAATCGAAAAAAGAACTACACCAAGGTATTGGAGAATTGGCAGGACAAATTGGCGACGATTGAGTTGCTCGGAGGTGACTACAAAGAACTGCCTCCTTCCGCTCTGATTTCCATGCAAAATGACAATGCTACCACGTACAATACGTACCTGCAGGTTCAAAATGAGCTTCAGTCAGCGGTCAATGAATTGCGCGACGAATTGGCGGTGGCTAAGTTTGGTCGCACCTACAAGGAGTTAGAGGATTTGTACGACCGCAATACGGAAGACGGTGAGTTGTTGAAGAAAATTGTCGCTGTGCGATCGGTTTATCCGCAACGTATTTCAGAAGCTGAACCACGCGAAGGATCAACGTACTACTGATATGGGAAAGTTTAGAAAAGGAAACAAACGGGGCATGGCCACGATTTCGACAGCTTCGCTGCCGGACATCGTTTTCATGTTGCTCTTCTTCTTCATGGTTGCCACGGTTCTGCGAACAGAAGAAGAGAAGGTAAGATTGATTCGCCCAGAGGCATCAGAGCTTTACAAAATTGAAAAGAAGCACTTGATCCGTTATGTCAACATTGGTGTGCCAATGGATCGGCGTTATGGAACAGAGCCGGTGATGCAGTTGAACGATGCCTTTGCATCTCCGGATATGATCCAAGACTGGGTAAGCAATGAACGCTTGACCCTCGCAGAATCAGAACAAAGCAAGATGTGGGTTTCGCTCAAGGTTGACAAGGATACCAAGATGGGAATTGTCACAGACGTGAAGCAAGAGCTGCGAAAGGCTTCTGCTTTAAAAGTGCTTTATTCAGCCTCAGGTAGAGAACGTACCCAGTCAGGTAATTGACAGTGAATCATTCGTACCAAAACATTTTGAACCCGATTCCCAAAAGAGTCGGGTTTTTGGTGCCTTTTAAATTTTAATGACAGGCAATTTTAAGACTTCTCCTCGTAAGCGAATATTTTCTCAGCCAGAACGTTGCTCAGTTTGAAATAACTTTCATGACTCCATCCAGCGACGTGAGGGGAGAGAACTACTCGCTCGTCACGAGACAAGGTGTTCAATGCTTGTGGACGTGCCGATAGCCCCTCTAAACTGTTCTTTTCATATTCAAGCACGTCTAAAATGGCACCTTGAAGATGCCCCGAGTCCAATCCTTCCACCACGGCAGTCGTTTCCACCACGGCCCCGCGCGATGAATTGATGAGGATGGCTGGGTTTTTGAACTGTTGAATCCAATCTGTATTCACCATTTTGTTCGTGATTTCGGTCAATGGCACGTGGAGCGAGACCACATTGCAATGCTCGAAAATCGCAGAGAGTTCCGCCTCTTCAACTCCGTGCTCACCATCGAAGCCTCGTTTGATGATGTCATGAGCGAGCACCCGGCATCCGAATCCTGAGAGACGTTGAGCGAAAGCACTCCCCATGTTGCCGTATCCAATGATTCCGACCGTTTTCGCTCCAAGTTCTGAGCCTCGATGCCCTTCGCGGTCCCAACCTCCTTGTTGGACATGTCGGTGTCCCGTATGCAATTTGTGCAGCAGCATGAGCAATTGACCAATGACATGTTCTCCAACCGAATCTGCGTTGCCTTCAGGTGAGTTGATCACCTCGATTTGCAGGTCGTTTGCCGCATGAATATCTATGTTTTCGAGCCCCGCACCACTGCGTGCGATCCATTTCAATTGAGGCATCGCTTGCAGCATGGGAGTGTCCAAGGTTAGTCGGGAGCGCAGGACGAGGCCGTGTGCGTCGGCGAGCCTTCCGTTTAATATCGAACTGCGGTCCATGTCCGTTTGCCATTCACAGTGCATGCCTGCGTCCTTGAGTCGATTGAATAGGATGGGATGGACAGTGTCCAAAAAGACGATCCGTTTGTTCATCTCAACTGAGAATCATGCTGCTGATCAGACTTCCCGTAGCGAAATAAATCATCAATCCGATGATGTCATTGACGGTCGTGATAAAAGGCCCTGTGGCCAACGCGGGGTCAATCTTGTACCGGTGAAGCATCAAGGGCACAAACGTGCCAAAGAGTGCGGCAAAAATAATCACGCAAAGCAGGGCAATACTCACCGTAATGCTCAGTGCCGTCCCAAAATTGAGAAGGAGCGTTACCCCCAATATGAGCAAGCCACAAATGAGCCCGTTGAGGATTCCAACGCCTAATTCCTTCGACAACCGTCGAAGCAAGTTGCTGGTGTTGATGTGACTGGAAGCCAATCCTTGCACAACAATGGCAGCAGATTGAACGCCTACATTTCCACCCATAGCCGCAATGAGCGGAATGAAAAGCGCCATCTCCGCATTTTCTTTGATGTCGAACCAACCAATGACATAAGCACCACCGATACCGCCGACCAAACCAATGAGCAACCAAGGCAGTCGGGCACGGGTGAGTGTGATGACATCATCACTGGACTCCACGTCCTCGGAAATTCCACTCGCAAGTTGATAGTCACGTTCTGCATCTTCAATGATGCTGTCGACGGCGTCATCGATGGTGATGCGTCCGACCAATTTTTGCTCTTCATCAACCACCGGAAGAGCAACGAGATCATAACGTTCCATCAGCATGGTCGCTTTTTCGGAAGACTCACGCGCTTTGATGGTTACAATTCCGTCGTCTTTTTGCAGCTCTCGAATCTTTGATCGCGTGCTCTCTGCCCCAAGGAGCAAATGCTTCATGCTCAGTCGTCCCGTAAGTCGATCCTCTTCGTCCACCACATAAACAGTGTAGACCTGGTGCAGTTCTTCAGCTTGCCTTCGGATTTCTCGAATGGCTCGGGTCACGCTCCACTCACCTTGAACTTTGACCAGTTCTTTTGCCATCATTGCTCCCGCCGTTCCTTCTTCGTAATTCAGGAGGTCCCTGATGTCTGAAGCGCGTTCGTCGTCTTCCAAATGACCAATGACCTCTTCTGCCTTGTTTGGAGGCAACTCGGAAATGACATCGGTGGCATCGTCAGAATCCAACTGACCCATCACACCTCCAGCAATCTCTTCTGCCGTCATCCCAGAGAGCAAATCGGCTCGTTGATCTTCATCCAGCTCAATCAGCACGTCTGCTTTTACCTCTGTACCGAGCAATCGATAGAGGTAACTCGCAGGCTCCAGTCGCATCTGGCCTAAAATCTCTGCGATGTCCGTCGCGTGGAGATCGCTCGCCCACTGGCGCAACTCACTGTCCTGACCCGCTTCGATGCGGTCAGTGAGTTGTTGAATGAGGTTATTGTTGATGTCGATCATGGGACACGTTGCTGCTCAAAGTTAAACAGGACTTGTGATACCCCCGTCTCCTCCATTGATTTACAAACGCTTTTTTCGTTTGCTGGCAAAAAAAGACTTGACCAACATGCTGCACTCGTCCGCAAGAACACCTCGATCTACCGTGGTTTTCGGGTGAATGAGGCGATCATCGGACTGCATTCCCCACTTCTGAAATCCTCGCTTTTCATCCGAGGCTCCATAGACGATTCTCCCAACTCTTGTCCAAAACGCAGCCCCAGCGCACATTGGACACGGCTCTAGTGTCACATACAGGGTACACTGGTCCAGGTGCTTTCCACCCAAAAATTCTGAGGCGGCCGTGAATGCTTGCATTTCAGCATGAGCAGTGAAGTCGTTCAGGCGCTCGCATAGATTGTGGGCCCGAGCAATGACTTGATTGCGCGCGACGATCACGGCCCCAACAGGGACTTCATCCTGTTCGAAAGCGTACTGCGCTTCTGCCAAGGCAAGGCGCATGAAGTGTTCGTCGTTCTTGGGTTGTTCCATGGACTTTATTCCTTTTGAGGATCAAATTTAATGGGTCACGAATGCTTCAAGCACGGTGCAAGCCAAAACATTCGGTTGGTGCTTATCGATTTTCCCGGTACTCAAAGGGAGATGGCCGTTCTCAAGGTCGGATTGCGACACGACAGCCATTCCCCAGTGTTTTTTCCAATAGGAAGCGAGTTGCATTTGTTCCGGTTGACCTGGTGTCGGAACAAGTATGGCTGACTTTCCAAGTGCGGCCAAATCCAACAACGAAGAGTACCCCGAACGACAAACAACCGTCTGAGCACCCCGCAGCGCTGATGAAAGTTCTTCTGACGTTGGATTTGGCCAAATGGTGAGGTTCTTGTGCTGTTCGATTTGTCCGTTTGGGCGTCCCGCGATCAATAAGCCTGGCGAGGTGTCTGCCAGAATCCATTTTTTCAATGCTGCTTCCATCAGTGACCGATGAGGTTCTGGACCACTCACCATTCCCACTCGGCTCCACCGACCTTGCTCGCCATTTACGGGCAATCGGCTGAGCACACCAATGGCCGTTTGATGATTCAGGGCATTGTCTGCTGCGAGTTTTCCGGACAGTGCGAAGTCCTCAGTGTCAGGCACCCAAACAGCTTGAAATCGGCGTGCATGTCGAACGACGAAAGCCTTTGCCAGCCAGCGCATGGGCAAGGGAACCGGCAATTGCAATTGGTGAGAGATCAACACAGCAGGCACCGACGGATGCCATACGCCATAACAATTGTCACTGATGATGTGGGTGATATTGTGCTCGGCCACCAGCGATTCGGTCCAATTTTCTTCTGACTTGATGCTGGAAAGAAACGAGGGGATTTGCAAGCCTATTTTGATGAGGTTTCCACGCCGAGCATACTCAATGTCCGATCCAGGTTTTTCGTGAAATTGGATGTCAGTAGCTTGAAATTGAGACTGAAGAAAAGCCAATGCAGTTCCTTTCGAAGCGACATGGACTTCCCAGTTCTCATGGATTGCGTGGGCAATCAACGGAGCACTTCGGCTGGCATGGCCCATCCCCCAATCAAGGATTGCAAACAATACACGCGGTTGATTCATTTCATTGCCGTTCATCCTGCCTAAGTTCCGTAATTTTGCCGAGTCTATGGGAAAAGGAAAATTGGCAAAATGGAAGGAGCTGGCCACCTTCGATCGCGTTTTTGAACCTACGCTTCAAGAAGCCATTGATGGCAAGGACTTCGAATTCCGCGGCAGCTGGTCTCAAAAGGTGTTTGGCAACGACCATCCGATCATCTTGGAATTGGGATGTGGTAAAGGCGAATATACCATCGCGCAAGCACGCAAAAATCCCGATTGCAACTTCATCGGCGTCGATATTAAAGGTCAGCGTGTATGGAAGGGAGCGAAGACAATCAACGACGAAGACATCCGAAATGTTGCTTTTTTGCGGACTCGCATTGAGTTCATTGACCGGTATTTTGCCCCGAATGAGGTGAGTGGCATCTGGCTCACGTTCAGTGATCCCCAACCTAAAGATGAGAAAGGAACGAAGCGAATCACTTCATCTCATTTCATTGAAAATAGGTACCGCAACATTCTGAAGCCTGGAAGCCTCATTCACGTCAAAAGTGACAGTCCATTGCTCTACGCGCTTTCCAAAGAGAATTATGAAGAGGCTAAGTACCGCATCAATTACGACAGTGCTGATGTGTATGGAGAATTGATGGATCGCGTGCCAGACGACCTCAAGGAGTTGCTCGAAGTGAAGACATTTTATGAGCAAATGTGGTTGGAGGAAGGGCGCAAAATCCACTACTTACAGATTCAAATTTAACGACCGAGATGCCCAAGGTTCCGAAAGACCAATTTCAAAGCGATGTGTTTGAAATTACACGCTTGATTCCCGCAGGACGTGTGAGTTCATATGGTGCTATTGCGGCGAGCATCGGTTCGAAAGGCGCGGCGCGTCGAGTCGGCTGGGTGTTGAACGGTTCATTCGGGGCAATACCTCCTGTTCCAGCGCATCGCGTGGTGAACCGATTGGGGATCCTTTCGGGTCGGATGCATTTTCCCGAGAACATGACGATGGAGAATTTGTTGCGAGCGGAGGGAGTGAAAGTGGAGGACAATCGTGTGGTCAATTTTGATGGCGTGCATTGGGACCCGTTGATAGAATGTTTACTTGATTGAAGTGGTATGAAAATGGATAGGACAGAAGAAGCGGTATTGGAAGCATTGAAAGGTGTTATGGATCCAGAATTGGGCAAGGATGTCGTCGATCTGGGTTGGGCTACAGTGCACGAGGTTTCTGAAAAGACGGTGAATGTTGAGGTCAAAACAGGAAATCCTGCGATGCATGCTCGGCAACGAATGGAGGAAGCTGTGCGCTTTGCTTTGGAAAGAGCTTTTGGCGAAGACGGTTCTTTTGAAGTTCAAATCACTCCGGTGAAGTCGGACGAGCGCACCCCTGAAACAAGGAAGGTACTGCCTGGAGTGGACCATGTGATTGCGGTAGCATCAGGTAAGGGCGGCGTGGGCAAAAGCACCGTTGCGGCGAATCTTGCAGTGGGTTTGGCACAATTGGGCTACAAAGTGGGGCTGTGTGATGCGGACATCCACGGACCGAGTGTTCCAACCATGTTTGACGTGACGGACGCGAAGCCTGTGCCAGTCGAGATGGGTGAACGCACGCTTATTCAGCCCATAGAACAATACGGGGTCAAAGTATTGTCGATTGGATTTTTTGCTGATCCGGATCAAGCCATCGTGTGGCGTGGTCCCATGGCGAGTCGGGCTTTGGGACAACTCTTTACTGATGCTCACTGGGGTGAATTGGACTTTATGATCATTGATTTACCGCCCGGAACAGGAGATATTCACCTTTCTCTGGTCAAAGATGTACCGCTCACGGGAGCAGTGGTCGTGAGCACACCACAAGAAGTAGCCCTGGCCGATGCGCGCAAGGGTGTGGGAATGTTTCGCTTGGAAACCATCAATGTTCCGGTGTTGGGATTGATTGAAAACATGGCTTATTTCACCCCGCCGGATATGCCGGAGAAGCGCTATGATATTTTCGGTCGAGATGGCGCGAAGCGCCTTGCAGAATCATTGGAAACACCTTTTTTGGGCGAATTACCCTTGGTGCAATCCATCCGTGAGGCAGGTGACGCGGGCCGACCAGCCATGCTTCAAGGTGATTCTCCAGCTGCTGCAGCTTTCCGCTCAGTGTTGGCTAACTTGCTCGAGGTATTGGGGAAGAAAACGAAATAATGCCAGAATCAAAGGACATAACCAAGAGAGTAGAGGGTGCGCTGCAAACGCTGCGACCATATTTGGAGGCGGATGGTGGCGACATCAGCTTGGTCGAAGTGACTGACGAACTGCACGTTCGCGTGGAACTCCATGGAGCGTGTGCGGACTGTCAAATGATTCATATGACCATGAAAGGAGGTGTGGAGCAGGCGATTCGTCAAGCTGCGCCTGAGGTTGTCAAGGTTGAAGCCATCAACTGGCCCGAATAGTCAATCTGCAACCCTTTGTATTTTTCAGAACAACAGGGCCATCCTCGTTGTTCCTTCTTTAATTTTGTCGTCGTTTACTATTCGGCTTCTCATACACAGAATTTGATCTCAGCATGATTCAAACCGACATCCTTATCATTGGAGCTGGTCCTTGCGGTTTATTTACAGTTTTTGAAGCTGGCTTGCTCAAGCTGCGCTGTCACTTGATTGATGCCTTGCCCCAAGCAGGTGGACAATGCAGTGAAATTTATCCGAAGAAGCCGATTTATGACATCCCGGCTTATCCTTCGATTCTCGCCGGGGACTTGGTGGATAAATTGATGGAACAAGCTGCACCCTTTGAGCCTGGATTTACATTGGGCGAACGCGCTGAGGAAATTGAAAAAGATGAAGAGGGTCAATTCATATTGACGACCAATCGCGGAACGAAGCACCGTGCTCCCATCATTGCTATTGCAGGTGGTTTGGGATGCTTTGAGCCGCGCAAACCTCCGGTTCAAGACCTCGTCAACTTTGAAGATCGAGGAGTGGAGTATATCATCAAAGATCCCGAATTCTACCGAGACAAGAAAGTGGTCATTTCCGGTGGAGGAGACTCCGCCTTGGATTGGGCGATTTTCCTAGCCGAAGGAGTGGCCAAGGAAGTCACGCTGGTGCATAGACGCACTGAATTCCGAGGGCATTTGGACAGTGTTCAAAAAGTCATGGATCACGCAGCAGAAGGCCGCATTCGATTGATGACAAATGCCGAGGTGGTGGAGGTCCAAGGGGATTCAAATTTGCAGTCCGTTGTTGTCAAGACCAAGGAGGATGGGATGCATACCTTGGATACGGATCACTGGGTTCCATTGTTTGGCTTGAGCCCCAAATTGGGTCCCATTGCAGACTGGAACCTCAACATTACCAAAAATGCTGTAGAGGTGGATACCTTCGATTACAGCACCAATGTTCCGGGTGTCTACGCCATTGGTGACATCAATACCTACCCGGGTAAATTGAAACTGATTCTTTGTGGTTTCCACGAAGCTACCCTCATGGTGCAGAGTGCCTTCAAGAGGATTTATCCGGACAAAAATTTGGTTTTGAAGTACACCACTGTCAACGGCGTCAATGGTTTTTAATTTCCCGTTCTAGATTCTCTGCACCATGGAAAACACCATCCGCATACAAGTTCAAGACCGTGAAGGTCAACTGCACGACCTCGAAGGCCCAACAGATATGGGTATGAATATGATGGAGTTGTGTCGCAGTGCTGAATTGCCTGTCGAAGGCACGTGTGGAGGCATGGCGATGTGCGCGAGTTGTCACATGTATGTCGAGAGCGACCACGCGATTCCGCCAAAATCGGATGATGAAGAGGATATGCTGGATGAGGCTTTCTTCGTCGAAGACAACAGCCGCTTAGGTTGCCAAATTCATTTGTCCAATGATTTGGACGGTCTCAAAGTGAAACTGGCTCCGGTCGGAAATTGAATCTACGCACGGCTACTGGAGCAAGGGCAGTCTCGCGCTGGCAGGATCCCCGTTCTCCAACCATTGGTGCACCACCGGAGATTTACTGATGGCTTCTAAGCTTTCCATGTGCCGCAGGCCGTGAGCGTCTGAACAGATCATGCGTGCCGTGTTGTTTTCGACCAGCTTTCGCGCGACGCGGTACATTTCGGGGCCGTATGCGCCTGCAAGGGAAGCTGCGTTCACTGTGATCCAAATACCTCGCTCAGCCAACGATTGAATTTCGTTCGGAGATTGATGCCAATAGGGATAACGCTCTGCATGAGCCAGAACACCCGTGTATCCGGCCATTTGCAATTCAAACAGTGCATGTTCGTGATTCATTGGGGGCTCATGGAACCCGAATTCAAACAAAACACACTTCACTTCCCGGCCATTTTCATCCTTCCCCGGAAACCACAGCAAATCCTTCGCTGCAATGCAGTGCTCAAAATGGTCGTCTAAGAAGTATTCTGCGGCCAGATGCAATTTAAATTTCGGCCACTTCTTTGCAACTGCTTCTTGCAGTTTTTGAAAAGGGTCACGCAAAGTATGGATTGAATTGGGGTAGATATCAGAATGGATGTGCGGCGTGATAACTGACTGGCGGTACCCCATGGCCACGAGTCGGTCGATCATCGCTAAGGATTGTTCAATCGATTCTGAACCGTCGTCGACCCCTGGCACCATGTGCGAGTGGACATCGGTTACCAGGTGTTCGCCGATGCGTAGCGCAGGTGCGCTAAAATCTGGTGTTTCCGCGCGTTTGGATTTTGGTCGTAACCGGTCGATCCAACTCATTCCTCTCCTCGGTTGTTGTACATTGTTTGGTAGTACTGTTGGTACTGTCCCGAGGTCACGGAGTCGAGCCAATCTCCATTGTTCAAGTACCAATCCACCGTTGCCGCGAGTCCTTTTTCGAAAGTGATGGACGGCTTCCAGCCAAGCTCGTCTTCAATGCGCGTTGCATCGATGGCGTACCGCATGTCGTGTCCTGCCCGATCTTTTACATACTCAATCAAGCTTTTGGAGCTTCCTTCTGAACGGCCCAGAGCAGCATCCACGAGCCGGATGAGTTCGTGAACCAAGTCGATGTTGCGCCATTCGTTCAAGCCGCCGATGTTATAGGTTCTGCCAAACGCACCGTTGTGTAGAATCACATCGATTGCTGCTGCGTGGTCTTCAACCCACAACCAGTCACGCACATTGACGCCAGCACCATAGACCGGTAGGGGGCGTTGGTCACGAATGTTGCGAATCATGAGGGGGATCAGTTTCTCAGGAAACTGAAACGAACCGTAGTTGTTCGAGCAATTGGAGATGACAATGGGCAAGCCGTAGGTGTGATGCCAAGCGCGGACCAAGTGATCGCTCGACGCTTTTGAAGAGCTGTAAGGACTTCTTGGATCGTACGGTGTGTCTTCTGTAAACAGTCCTTCATCGCCCAACGAACCATACACTTCGTCAGTTGAAACATGGTAAAAACACTTGCCTTCCATGTCGCCATCCCAAGCATTTTTGGCTGCATGAAGAAGCGTCGCTGTCCCAATAATATTGGTTTCGAGGAATGCCATTGGGTTCGTGATGCTCCGGTCAACATGGCTTTCTGCTGCGAGGTGGACCACCGCATCAAACTTGTGTTCGGCAAATAAAGCCTCGATCAGAGCTCGATCTTGGATGTCGCCTTTTACAAATTCGTAGCGCGCATTGTGTTCGAGGTCCCTCAGGTTCTCGAGGTTGCCTGCATAAGTGAGCAAGTCGAGATTCACAATTTTCGCATCGGAGTGATTGCTCAGCAGCGTACGAATCACATGGGAGCCAATGAACCCGGCACCGCCGGTAACTAGAATAGCATGGAAAGAGCGTTTCATAAATTCTGATGTTATAGGCTCCAATAATTCAAACGTTCGATTTGACCGCGAAGCAGTCCTTTTAAGTCAGCGAGGACTCCTTTGTCATCTTTCATCAACGCTTCGAATGCTGCCTCATCCATTGCGCGATAGGGCTCATGGCTCACCGCGAGCACCACCGCATCGTATTGTCCGACCGCGGGTTTCTCGGTCAGTTCAAATCCGTATTCTTGGGCAACTTCAGATGGACTGGCAAATGGATCGACCACATCAACTTCAATGTTGTAGCTCTTCAATTCGCGGATGACATCCACGACCTTGGTGTTTCGAATGTCCGCGACGTCCTCTTTGAAAGTGAGGCCCATGACCAATATGCGTGAATCCAAGGGGTTCTTATTTTGCTCCAACATCTTTTTGACCACCTGCTTGCCAACGTGGGCTCCCATCGCGTCATTCACGTGACGACCGGAGTTGATGACCCGGGCGTGATACCCCAACTTATCAGACTTCCAAGTCAAGTAATACGGGTCAATTCCGATGCAATGACCGCCAACCAATCCCGGTGAGAACTTCAGGAAATTCCATTTGGTTCCGGCTGCTTCGAGTACTTCGTACGTATTGATTCCGATGCGGTCAAAAATGATGCTGAGTTCGTTGATCAGGGCGATGTTGACGTCGCGCTGGGTGTTTTCAATGATTTTGGAAGCTTCGGCTACCTTTATGCTCGACGCACGGTGTGTTCCCGCTTTCACGACCAGATTGTACGTCTGGGCGATGTCTTCAGCACTTTCGGCATCCGATCCGCTGACCACTTTGACGATTGTCTCCACGGTGTTGACCTTATCTCCCGGATTGATTCGTTCAGGGCTGTAGCCCACTTTGAAATCTGCATTGAATTTCAACCCGCTAATTTCTTCGAGCACTGGCACACAATCTTCTTCGGTGCACCCCGGGTATACGGTGGATTCATAAACGACGTAATCGCCGGGCTTCAATGCGCTCGCAACAGTGCGAGACGCGCCGAGAAGAGGCTTTAAGTCGGGGTGATTGGATTGGTTGATGGGTGTCGGGACAGCCACAATATGAAAATGCGCTTTCTTCAATTCTTCGGGGTCGGCCGAGAAAGTAATGTCACAACCCTCGAAATCCTGTGCTTCCAATTCTTCAGAAGGATCAATGTGATTGCGCATCATTTCAACGCGATCTTCGTTGATGTCAAATCCGATGACTTTGATGTGCTTGGCGAATGCCAAGGCGATGGGCAAGCCCACGTAACCGAGGCCTACCACACTCATGACGGCCTCTTTGTCGATTAGTTTTTGGTACATGCTCATTTCTGAAAAATCATTTGATTCGTTGCACCATCTCGGTGTTGTTTGAGGCAGTGGTGAGGGTGTATTCTTGTTGGGATTCAGCACAGACCGCATGGCCATTGGCATCAAAGTGCAGCCGTTGACCAAATTCAGACATCCATCCGATGAAACGCGCAGGATTTCCAACGAGCAATGCGTAAGGCGGGACAGCCTTTGTGACAACCGCTCCTGCACCAATGAACGCATAAGCGCCGATGTCATTGCCACAAACGATGGTCGCATTTGCGCCGATGGTGGCGCCTTTGCCCACTAAAGTGGTTGCATACTCGCCGCGTCGAACCACAGCGCTTCGAGGATTGGTCACATTGGTAAATACACAGCTCGGCCCGAGAAATACGTCATCTTCGCAAGTGACACCTTCGTAGATGGAGACGTTGTTTTGCACCTTGACATTCTTCCCGAGGATCACTCCAGGGGAGATCACCACATTTTGACCAATGTTGCATTTTTCACCCAGCACGGCGCCTGGCATGATGTGGCTGAAATGCCAAATCTTGCATCCTTCTCCGATGCGGGCACCATCGTCAATGGCGGCTGTTTCGTGGGCTTGGTAATCCGTTTCCATTCAGATGTCAGTTCTTTCGAAAGTCCGTAAAATCCTTATGCTCGGATTTGTGCAATTCTTCTTTCGTCAGGGTCTTGAAGTACGCGTAGGTTCGCTTCAGCCCTTCGGCGCGGTCGACGGTTGGTTCCCATGATAAAACGGCTCGGGCCCGGGTGATGTCCGGTTGCCGTTGTTTGGGATCATTCTCGGGGAGATCTCGGTACACCACTTTTTGACTTGTCCCCGTCAATGCAATGATTTCTTCCGCGAAATCGCCAATGGTAATTTCATCGGGATTTCCAATGTTGACGGGACGCGTTTCATTCGAGAAATGCAAACGGTAGATGCCTTCAATCAAATCGTCAACATAGCAAAAGCTTCGGGTTTGCGATCCGGTTCCAAAGACGGTGAGATCTTCACCTCGCAGAGCTTGTCCGATAAACGCGGGAAGCACACGGCCGTCATTCAGTCGCATGCGGGGCCCATAGGTATTGAAGATGCGTACGATGCGTGTTTCGACTCCATGGTATCGGTGATAGGCCATCGTGATGGATTCCTGAAACCGCTTCGCCTCGTCATAGACGCCACGCGGTCCAATGGTGTTTACGTGGCCAAAGTACTCTTCGTGTTGGGGGTGTACCTCTGGATCGCCATAGATCTCGCTGGTGGAAGCAATGGTCACCCGGGCATTTTTGTCCTTGGCCAATCCAAGGCAATTGTGGATACCAAGAGAACCCACCTTCAAGGTTTGGATTGGGATTTTGAGATAATCAATCGGCGATGCCGGCGACGCAAAGTGCAAAATATGATCCAAATCGCCGTCGATGTTGATGAACTCGGTCACATCGTGGTTATGGAAGGTGAAGTGCGGATGATCCATCAACGCAGCGAGGTTGTTCAGATCGCCGGTGATCAGGTTGTCCATGGCCTCAACGCGAAAGCCCTCCGCAATGAATCGTTCGCACAAATGGGAGCCAAGGAATCCTGCGGCACCGGTGATGAGTACTCTTTCCATGTTAAACAGGGTGGACAGTGGAACGTCCGATGCTCTTGTAGTAAAAATTCAACTCACGCATGCTGTCGATTTCGTAAAGATTTCTTCCGTCAAACACCACGGGATTGTTCAGCCGTTGCTTCACGTCGTTCATGTCTGGATTTCGGAAAACCTGCCATTCGGTGCAAATCAGAAGAGCGTCTGCTCCATCAAGGGCATTCAAATGATTGTCGGCGTATTCTATTTTGTCGCCGATGCGCCTTTTCACATTGTCCATGGCTTCGGGGTCAAAAGCAACGACTTTCGCGCCGGCAGCAACCAAGCGGTCTATCATGTACAATGCAGGGGCTTCTCGAATGTCATCGGTTTCTGGTTTAAATGCCAGTCCCCATAGTGCGAAGCGTTTGCCTTGTAAATCCCCTCCAAAGTAATCCCGAATGGGGTCAAACAGGACCGTCTTTTGATCTTCGTTTGCGCGCATTACACTGGTTAGGATGCCAAATTCGAACTTTGCTTCTTGTCCACTGCGATGCAGGGCCTGAACGTCTTTTGGGAAGCAGCTCCCGCCATAGCCGATGCCAGGAAAAAGAAAGCGGGATCCGATGCGTGTATCGGTGCCCATTCCCCGTCGCACCTTGTCGACATCAGCTCCGACAAGCTCGCAGAAGTTGGCGACTTCGTTCATGAATGTAATCTTGGTAGCTAGGAATGAGTTGGCTGCGTACTTTGTCAATTCAGCACTTTTCTCATCCATGAACAGAATGGGATTGCCTTGGCGTACAAATGGCTTGTACAATTCGTTCATGAGCTTTTCAGCTCGAGCACTTGAGCATCCGATGACGACACGATCGGGTTTCATAAAGTCATCCACAGCGAAACCTTCACGGAGGAACTCAGGGTTGGAGACCACGTCAAAATCGACTTGTGCATGCTCAGCAACGGCAGCATGGACTTTTTCTGCGGTCCCCACAGGGACCGTGCTTTTGTCGATGATGACCTTGTAGTCTTTGATGATCTTGCCCAGTTGGCCTGCTACGCCCAAAACGTAGCTGAGGTCGGCGGAACCATCTTCTCCGGGAGGAGTGGGAAGTGCAAGAAATATCAGCGCGGCCTCCTCGATGGCCTCTGTCAAATTCGTGGTAAATGTCAGTCTCCCCGCCTTGATGTTTCGTTCGAACAAAACATCCAAGTGGGGTTCATAAATTGGGATTCGCCCCTCTTTCATTGCTGCGACTTTGGACTCATCAATGTCCACACAGACGACTTCGTTGCCTGTTTCTGCAAAGCACGTGCCGCTTACCAGCCCAACATACCCTGTTCCTACTACTGCAATTTTCATAATATTCACTGATTAACTCAAACAAAAATACGAATGGCTTCGCAGATGTATTCTTGCTGTTTCCTGTTTAATTCGGTGTGCATCGGCAAAGATAAAACCTCCGCCGCCGCGTGCGAACTCTCGCTAAAAGACGTCGGATCATACCTGAATGCTTCAAACGCTTTTTGAGCATGCCCTGGAATGGGGTAATAAATTCCAGTGGGAATGCCTTTGGATTTCAAATGTGCTCGGAGCGCATCACGTTTGCCATTGTGAATGCGCAACGTGTATTGGTGAAAAACGTGCGTACTCTGTGGAACACGATGGGGAATGGTGAGACTTCTGATGTCACCGAGCATTAGGTCGTAGCGAGCCGCGGCTTCTTGCCGAGCAGAGATGAACTGCGGCAGATGTTGGAGTTTTACGCGCAGAATGGCCGCTTGTAGGCCATCGAGTCGAGAGTTGATGCCAACCACATCGTGATGGTACTGTTTTGACATGCCGTGATTGGCAATCTGGCGGCATTTCCGTGCCATCTCGTCATCTTGGGTGAGAACAGCGCCACCATCTCCCATGCAACCCAGATTTTTTGAAGGAAAGAAGCTGGTGGTGCCCATGATTCCCAAGGTGCCTGATTGTTGCGTTTCTTGTCCGTCGCGGGACCACTTTGCCCCAATTGCCTGCGCGTTGTCTTCAATCAGCGGGACGTTGTATTTTGTTGAAATGTTTGTGAGTTGACTCATGTCGGCCATTTGCCCGAACAAGTGCACCGGTACGATCGCTTTCGTACGATCGCTGATTGCTTGCTCTACTTGGGCGGCATTGATGGTGAAAGAATCAGGATCGATATCTACGAGCACAGGGGTAGCGCCCAAGAGAGCGACCACTTCTACGGTGCTGATGAAAGTGAATCCAGTGGTGATCACTTCATCGCCGGGTCCAATTCCCAATGCCATCATGGCAATTTGCAGGGCATCTGTTCCGTTGCCACAAGGAATCACATGCTTCGACCCCGTAAACTCCTCCAATTCCTCACCGAAAGCCTGAACTTCGGGCCCCTTGACAAACGCTCCGGTCTCCAGGACGCGTTGCATGGCTGCCTGCAATTCGTTTTCTATTTTTTGGTGCTGACCGATGAGGTCCACCATTTGGATGCCTTCCATTGTCTTTGAGGATTCTCCAACAAATTTACGAAGGGCAATGCGCGTCAATTGAAAACGTTTCAGAAAAGCTAACATGCGATTGGTAACTTGCTGCACTGAAATTGATGTGCTAATTAACGGTCAATGATGATGATTTCGAAACACCTTTCAGCCGGTATATTGACGATTTTGTTTTGCTGCTTCGTCGTTAATCTGGGCGCCCAGGGCCGATCAGTGCGCGATAGTGTGTTGTTTTCGCCGTACATACAGGTGCATGGTGGTTTGGGGAGTAGCGCCGGTGATTTGGGATTGCGATTCGGGACCGGTGGACATGTAGGAGCCGGGGCTCATCTCAAAACAACGAAAAACTGGTTTTTTGGCGGGCAGGCGAGTTTTGGCTTCGGAATGGAATTGAAAGAGTTGGGCGTACTCTCAAATTTACTCACGCCGAGCGGTCAGTTGATTGACAACGAAGGGCAGGTGGCCTTGTTGACATTGTCGGGCAAAGGTGGTTGGTTTACCCTTGATGCGGGCAAGCTTTTTCCATTGGCTAAGACAAATCCCAACTCTGGGATTTTGGTGATGATTGGAGCAGGTTCGGTTCATCACCGTGTTCATTTTGAGAATACAGAGAACAGGATTACGCAACTCGAAGAACCCTATGTTTCGGGCTACGATCGTTTGACTTGGGGGGTGGCTGCCCGACAATTCATAGGTTATTGGCACATGTCTGACAATGGATTGGTCAACTGGTTCGGTGGTTTGGAGCTTTGGGAAGCGCGCACGTGGCCGCAGCGACCGATGAATTTTGATACGCTTATTCCGGACGAGGGTCCGCGCTTTGACGCCATGGCTTCCATCCAAATCGGTTGGGTTTTTCACATTTACAAGCGCTCGAACCCAGAGCATTGGTATTGATTCAGATGAGCATGAGTCGATTCGTTCACGCTTTCATGATGCGCTGTTACCGTCAGGCCATTGGCTTGGCTGCTTTGACCGGCAATCCCAAGGCTCGGGCATGGTTCGCCATGCGGAGAGGAAACCTTGATCGTCTGCAACAAGCGACCAATGCCCTCGCAAAAGATGAAGGTTGGCTCTGGTTTCATTGCGCTTCGGTGGGCGAATTCGAGCAAGCCCAGCCGGTCATGAAGGCCATGCGCGAACAAGACCGAACATTGCGATTTTTACTAACGTTTTACAGCCCTTCGGGTTGGGACTATTTTGCCAAGAAACAACCGTTGTGGTGGGAGTCATCTGATTGTGTCGCGGCGATGCCTCTGGATGTGTCAGCAGATGTTCGGAAATGCCTGGCTGCCTTGACGCCGCGGCATGCTTCCAAGCCATCTGTTCGGTTGTTTGCTCTTGCCAAATACGATGTTTGGCCAGAGTTGATTGCGCAACTAAAACCACATGCGCCACTGGTTCTTTTCGCTGGCCATGTGATTGCGGGCCGTTGGCCATTCCGACTGGGGGGTAGTTTTCATAGAAACGCTTGGAGAAATTTGAAGAAAGTATTGGTTCAAAGCGAATCTTCTGTGATTGAGCTGGAACGATGGGGCATGGAGGCAGTTGCGTTGGGGGACCCCAGATTTGATCGTGTGGTTGAGGCGGAAAAGAATGTTCGTGTCAGTTCTGACCAAAGCTTGAAAGAATGGGTTGGGAATCGAATATGCCTTGTGGTTGGGAGTGCATGGGAAACTGAATTGCGAATTGCTCAAGCAGCTTGGACAGACGGCAAGGCTTGCATCATAGTGCCTCACGAATGGGATTCCAATTGGGCAAATAGACAGAAGGAAGAGTGGGCCAAACGAGGAGCAAAGGCCATTGTATGGAGTGAGTTTCGGCCAGCTGTTGTGGAGGATTCGAAGGCCATTCCAGAAGCTGATGTCATCTTGCTTGATGCCATGGGGCATTTGATGGATGCTTATGGTGCGGGACATCTCGCCTTGGTTGGCGGTGGCTTTGGAAAAGGCGTGCACAACACGCTCGAACCGGCTGCTCATGGTTTGGCCATTTGGACCGGTCCTAAGGTGGGACGATTCAGTGAGGTGAAAGCGCTGCAGGATCGGTCAGCCTTGGAATCGATGATAGACGAATACGCTTGCGCCGCGTCCATCAATGCCGCGTGGGAAGATCATCAGCGCATTCAAGAAATGGGTTTGGCTGCTCGAGCATATGCAGTGCAAAATGCGGGTGCCGGAGCAAGGATTGCATCAGAATTGATGGGGTTGATTGAGCTCTGAGTTTGGAGGCCACATGTATGCTCCAGAATGACAAGGGATATTTGGGCACACAAAAGATATTCGAGCGGAATTAATGCTTTATTTTGCACCACGAAATAAGATGCGAAGCTTCTTATGCCTGGATGGTGGAATTGGTAGACACGACAGACTTAAAATCTGTTGACCCGAAGGGTCGTGCGGGTTCAAGTCCCGCTCCGGGTACCAAACGGGAGATTGCAGCAATGCGGTCTCCCGTTTTTGGTTTAGTCTACAACGAGGTTTCAGGGCATAAGCTGCCCGTCTGGCCATCCAGCCGGATGCCGCGAATATGCTCGGAGGAAACGCCAATCCGTTTCGGGGTGCGTCGTTTTAAATCTCAGGGATTTCTTCAATGAGCAGTTCACAGCCGTCGCAATGGCCAGGTTGGCGGGGGCAGCATATAAAAATAGATGGCCTGTTGTCAAGGTGGCAGCGACTCTGGTGAATTGAGCCCAACGTATGCGCGGGAAATGCGCCCGAATCTTTGTTGATTGGATTTTTCCGAAATTGCCCACATGAAATACGGAGCAGGGTGCTTTTTTGCAGTGTTTGCCGTTTGGAGCTGCACGCCAGTTCAAGAAAAAATCTTGGGAACCTACGATCTCGATCTCGATCGGGGTTGTCCTGTCTGTGAAGAGAATGGTCCAGCATCCATGGTGTTCGAGGATTCAGATGTTGCCGATGGGATTCCGGGTTACTACAGTTTCGAATTTGCTGATGGTGAAGCTCATTCTGGCACGTACGACTTTCTTCAAGTGGATACCACACTTGCTATCGTTTTGTATCCCGACAGTGCCTCTGTTCAATATTCTCAGCTCATCGGTACCACTCAACGCACGCAATACCGGGTTGCAGGCAATAAGATCAAAGAAGATTGCAACGGCCTCTTTAGAAACTGCGCATGGATTCGCCGGGACTGATCGAATTCACGAGCACCGAGGATTACCTTTTTCAAAAAAGGAGGGCATATCCGGCGAGTATTCCAAGAAATCCCAAGGCAATTTTGGTGGAGGGAGCCTGTAAAAATGCTTGACGTTTTGCGCGTCTAGAGGCTTTTAACTCTGCGCGGATGCGCTTGTTTTCTGCGTTTTGCAATTCAATGGCTTCTTTCCTCGCTGGTTCTTTGAGGGTGTTTGTGCGTGGAAAAAAGCTCCGGCTGAATGGTTTGCTGGCTTTTCGCTGCGCCCAAGCAGCATTGGATGCGAAAATCCAACGAAAAGAACGAGTTGCCATTATTGAACATGGCACTCCGGCAACGAGCCAGACCCCACCATCTCCTTCAATGAAAATAAAAATGATGGAAAGTACACTCCACAAAATAGCTCCGTAAAGTTTCCATAGCCGACTCAAAACATAATTGGGTCCGGAATAAGCTCCATCGGCTTTATCTGCCGTTCGCTGCGCTTCTTGTCCTTGGAGTCCTGCAAACTTCCATCAAGCCGTCTCTCTTGATCAATTTCGATTTGCAGGGGATGGGCCATCAAAGATTTGATGGGGATGAGTGGATCGGTTCGATTGAGGCTCGCGAGTGTTTTCGTTGGTTTTGTTCGTGGACGTTGACCTTCAAGGTCGTAGTTGATCCCAGACTCTTTTTTCGTTTCTTTCTCCGGACATTCGGTATGAATTGGCTCGTGTGAGTTTTGGCTCATTTCGAAGTGCCAACCCG
>CBFIEJ010000031.1:0-27299 GCA_965661575.1 uncultured Flavobacteriales bacterium | reverse complement strand
CGTTTAAAGGCCCATGTAGGGACCAAAGCAGTAGAAGCTAAGTCTTCTGGAGTCCATCGCTCTAAATCGTTCTATTGTGGCGCTATTGAGTGGTTTACCGTATTCGAAGAGGGCACAGCTCCAAAGCACCGAAAGCAATAGATGCAAAAGCCTTCAACAAGGAGCTGAAGAAGCTTTTCAAGTGTAAGAAGAGCGGCACATATCAATGGTTTGCAGCATTCCCGAAACGGTAGCCAATAGAATTATTTGCCATTGCTACGAATACCAAGAAAGAGAAGCGCCCTGCAAAAACCCACCGTTACAGGATTCAACGGCATTCAGGGTTACTAAAATGCGAATGAGTCCAGCGATATAGACCGCACCCCATACCGCACCCCAGGGAAACAAGAAGCCCCGCAATCCGAGGATGTACGGGGCTTAGTGACATTTGTTGGCGGTCTTGACGAGACCGAATCTAGCGTGACTTCTACTTGCCGCAGGTGAAACGGATGTTCTCCGCTTGGATCAGCTGGGCTCCGCTCTCCACGTTTCCTTCAAGATCCAAAATTGCTTTGGTCCTGCCGTGGATGTTTAGAATACCCGTCACGACTCCTGATGTGGTGAATTGACCGAGTAAGATGCGTTTATCTTCAGGAGCAAGTGCCTGGCGCTTGTCTGGAGTGACAAACCACGCCCCATTGCTTGTAGTGAGCGCGTTGCCCGCCTCAAACTCTGTGAGGTCAATCAAAAATCCAGTCAATGAATTCATGTAGTTGTCTTCTAAACCAATCGTCACCCAGGAATCATATGCGAGCGCCGCATCGTTTTGGATGTCGAAGCGCTGGACTTCCGAAGCTAGACCGCTGCCTTTTGGGTGCTGATAAAAAGGAGCTGTCGAAGAAATCGTCAGCGGCTTACCATCTTCACCAAAAACCGCGTCGATGACATCTCCTTCACTTTGCATGACGGCGTAAATCCGAAAAGTCTTTCCACTTACCGCTCCACCATTGTCTACTTCTTCAACGTCAATGCGGTCAAACTGAGTCCAAGCCAAAAGAGGCAAAAACAGAGTCAACATTAAAATTCCTGCGTTCTTCATATCGTCAATACTTTTCGCTCGTGCGTCTATTTTACAATTCGATTACGACCTAAAATACGACTAGAATTCATAGAATTGGAACTGAACCCTGAAGATCTTGGTACAAAGTACGTTAATGTGACCTCATGAGAATGAGGGCTGAAGTAGCTCGCTGAAGTGCTGGTGATATCGTAGGTGTAAGACAATCCTACAGGTCCATATTGCCCCCCGAGTCCAACAATGGCTGCATCATTGGTTCGAAAGCCAAGAGCCACCCAGGCCATATCAGCGTACCAGCCACGCAGGTATACATCCAATTGAGCTGGCGTTCGTTCCGTAAGGCGAACCATGCCCGATGGCTCCAGTTTGAAGTCGTTATTGACCTGATAACTGTACTGCCCCATGAAACGGAAATGCCGGAAATGATCGTTCTCAGCGCCTGACACTGTTGAAGATGGCTGAAGTCCGGTGGAAGCCTGAAGGAGATGCGGAATCGCAAATCCAAATGAATACCCATCGCCAAATACCATCATGCCAAAGTGAGCATCAAAAGAGAGGCTTTGCTCAAGACCATATTGCAACGCTGGATCTTCTACATCCCAGACGTCCAAGTCGTTGTCAAAAGACCATTGATTCGCCATTACACTCAAACCAAACGAAACCGCATCGTAATTGTTGAGGTCAATGGTATACGATCCTGCAATCTCCATTCCCGTTCGGTTAATTGCCCCGCCGGTGTCGTCACTGTATACGATAGCTCCGACTCCTAAATTGTTCGGAAGCGAAGTGTGGCCGCTGAGCGTCATGGTCTCCGGAGCTCCATCAAAGCCTGTCCACTGGTTTCGAAAGGTCATCGTGACCGGCGTCTCAGGGAGCGTTCCAGCAATGGCCGGATTGCTCAGAAACGAGTTGGTCATGAATTGAGACCGGCGAAACAATTGTTGAGCTTGAACTGAGCCGATGCCCATTCCGCTCAAAACCAAACCAAATACCAGGGTGTAAAGATGTCTTTTCATGGATTCAGTATTTCAAGGTAACAGTGCCTGTAATGGGATCTTGCGATTCGGCAAATTCAATGACATAATAATAATCCGCTACAGGCAAAGGCGCATTGTTGTAGCGTCCATCCCATCGTTTTGCATAGCCAATTGAACTGAATAACTCCTGGCCCCAGCGGTTGTAAACCTTGACCGTAGCCGTTGGGAAGTATTCCAAACCTCCAACGATCCACTCGTCATTGTAACCATCCCCATTGGGAGTGATGGCTTCCGCAATGAAGAAACAGCCAATTGTCGGGTCCACACTAATCACATCCGTAAGCGTGCATCCCAAGCTGTCTGTCACCACAACCGAATATGTATCTTCATAAAGGCCCGTCGCTGTTGCTGTTGTCTGGGCCAATTCATCGCTCCACAAAAACTCGATCGGTTGATATCCGCCTACGAGCGAAGCTGTCGTCGTTCCATCCTGCTCATTCCAGCACGTTACCGGCGAACTCAGCATGTTTAAGATCATATCCGTCACTTCTTCAGCGCCCACGACAAAAGCGGTGTCTTCAACGCATCCTGTTGAGTCGATGGCCACCACATTGTAAACTCCCTCGAAGAGGTTCAGTAAATCAATGCCTTCCTGAGCGATTTCCCACGTGATGTCGCCCGTACCTCCAATTGGAAAAATATTCACCGCACCATCGCTCATTCCTGTGCAGGTCACGTTTGTCACATCAATCAAAACCTCAATCGGGTCCGGTTGTAAGATTTCGAATTGGGTGGAATCAGCGCAGAGGTTACCATCCACAACATTTGCAGTGTACAAACCTGCGCACAAGGCATTGAAATCAAAGTCATCGCTTCCATTCAAAGTAAGCGTGACCCCCCCTGTTCCTCCGGAAAAATCTACAACTGCGGAGCCATTGCAATCTCCACCGCAAACAACCTCTTCCAAAACGAGCCACTCTACAACGAGAGAATCGGGTTCAATGATCTCAGAAGCATTGGTAAACGAACAACCATTCTCATCTTCTACCGTCACTTCGATTGGACCAGGAGCAAGATTCTCAATGGTGTAAGGCAAAGGCTCTGACTCAGGAATGGTCAAAGAAAGCACCCCGGTGCCACCAATGCCCGACACCGCCAACATCCCGTCATCGAATGACGTGCACGAGACATCGAGAGGCTCTAAAATCAGTTGAATCGGATCAGGCTCAATCAGCAACTGCGGATCCGAGTTGACAATGCAACCAGCCTCATCCATGGCACTGAGCACAAAAGTGCCTGCGCCCACTGCAAAACACGAGTCTTCCACAAATCCGTCTGCCGGAGGATCGACTTGGAACATCAGACCACCTGTTCCTCCCGATGTGTTTTCAAGGCAAATGCTCCCGTTGGATTCTCCAAAGCAGGTCACGTCAGAAATGCTCACGTCAAACGTGATTAATTGCGGAGAATCGACCACAAAAGTGTCCTGTACAACACAACCATTGATATCGGTTGCATTGGCAAGATAGACGCCCGCGCAAAGGGCATCTAACTCCCACTCCATTTCATCTGCATCCGTTACAGAATAATCGAATTCCCCCGTTCCTCCAAATGCAACGATATCTGCAACTCCTTCGCATTCGTCAGCACAAATCAAATCGGTAACCGTGACTTCAACAGTCACCGAGTCAGGCTCGATGAGCGAAACGTTGGTCGATATGCTGCAGTCATTTTCATCGGTCACAACGAGCAAGTAATCCGCGGGTTGAACATTGTTCAAGTCAATGGGTACAAAACCAACTCCGGAAATATTGGCGTTCAATGCTGGAGATCCTGCCAATGTCAATTCACCAGTTCCACCAGACATGAAACCCTGAATAGAACCATCGTTGTAATCGTAGCATGTGATATCAAATGATTCCACGACCAATTCCAAGGGCTCAACACACGAAATGGTGATGGAGGTATCTACTTGACAGCCGTTTTCATCTTCAACCTGGAATTGCCATTCACCGTTGCCGTTGACACAATCCAATTGCAACCATTGGTAATCACCATTTGGAGACAAACCGTTTCCGACATTTTCATTGGAAAAGGCGACAATATCCAACAAACCGGTCCCTCCATCGAAGTCCAATTCCACCGCTGCAGTGAGTGAATCTGCGCATACATTGTCTTCTAATAACTCCCATGTAGCGATGAGTTCATCTGGTTCTGTGAAGCCAAAGGTATCAGACGTGTCACGGCAGGCATTCCCATCGATGATCGCTACGAAGTAATCGCCCTCAGGGATTTGACTGAACGTCAAATTATCCTCCTGTGTAGCCACCAAGGACTGATCAATGGCATTGTAGAGTTCGTAAGTAATCGGCGAAGCGCCGTTCACAGCAACATCAATAACAGCCAAATCGCCAAAACAATCGATGTCCTGCATAACATCAATCTGCGCATCGGAAGTGAGGTAATTTTCGCAAGGGTTGGGAACCTCCAAAGGACCAGACCCATTGGTGTCAAGGCAGTAATCTTGTATGTTTGAATTATCGCCCTCAACGAAAACGTTGAAGCAAGCGCTCAGGGAAAAACCACCACATGTGGTGACGCGAGCAATTTTGATCCGCAAATCATCTCCCGCTTCGGTTGCGACGTCCGGCAACACGACAATACTTCCGTCGTCTATGATTTCAGAACACATCGATGTGGTTGTGTAGGCCGGATTCAATATCAAGTTCTGTTCAGTATCGTTTAAGCCAATGGTCCAATAAGTATCGTATTCGATTTCGGGAAAAGCAGAGAAAAAAGCTTCGTTTTGACTGCCTCCGAGTAAAACGTCACCGAAAGTCGGATTGAAACATCCGCATGGAGCATTTACGAACATCGGCGCCACGCCCAATCCTGCTACATCCGAATAAATGGCAATGATTTGATCAGTTGTGTTGGTGAAATTGGCATAAACATCGAAGGTCACATATCCATTGAGCTCTTCAAACAAAAAGGCCCCCTCTGTCGTTGGGTGCGGTTCCGTAGGCTCATAAAAAGCGGTATCAACTTCCCATGTGATGTCAATCAACTGTGCTTGAACGTCAGGAGACTGAAAGAAAAGGAAGAACAAGCCCAGAAAGAGGCCCAATTGCTTGGCGCTGATCATTCTAGTGCTTAAAATCTCAATTGCAGGATTTGGCATTTTCCAGGGTTTCGGGTGTCACAGACAAAACCTCACAAACCCCGAAGGTGTTGCATGGCTTTTTCCATTGAGAGCGCAAAATAACAGAAATCACTCAGAAGTGCGGAGGAATTGTCAAGTTGCACCGCAGAGCGGTCCATTTGGCGTCTAATTCTCAAAAGAAATTCAAATTCAATTCCCACGCAACTTGCGCACCTCTTTCTCCGTCAAAGGTCGCCACTTACCGGGTGCAGTATCCAATTCGAGCGACATGATTCGGATCCGCTTCAGTCGAATGACACGATGTCCTAAAGCTTCACACATGCGGCGAATCTGCCGATTCAACCCCTGCACCAAGACGATCTTAAATTGGGTAGAAGACATTCGCGTCACCGTGCATGGGCGGGTAAACGTATCCAAAATGGACACCCCTGTTGCCATGGTTTTTATGAATTCCTCATCAATGGGTCGATTCACCGTTACGATGTATTCTTTCTCGTGACCGTTGCGCTCTCTTAGGATGTGATTCACAATGGATCCGTCATCCGTCAAAATAATCAATCCCTCACTCATCTTATCCAGTCGCCCAACCGGAAAAATCCGAGTGGGATAATCGATGAAATCAATGATGTTATCCTTTTCGCGTTTTGTATCCGTCGTACAAACAATGCCCACGGGCTTGTTCAATGCAATGTATGTGGAAGGCGTCTCTTCATTCTTTTTCACTTCAATTCCATTCACCGTGACCACATCACCGGGCATAACCTTTGTGCCTTGGGCAGGCACAATCCCATTGATTTTCACTGCTCCCTCGTCAATGAGCTTGTCCGCTGCTCGCCGAGAACAGTAACCAACCTGGGTGAAATATTTATTGATTCGCGTTCCTTCTGATCCTTCATTCATGGTGCGAAAATAGACCATGCACGCAACGGAGTCGAAAATCCTACCTTTGCAACATCCCACTGGCTCGCAGACGAACTGCGCCATCAACGTTATGGTATACTGGAATGGAAAAAGACCCCGTCTACACTCCCAAGAATAAAGTCCGAATCGTTACGGCAGCTAGTTTATTTGACGGCCACGATGCCGCCATAAACATCATGCGTCGCATCATGCAACGTTCAGGTTGCGAGGTGATTCACCTCGGTCACGACCGAAGTGTTGACGAAGTCGTTAACTGTGCAATCCAAGAAGACGCCCAAGCCATTGCCATGACTTCCTACCAAGGCGGACACATGGAGTACTTCAAATACATGAAGGACTTGCTGGATGAACGAAATGCCAGTCACATCCGGGTCTTCGGCGGTGGTGGTGGAACCATCCTTCCTGAAGAAATTAAGGAATTGCATGCTTACGGCATCGAACGCATTTACCACCCTGATGACGGTCGTTCAATGGGTTTGCAAGGCATGATCAATGATCTGATTGAACGTTGCGATTTCCAAACAGTAGAAAGCGCCTCTGCCCTCGAAGCTGAATTCCAAGCGATTCGACAGCAAGATCACCGAGCCATAGCGCGCTGCATCACCGCAGCCGAATTGGATCCTTCTGGATTCAGTTCAGCCTTTCGATCCGTTCACAAGAAACTTCCGGAGGTTCCAGTGCTAGGTATCACGGGAACCGGAGGTGCTGGAAAATCTTCCATGGTCGACGAATTGGTTCGACGATTCATCCACGCCTTTCCAGAAAAGCGAATAGGCCTGATCAGCGTGGATCCCTCAAAACGAAAAACAGGAGGTGCGCTTCTCGGCGATCGCATTCGCATGAATGCTATACACGATGAGCGTGTCTATATGAGGTCCTTGGCCACCCGACAGTCCAACCTCGCCCTTTCCAAGCATGTCTCTGAAGGACTCGACGTATTGCGTGCGAGTGGATTTGATCTCATCGTACTAGAGACCAGCGGCATAGGACAAAGCGATACTGAAATCATGGATCACAGCGATGTTTCGCTTTATGTCATGACACCGGAATTTGGAGCCGCGACCCAATTGGAGAAGATTGACATGCTCGACTTCGCCGACGTCGTTGCCATCAACAAATTCGATAAGCGAGGCTCACTCGATGCCATCCGCGATGTTCGAAAACAATTCAAACGCAATCACGACCTCTGGGAAGCGACGGATTCTGAGCTGCCGATTGTAGGAACCATTGCATCGCAATTCAATGACCCCGGAACGAACAAGCTTTTTGGTGCGTTGATGAATTGCCTGGCAGAGCGCACAAAGGCACCTTTTGAGGTGCCTGAAATCGAAGCAACGGAATCAAGTGAAAAGTTGTTTGTCATTCCTCCGAAACGAACACGCTACCTCAGCGAAATAGCCGAGCAAATTCGAGCTTATAACGAATGGACCGAGGAGCAGGCTCAAACCGCGGATGAACTTCAATCCTTACAAGTAACGCAACGACTTTTATTGGACGACGCCTCTGATGCTCTTGATCGAAAAACGAAAGAGGTCCGCATGGAGTTGGACCCGAAGATTCTGGAATGGCTCGAGCAATGGCCAACGCTGAAAGCGCGCTATGAAGAAGCCATCTACAGCTTTGAAGTGCGGGGCAAAGAAATCAAAATCGAGACGCACAAGGAAAGCCTTTCCCACCTCCAAATACCCAAAATTGCGACGCCTAGAATATCCGGATGGGGTGATTTGACGCGTTGGTCACTGCAAGAGAATCTGCCGGGCCACTTCCCATACACGGCTGGCATTTACCCGTTCAAGCGCGAAGGAGAAGATCCTGCGAGAATGTTTGCCGGTGAAGGCGGACCAGAAAGGACCAACAGGCGATTCCACTATGTGTCCCATGACATGCCTGCAAAGCGCCTATCTACAGCGTTTGACAGCGTTACGCTGTACGGCCGCGATCCTGACCGCCGCCCTGATATTTATGGAAAAGTTGGCAACAGCGGCGTAAGCGTCTGCACTGTGGACGATGCCAAGAAACTTTACAGCGGCTTCGACCTCTGTGATCCTACCACCAGTGTATCCATGACCATCAATGGACCTGCACCGATCGTACTTGCCTTTTTCTTAAATGCTGCCACTGACCAACGTTGCGAACAATACATTCGTGAGCACGGTCTGGAGGATTCAGTCGAAAAAGTACTGCGCGCCAAATGGGATGAACAAGGCATGCCTCGACCGAAATACGAAGGTGATCTACCGGAGGGACACAATGGACTCGGGCTCATGCTTTTGGGCTGCTCGGGTGACGAGGTGCTCCCGAGCAATGTCTATGAACGCTTAAAAGCTGAAGCCTTGAGCCAAGTGCGAGGCACAGTGCAAGCGGACATCCTCAAGGAGGACCAAGCGCAAAACACCTGTATTTTCTCAACAGAATTTGCCTTGCGATTGATGGGCGATGTCCAAGAATCTTTCATCGAACGCTCCGTTCGAAACTTCTACAGTGTATCGATCAGTGGGTACCACATCGCAGAGGCAGGTGCCAATCCGATTACGCAATTGGCGTTTACGCTGGCCAACGGTTTCACCTACGTGGAATACTACCTGAGTCGAGGAATGGATCTCAACCAATTTGGTCCCAATCTGAGTTTCTTCTTCTCCAACGGCATTGATCCCGAATATGCGGTCATCGGTCGTGTGGCCCGTCGCATTTGGGCCAAGGCCATGCGTGAGAAATACAAAGCGAGCCCACGCGCTCAAATGCTGAAGTACCACATCCAGACTTCTGGACGCTCACTCCATGCGCAAGAAATTGACTTCAACGACATCCGCACGACATTGCAAGCGTTGTACGCGATTTACGACAACTGCAATTCACTGCACACCAATGCCTACGATGAAGCGATCACCACTCCTACGGAACACAGTGTGCGTCGTGCGATGGCCATTCAGCTCATCATCAATAAAGAATTGGGGTTGACTAAAAATGAAAACCCGCTGCAAGGCAGCTTCATCATTGAAGCCCTGACAGACCTTGTAGAAGAGGCGGTTATGACAGAATTTGACCGCATCACGGAGCGAGGGGGCGTCATTGGAGCGATGGAGACCATGTATCAACGTTCCAGAATCCAAGAAGAAAGCTTGCACTATGAAATGCTCAAGCACACTGGAGAGTTCCCCATCATCGGTGTAAATACCTTCTTGGCCAAAAACGGTTCGCCGACGCTTACACCAGGTGAGGTCATCCGAGCGGAACAAGGGGAAAAAGAAGGACAACTCCTCCAAGTCGAGACCATGCACAAACGGTACGAAACAGAATCCCGAGAAGCCATTGGACGGGTCAAAAAGGCAGCTGTTGACGGTGAAAATGTATTCGAGTCACTGCTCGATGCTGTGAAGAATTGCACGTTAGGGCAACTGAGCGAAGCTTTGTTTGAGGTAGGCGGTGCCTACCGAAGAAATATGTGATGGACGCATCCAAGGGAACAGCCGGTGTGGCTTGGATGTTGCTTGCAACCGTGCTCTATACAGGTGCGAACCTCTGTGTAAAAGCTTTGGCGCATCTTCCGACTGAAGAATTGGTTTTCTTGCGATCCATCATATCGCTAGCCCTCACTGCCGGCTGGTTGAAATGGCAGGGCTACTCTTTGCTCGGAGTGAATCGAAAGTGGCTCCTTGTTCGCGGCATTTTCGGAACCATCGGGCTCGCCACATTCTTCCACACGTTGCGTCACATTCCGATTGCAAGTGCCACTGTTATCCAATACTTGAGTCCAATCTTTACCGTATTACTCGCCCGATATTTTGACGGACAAAAGTCAATGCGTCCGATTCAATGGGCCTTCTTTGCGACGGCCTTCGTGGGCGTGCTCATGGTCAAGGGCTTCGACGACCGCATCAATTGGCTCTACTTTAGTCTGGGCGTGATCAGCGCCATGGCTGCTGCTGTAGCCTACCTCGCCACGATGAAATGCCGCGATACTGATCATCCCGTTGGTGTTGTCATCTGGTTTCACCTCGTAGCTGTGCCTGTCACCGGTTCCTGGACAGCTTTCACTTGGGTCGCACCGGTTGGATCAGAGTGGCTACTCGCGCTTGCTGTAGGCCTCTTAAGTGTGGTTGCACAAATCGCCATGACCTTCGCTTTGCACCGAGGTGAAGCGAACGTGATCATGCCTTTCAAATACGTTGGAGCCATTCTAGCCTTTGCTTTCGGCCTGCTTCTTTTTGATGAAAGACTGAGCACGCTTGCTTTGGTCGGCATGGGATTGGTCATCGCATCAGTGACCGCCAATACCGTGATGAAGCGACGCGCTGCAGTTCAGAAGCTCAGAAGTTAAGGCAAGAACGCTACCGCGTTCGTACAATGACAACCCGTCGAGAAATCAACAGGGCGAAGGGCAAATAACCCAACAAGTCGACCGCAACCATCCATCGAGGCATTGGGACCATCATCGCATTGGCAACACCCCCGATGATAAACCAAAGTCCCATCAACCCGCCTGGAAATGTTGATTTCAGCAAAGAAGCGCTGCGAAGCCATTCCACCGAAACAGGTGCAAGTCGCATGGCTACCGCCGCCCCTGCCGCGGTGCCCAACCAATGCGAAAGAAGCACTGAAATCTTCGGACCTATTCCCAACGCGGCCATAAATTGCTTCAAGGCCTCGGGATCACCTTGGGGCATTTCGGAAATGGCAGCTTCCGGGAAAACAAATCCCGAAATGTGGTGCATCAGCATCATGCACACGCTACCGATCACAATGGCCGCGAAATAACAGCCTATCCATTTGAGCGCTTTCATGTCAATCAGCGAATGGCAATTTTGTCGCCTGACTCCAGATGGCTTCGTCATAAACCGATTGTAATCTCTGGGTCACGGGGCCTTTCTCTCCTCCACCAATCAGACGACCATCAATCATTCGAACGTGCGCCAAACCACCCATGGTTCCGGTGGTAAAAACCTCATCGGCCGTGTAAAACTCAGAGAGCGAAATGCGGTCCTCTCGAACCTCTAGTCCTTCTCGCTTTGCCAATTCAATCACGATGTTACGCGTCAAACCAGGCAAGCAAGCCACAGCACTCGGCGTCAAAACTGCTCCATCCTTGATTGCGAACACATTTGTTGCGTTGGTCTCAGCCACAAAACCCTCCAAGTCCAGCATGATCGCATCATCCGCTTGAGCAACGTTCGCCTCTATTTTAGCCAAAATGTTGTTCAGTAAGTTGTTGTGATGAATCTTTGAATCCAGCGTTGCAGGCGAATTGCGTCGTACCGAGGACGAAATCAATGATATGCCTTCGTCGCCATAGACGAGCCCTTTGTACTCAGCCAACACAATGAGGGTTGGACCATAAACATTCAATCGAGGGTCCATGCCACTCGTGCTTTTCTTACCACGAGACAACGTAATCCGGGCATGCACACCATCGGTCATCTGATTGGCCTCAAGGGTTTTGAAGATTGCTGTATAGACTTCTTCTGCTCCCGGGATGTCTGTGAAGGCGAGTGCGTGAGCAGATGCGCGAAGTCGAGCGACATGCTCTTTCAATTGGAACGCGCGTCCTTGACGAATACGCAGCCCTTCCCACACTGCATCTCCCCCCTGCACCACACTGTCCAGCACACTCACAGCAGCTTCACTTCGAGGCACTAGACCGTTCACCCAAACCATTGTCTTTTCGTTGCGCGGGTCCGGTTGATTGTATTTAGCCATGAGTCAGTATTGCGAGGTGATGATGTGCTGTTGCAATCTCCGAAAAACAGGCTCAACTTCGGCCAGCAAGGCTCGAAATTCATGCGGCACCTCAGCCTCAACAGACGCTGCTTGGGGCGGTGACTCCCAACCCCGTGAAGCGTGAACGCGGTGGTACCAGTATTTCGCCCACACGCCATCCTCTGGCCTCGCTCCTGGTTCCCAGGAAAGCATTTGCTGTTCAAACGGCAATTTTAAAAAGGCACAAATGCTTTTGAGATTCACACTGGGATTGGCGACTAAATCGTCAGAATCTACAACGAGATACGGCCATCGGTGTTGGATGCACTTTTGGAGCCACATCCATTGATGGCCATAACAAAGATCCATCACAGTCGGCGCATCCACGTGAGCACGGAAAGACTTGATTACTTTGTGCGGGTTTCGAATCAAAAAAACGTGGAAATGATTTTGGAACACGTCGTCATCGACGCCCTCCAAATGATTCGCCATGTGCTTGAGAAAGACATGTGAATGTTCATTGTTCCAATCGCTTTGGATGATGTTTAAATCCGTCGACATCGCACCCAACACTTCTTCGCGGGATGGACGCTTGGCCCCTGTTCGCTTCAAAAAATGGGCAAACAACGGTTCATCAAATACCTGAAAATCAGATCTCTGAGCAAAGCTGTACATCAAAGCTGTACTGCAATTGCGCGGACCTGACCACAGGGAAACCTTCATCTCTTAGCGCAACACAGATACGCTTCCGTTGATTCGGCGTGGAGACAGTTCGTGAACAGATTGCACTTCAAGCATGAACATGTAGAGTCCATCACGTACATAGTGCCCACCGGATTGATGCTCACCAATCCACGGCTCTTCTGGATTGAACGATTCGAATACAACCTCTCCCCACCGATTCATCACCGTCAAGTGATAAGACTCTGTCTTGAACGCATCGCCAACAGGTAAAAATGCATCATTCAAGCCGTCGTTGTTGGGACTGAACGCATTGGGCACATACATCGCGAAGTCCACGGGACGGAAGTACGCTATAATCTCTTCGTAATCTTCCACAGCAAGTGTAATGCTCGGTGCTTTTGAATCTGGATTGGGTGCGGTATTGGTGACTTCCCAACGGTCAAATTCCCAGAATTCAATTGGTGACGCCTCCGCATTCAGTAAGCCATCGAGCTCAAGTCCTCCGGACCATTGATTGGTCACGATTATTTCACCTCCTTCAAGGCGCACAGAGCCTTTGAGGGCTGGCTCAACGCGGACATTGAGGTCCACGTGTTCAATCACTTCAAAATTGGCCGTAACTGTCGCTGCTTGTGTAATGGAAATTCCTCCATCCGCATCAAGAGCAGAAGGACTCACGTCTGTACCTGTTGTTGTCCAACCCGTAAAAACGTGCCACTCATCCAAGCCAATGGCTTCGATTGTATGTGCTCCGTAATCCAACGTTTCAGTCGAAGGATAATTTGCCAGCGATGATCCATCCAAAATGATGTTGCCGGCTCCAGCAGGATTCACGTCAAAAACGACGGATTGCGGATCCGCATTTGCGGCGAAATAAGCGACGATGGTCGCATCCCCATTGAGTGTGAAGTTCAAATTTGGGTTGGTCGGGTTGGTCAAAGCAACATCACCATCCAGCACGTCCCAGAATAGAAACAACTCTCCGTATTCTTCTTGCGCTTCCAACATCATCGGAACACCTGCGAAATAGGTGGCATCAAGTGGCATATCGTACGGACCGATGTCCACCGAGTTCACTTCGATCTGCCCCAAGCCATCGATGATAATCGTAAGCGTAACCGCCTCCACATCGTAGCAATCTTCAATACCACCAATCAACGTTTCAGCGCATCGCTCGTCAATGAAGTCGTGAATCTCCTGAACGTTGTCTTGCCAAGCGTTGTAATTGCCTTCCCAACGTTCGATCTGTCGGGGCATCTCCGGGTCGATGACTGCAATCATGCTGTCCAATACGGCGTGCATATTGTCACAACTGAAGTGCGTGTTACTCAGGTCCGCCCATCGGTTGATGTAAGTGGCCCAGAACTCCTCATTTTCGAGCAAAGCGTTGAACATTGGAATGTGTCCTTGCCCTCCCGGATTGTTCAGCGACTCTGGATTGCACGGATCTGCATCGGGGCCTTGCGACGGTATGCCAGTATAATTGGCACCGTGGCCGAAAGTGTTGTCCATGTCCCAGAGCGCATAACGCCACTTCTTACCCGACCCATCAGGGTGGCGACCACGCCACCAAGCCGTATTCCAGTTGAGCCAGTCGGCACAAACAACGAAGGAATTCAATAAGACGTAATCGATCATGCTCATTGTATTGAAGACGCTTTGAACGTATTCATAATTCGCGGCCACCGACATGTCTTCCGTGGTGATAAAATTGACCAGAGGAGCCCAGTCGTCATCGCTGCCGTACTCAACCCAAGTTCCTCCCCATGTTTTGATGAAGTCGACAAAGTGTCTTGACTGGTCATAGTATTCGGTCGTGAAATCCAAATCATCCACTTTTTCTCGAATCTCATAAACCCCCCAATATTCTCCATTCAAGTAAACGATGCAACTTTCGTTGGTTCGTTCATCGATTTTCAAGTCAGCCAAATGGCTCAACGTCTGCACATAGGCATCTCGGATGTGACCTCCGCCGGAATATGGATAGTTGTCATTGGCAGCAGCCTTGAAAATCAAACGCTGATATTCCTGCCGGTCTTTGACATGAAAGAGTGGCGCTGGAATCGCGTGGGTATGCCCCATTTGGTCCCTCGTGATGTAGTCAAAGCCTTTTTGGGGATAAGCATTGGAATCGTTTCCATGCTCGTTGGAGTCACCACTCGCCTCGCACCAAAATGTTCCGTCCGGATTGAAGAATTCCAAATGGCATGGCTCATCTGAATTGCCGCCTCCCCAGCCTCCTGGCCAGTTGCCATCCTCAAGCTCATCACCTGTTGCAGAGATGACCATGATTGAGTGGCTATCATCACCGGTGAAATACGTGTTCGTATTCAGATGAGAACCTGCTAAAGTACCCGAAGGGTCAAAGGCTCGAACCCGGATCACCGTCGTTTCATTCACGGTTATCGGTCCGGTGTACAGTGCATCCGCGTCAGTGGGTGCGTATCCATTCGTCGTGTAGCGGACTTCATAGCCCGCTGGAACGGTAACGGTTACATTTAAGCCACCAGAATAGTAGCCTGATTGTTCCTCAAACACTGGCGTTGGCGCGTAATCATCAAACAACTCAGGATTGGCAACACTCACAGCACCTCCGGGCGTTGGATTCGTGCACAACATCCACTCGTTTGTTCCCTCCACCCGGGTCCAACTGTGATCAGCTTGATTCGGGGTCCAGTCCTCTCCGAACGTATATGATTCGAGAACATTACCCGCTGGGTCGGAAAAGACAATTGATTCTCCAATGGTTTGTGTCACCTTGAAATTGGTGTTCAAATAGCCTCCTGCATAGAGCAATTCTGGAATCTCGCCTTCGTTTGAGCAGATCACCAACAGATAACCTCCAGCTGGAACAATCGTTCCTGCTGGAATCTCAAACATATCGGTGTTGTCAGGGTTGTCCGACAAATAGTATCCACCCAGGTCGGCATCCGTTGGGCCAGCGTTGTAGAATTCAACATAATCCTCGTTATCTCCAGCAACACCAAGAGAATAATTGGCTGCAGAAAACTCACTAATGATGACTTGCGCGGACACCAAGGTGCAGCACAACAAGCCAGTTAAAGACAGTACAAATGATTTCATTTCTTGCGTAAACTCATTCAACATTCAAACGCCCTGTAAAGTTTCCAATCGAAGCACCTTTTAACGAGTAGAAATAGGATCCACTTTTCAAGCCGCCCCGCTCAATCACGTGACTCGTGCCTGTGACCTGAGTGTCATAGACAATCCTTCCCGTTGCGTCGGTGATGGTAAGCATCAATCGCTCACGTGTTGGATTGATGTAACGCAACGTGGTCGATTCCACCATTGGATTCGGGAAAAGCAATGGCGCATTCGCATCCAGTGCAGAAGCCACTCCACTGGACACAACACAACCATCTTGGATGAACGTCAGCGTATTGTGGTAGTCATCGTTGACGACATCAATGATGGATTCCAAACACACCTCTTCGCTGACGGATGACCAGTACAACCTCACAAGAGGAGCGAATTCGTAATTCTTCATCATGCTCTCATTGGCATAAGAAAGCCCTATGATTTCGTTGCCCCCTGGAGCAAAGGACGGCGCAATGTTGTATTCAATTGGATCAGCCAAATTCACAGCTGAAGCAATTTCTATTCCGCTCATTGTGAATTGGTATCCAACGATGCGGTTGTTTGGATTCAGAACGTGAACATCCAGATATTGCTGTGTCCAGTTCACTGCCCCAATCGTAAAGTGCACGGAATCGAACGGATTAATGATGTGATTTACGGGGAAGTTGCATTTGTCGTGGACCCCTGAACTATCGGGATGTTGATGCGCCACATTGTAGTGCTGACAGAGCGCCATGTGCGCAGCATCCGTGACTGTGATCAAGTCATCTTGATCCACATCAGTGCAAGGCATCGCTTCGATGTCATTGCCTAGGATGTGCTCAACATAGGCCACGGCATCAGCCATTTCTTGCTCACCGTTTGCATCCAAATCTCCCATCAGCGCCGACCCGTTGCAGTCGCCGTTGCAATCCGCCTGTGCCGTACCAAACAGCGTGCCATTGCAGTCATTAAAAGGTTCACATCCCTCTATGGTCTCCACAACGAGCGATCCCGAAGAACGATTCAAATTGATGCATACCGCTGCGTGGTTGTTGTCATACGAAATTTCATCATGCCCCAAGGCATCTGGAATGAAATCATAATTGGCACGAACAAGCAAGTAATAGGTGCCATCCGTGACATCCGTGACATCAATCCACTGGCAGCTCAGTCCGGAACTGTAAATATCACCGCATCCTGCCGATATGCCCATATTGCCGCAACCGTACTGTCCCGTGCCACCTCCACTGCACTCCAAGTCCATCACACAAAATCCATTCTTGAATCCAATCGGGATCACCTGACCTTCGAGGGTAAACAAGTCATATTTCGCATACCCTTTGTGATGCCAGTGGTTGTGACAATCACCAAATTCGAATTGATTGTTGTCCGACTGACTGGGAACTCCGATGTAATAATCCAGCTCACCAATGTTGAGTATGTGCGTTGTAAATCGCACCAACTCACGACTCCCAAACCCGTTCAGGCAACCCTCTTCGATGTAACAATCTGACTCATCGACTTCCATCACCTGCGTGGTGAGGCTGTTTACAATGGCCTCAGCACTCACAATCAAGTCGGGACCTGTGCAATTCGGATCGCCAGGATAGACACAATCGCCACTGTCCACTTCAGCCATCGGGCTGTAGTTGCAAGCCTCTTCGTCTGTGCAACCTGTGGGCAACCCTACAAAGTCAAACTCCCAATCAAACCCCTCCGCGCATGGTCCTGCTGTTGACTCCATAAACAGCTCCATGTCAAAACTTATATCGGAACTCGTCAGGTTGATTTGGTGCACCTCTACGGCAAGGACATTCGTGCCTTCCAACAAATCAAACTGCACCAGGTATTCGTTCAAAGCGCTTTCTCCGTTGCCAATCATTTCAGTAGCGGCAAAAGTATTGGCTTCAATTGGCCCCTCAGGCATGTTGCTGCGCACCAGTTCTTCTCCATTCAAGTATACAACCGCTCCGTCATCTCGTCGCAATCGCAGAAGCCCGTTAATTTCATTGGCATCTTCACCCCCGTATTCAAAAGACTTGCGAAAATAGGTTGTGGTGTGCTTGTCAGCGGAGTCATCACCGTAGCTCACAACCGTAGCCTCGTCACCGTCACCGTAGCCCAACTCAGCGCTTCCTGACGACCAATCCGTGTCATCATAATCATTGGCTGTCCAATCCGAGCCCAAATCCTCTCCCGTATCAAGGTAACTCCATGTCGACTCCAAGTCCACCAAGCCGTCATAGCCTGCGTTTCCGAGTCCCATTCTAATCCAATACGGCACGCCACCTTCGAGCAAAACCGTCAAATTCGCTTGATCTCCGCAGCCGCCTTCCTGATCGTCATAATAAATCGAGCCCTCATTTGTCTCATCGAAGTTGCCCATGTTGCAGTAATCATAAATCCACAAACGGGTATCACAATCAACATCGCACGTCGAAAACAGGAACATGCCATTCGAAGGAGGGACAAACTGATACCAAGCGTTGGAAGTTTCTTGGTTGACCATGCCATAATCGGCTTCGGTAAGTTCGAATGCATCATTGCACGTGTACCCAGGAAGACAATCGAAGCTGGTCGTCTCCTCATAATCGATGGCATTGCCAGAAGCCACTTCAACTCCATCTTGGAAAACCCAGTATCCGCCGGGCTCAAAAATACCATCACCAAAGCTGTCGAAAATCGAAAACTGCAAACACGCATTTTCCGTTGAGCCGTCAATGCAAATTGTATCGCCAACCGATCCTCCTGATGCAATGATTTCGTTGTTTTGGAGCAATTCCCATGACGTTTCGGCTGGATAATTATCAGCTACAATGACAATCGCAATGGTTGTTTCATCATCTCCACACTGAGCTGTGGCAACTTGAGAGATGGTCAGCATTGCGGCTGATAGCAATAGAGTCAATCCTAGAATCAATGACCTTGGGACGACGAACTTGAATGAATGAGGCATTGGGTTAGTTTGCTTTGGAAAACCGAAGATATGGAATCTGTATCGGTGAAACCTTTTTACGAAAAAAAGGGTTGCACGGGCGCTTGAAAGAAGAGAGCGGATGCTGTATTTTTGCCGCATGTCACATGATTCATCCCACGACCACGGTCACGATAGCGAGCCTGAGCAGAACGAAATTGGAGGCCCTGTCACCTTCGCCCTCATCCTGTTTGGCTTGGTGATTGCGGTGATTGCATTTATGGCGTAATCCGTCAGCAAATCCTTTCAAAACGTCGATTCATCAATCGGTTCAAGGTCTCTAAACGAGGCCTGGATCAACGAATGAGATCCATCTCTTCAACAAGATGTCCCGCTCCCGCGTAGACATCCGTGACCCAAAGAACGTAACGAATGTCGACCATGATGTTTCGACAACGTGATTCATCAAAGAGGATGTCACTCATTGTTGACTCCCAAGAGCGGTCAAAATTAATCCCAATCAAGTGGCCATCACCATCGATGGCTGGTGATCCAGAATTGCCCCCTGTCGTATGATTTGAACCGGTAAAGCACACCGGGAGCTGCCCCGTCGCATCGGCATAATCACCCCAATCTCCTGCCCTTAGGGCCTCAACAAGGTCCAACGGAAGGTCGAAGTCCGCATCGCCGGGAATGTACTTCTGAAGAATTCCCGCGGCCGTCGTGAACGGCAGATACTCCATTCCGTCATAAGGCGCTGACCCCTCCACCTTTCCGTAGGTCAACCGCATGGTGCTATTGGCGTCGGGAAAAAATGCTTTCTCTGGAAACAGCTCGCGCAAGGCAGAAGTGTAGACTCCCGTCAATGAGTCCAAGGCCATGGAATGAGATCTATAACCTGATGCGACTTGATTGAAGTAGACATCGCGCATCGACTGAATCAGTTGATAAGCCGGATCTTTTGCGAGCTTCGAAAATGCCTTTCGACTGGACTTAGCGAGCAAAGCTGAGATGACCTCCTTGTCTGCAAAGGCGCTTTCCTCGAAAATTTCTCGAGCCCAACCTGCTGCATCTCCCGCATTCATCAACTGTTCCGGAATGAATTGAGCATCCATATGCTTCAGGTATGGGTCCCTGAGTGAGGCCATGATTCCTTCATCCACACGTGCTTCATATTGCCGAAAATGGCCCTCTGTTTGGGCCTTCAATGCATTGAGTGCATCCTCCAATTCGCCCTTCTCTTCCAAAGCCTCCCAATCTTGAATCAACGGTGAGAATGATTGTGCAAAATTGAGGATGTCCGGGCCATAGTATACCCACTCAATGAACATGCTGCGTGCCAATTGGAAAGGAAAGAGCGCTTCATTTTCACTTTGGATACTGGAAATGACACGCATCCAATCGGAATTTTCTGCTGCCGAAGCTCGCGCCATGAAGTGCATTTCGAGGTTTCGTTTTTTACCGACGGCGTCCAACTCGATGAGTCCCTTGTTTTGACCAATCCATTTTTTCCAAGCATTGGCAATGGAGCTTTGCTTGTCTGCATAGGCAATCCGCAGTGCTGCAGTTTCAGCTCTAGCCGCATTGATGACCGCCAAGGAAGCTTCACGCATCTCAATCCGAGCAGGATTGAGCACGTCAATCACACGGGTTACAGCATCGCTCGTGAGGTACTGCTCAGTGCGCCCCGGAAAGCCAAAAACCATGGTGAAGTCACCCTCAACCGCACCGCCCACATTTACAGGGAAATGATGTCCTGGTGTGAATGGTACATTTTCGACGGCATAATCAGCCGGCTCGTTGTTCGCATTCGCGTAAATCCGAAACATGCTAAAATCACCCGTGTGCCTCGGCCAGACCCAGTTATCCGTGTCTCCACCAAATTTCCCAACAGCCGACGGAGGCGCGCCAACGAGTCGCACGTCGTTGTAGGTAATCGTGGTGATCAAGTAATGGCTGTTGCCAAAATCAAATGCGACCACCTTGCCCTCTATGCCTTTTCCATCTGTGGCCCCGAGAACTAAATCTTTTTTCGTTTGCTCCGGATCGTCTGACTTTTCAATCGCCTCTGTCACATCTTCAATCTTGTGAATGAATCGTGCAAATAAATCTGGATTCGGCAATTCCTCTTCTCGTGACATCGCCCAAAACCCATCCTTCAGGTAATCATTCTCAACGGTGCTGTGGTATGCAATCTGACCAAAACCACAGTGGTGATTGGTAAGCAGCAGCCCCTCCGAACTGATCATTTCTGCGGTACAGCCTCCATTGAAGTGCACGACGGCATCTTTGAGCGATCCTGCGTTCACACTGTAAATATCTTCTGCACTCAAATGCATCCCCATCGCTTGCATATCCCCTTCCACGGCGTTGAGAAGTGTTGGAATCCACATGCCTTCCTTGGCCTGTACGTCGCGAATAGTTCCGAGGCTTGCGCCCAGAACCAAGAATAGCAGTGGCCATTTCAAGCGCAAAAACGCGCCGTGTGTTTGAGAAATATTCATGGGTTTTGAATCAAATGTTTTGGAAACAGGAGCCGAATATAGTTCGCATCAAATGGAGAGGCCAAGCCCAGTCCTTGTTAGTTTTACAGCCTTGACTTACTCCAATCATTCCCATCATGAACGAACCAACCATCGATTTAAGGTCTGACACCATCACAAGGCCCACAGCGGAGATGCTCAAGGCCATGTACGATGCTCAGACGGGTGACGATGTATTCGCTGAAGATCCAGCCGCAGTTGAGCTACAGGAGCGATGCGCTGCAATGTTCGGCCATGAAGCTGCCTTGTACTGTCCCTCGGGAACCATGACGAACCAAATCGCAATCAACGTGCATGTGCGTCCAGGTGATGAAGTTGTATGCGACCGTAAATCCCACATCTACAATTACGAAGGTGGTGGCATTGCCCGCAATTCTGGTGCTTCCGTGCGACTCATTGAAGGCGACAACGGCCGATTTCTCTGGTCCGATGTGCTTTCTGAAATCAATCCCTCGGACAGTCACTACGCGCGAACTTCGCTCGTATCCGTCGAGGACACTTGCAACCGAGGAGGAGGTGCAGTGTGGGAGGTGAAAAACCTGAAATCGATTCAGAAAGGATGCAAAGAAGCCAATTTACCCTTGCATTTGGATGGTGCAAGGGTTTGGAACGCACTCATCGCACGAAACCAAAATGCTGTCCCCACTGAGCGCACGTTGCAGGACTATGGTCGAATCTTCGATTCCATTTCAGTCTGCTTCTCAAAAGGACTTGGGGCACCTGTGGGCTCGGTCTTGATCGGGAGCAAAAGCTTCATTGCGGAATCGCACAGAACCCGCAAAGTCCTGGGCGGTGGAATGCGACAAATCGGAGGATTGGCTGGCGCGTGCATTCATGCGTTGGATCATGAATTGCCCCGTATGAATCAAGACCATTTTCATGCACAAGAATTGGCTCTCGCACTCAAACAGGTTGAATCCGTTGCATCCATCGAACCGGTAGAAACCAATATTGTCATCTTCAGCTTGAAGAAACACGTTTCTGCTGATCAATTTGTTGGATGGGCTGAGGAACAAGGGATTGCATGCTTTCCCTTCGGAGGTCAAAAGGTGCGATTTGTCACGCACCGCGACGTCACAGAGGAACAGATCAAACGCGCCTGTGCACTATTGAAGCGAGCTCCGTTCTGAGAACATCAGCGCGATCAATGCGTCACATTCAATGCGTGCACGATGGATCGCTCTTCGTCTTTGAATTGAATCGTATAACGACCAATCGGCCAAGAACTGACGTCGAATACAGGCTCTCCGGCTCCGAACCATAGACGCTCTGCCACTTTTCTACCTGTTGCGTCGAAGGCCAATGCGGTCCAGCCATTTTGGCCAGGTTCAAGATTCATGAAAATCTGGTCGCTGGCAGGGTTTGGAAATATCATCCGATCTGTGAGCCCCAATTCATCCATTCCAAGCGAGCAATCATAGACCGTAAGCAACATCGCATCAATGAACGAGCAGCCTGTTTCCGTTGAAGCTTCCAAGATGACGCTATAGGTTCCGGCTTCAAATTCTCCGGGAGCGACATAAAAAAATTGGTTTGCAGAACCGTCTTGCCATTCGTAGTTGTATCCAAGCGGACCGTAGATGAGCAGTGGTTCGTCTTCGCAGATAATCGTATCGCTTCCGATGGAGAAATCTCCAGCGCCTACCTCTGGGATGTACGCGGTTATAGAATTCGCACAGCCGTTGGCGTCGCTCAACGACAGTTGGTAGGTGCCAGGCAAAAGGTCGTAGAGGTTTTGCTCTTCCGAAGTGAAATCGTTGGGACCAGACCAATTGAAGGTGTAATCCGCCGTTGCCCCGCCAACTGCAACTTCGACGGAACCATCAGCAGCTTCTGCACAGGAAGCCTCGACAATGGTTGTCTCAGTGCTCCACGGTTCAGGTGTGGTAATCGTGCGACTAAGCGTAAACTCAGCCCCGCAAGTAGTCGCAATTGTTGCTGTGTAAGTTCCAGAACTCAGATTGTAAATCCAGGCATCTTCAGAAGTGTAATCATTGGGGCCAGTCCAGGAACAACTAAAATCAGAACCTCCCAAATTGATGTACGGCAACAAAAGGCCATTCGGCTCAAAATCCTTATCCAAGGGACAGGTAACATTGCTCTGCATCGCATCCGCGCTGATGTCACTTTCCTCTAGAGTCGAAACCGTCACGTATGCATCCCCAGTTTGACCGCCCCACCCTTCGATTTGTATGAAATAATCCGATCCTGCCTCAAGGCAACTCGTATTCATGATTGAACGGTAATTACTACACTGATCATCACCAGATGAAATCAGTTCATACGTGGACCAGTCTGCACAGTCTTCTGCTTTATAAAGCGCAATCTGAGTGTCGAAACTTGCACTGTCAGTGCACGTTGAAATCACCAACGGAGCTTCTGTCTGAGGAGAGAATGAAACCCAACCCGAATTTGTGACAGCTCCGTCTGAACCGCACCATGATCCTGGCAAACCGCACGATCCGTTTGGAGCAGCGGGGGGAGATGGCTCACCAGCCTGAGCGGTGGCGCCAGCAGTAGAAATCATTACGGTGGCTCCGTCGACCTCCACTGAAGCGGCATCGCAGGGCACATCATTTTCAACGAGAAGGCTCTCACCCGCCGTAAAGGTCCAAACATTTCCTGCGCCCGAGCCGTTGAAAATACCCGAGAGAATCCCGTTCATCTGTAAATCAAAACGCGATCCCCCATCTCCATAGCTATCGACATGAATCAAATCGTAGGTTTCACCGGTAGTGGCGCAAAATGGTCCTTCCACGTAAATCGCATTGTTGTCGTAAGCAGTTCCTCCCGATCCACCGTCTCCTGCTCCATCGCATCCAACACCGTCCGAATTGCCTCCGCTGGCCAAAAAATCCAGACTACCACACCCCGATCCGGCTGGCGTCAATTCCCAATACATTTCATAACCCCACGCATCTGTATCGATCACGAAATCAAGAGCTGTTTCTCCTTCATCACACTGGGCAAAAAGTTCGGCTGAAGCCATCAAAACACCACAGAGAACAGCAAATAGGTTGAGCAATTTCATATTCATGTTTCGAATATAACCCAATTGGAATCAGTGACAATAAACCGTACTTTTGAAGTCCCAATGCTCATCCTCCTTTCTCCCTCAAAAACCATGGCTTCGGATTCCCCTTCGGTCAATTTCCAGCCTGGAGAGCCTGAGTTTATGGAAGAAGCGGAACTCCTAATGTCAGGACTCCAAAAACTCGATGTGCCCGCGATTGAAACCCTCATGAAAGTGAGCACCGCTGTAGCAGAAGAAGCGCATGACAGATGCTCAAAATGGAACGTTCCGTTCACCGTTAACAATTCAAAGCCCGCGGCATATGGATTCAAGGGAGCCGTGTACACCGGACTGGACAGTCGTTCATGGTCTGCTGAGGACATGGATTTTGCGCAAAAACACATTCGGATTTTAAGCGGTCTCTATGGCGTTCTCGGTCCCAAAGACCTGATGCAACCTTACCGTTTGGAAATGGGGCTCAAATGGCCCAACACGGCAGAGACTAAAAACCTCTACACCTTTTGGGGGGACAAACTTCAGCAGGCTCTTGATACAAGGGCAAATGGACTCATCGTGAACCTCGCCAGCAATGAGTACAGCAAAGCTGCTCTCCTGAAAACAATGAACAATCGCATCATCACGCCGGTGTTCAAAGACTTGGTCAAAGGAGAATACAAGGCATTGATGGCCTATGCCAAAGAAGCACGCGGGACGATGGCGAAATACATCGTTCAAAACCGAATCACCGACCCCGCAGAAATGAAGGGGTTTAATGGCATGGGCTACCGCTGGGATGCATCCATGTCCAGTGGCGACACGTGGCTCTTTACCCGAGATAAAAATTCTATTGCATCATGAAATCATACGTATCTATTAGCCGAAAGATTAAAAAAGCCTTCGGTATCATCATCATCTCAGCGCTTGTCACCAATGCACAAGCCCAAAACCCAACTCCATCCATGGAAGACATCAGTTATGCGCTTGGCGTATTGTTCGCGAAAAACCTTCAAGACCAAGGGCTTGAAACCATCTCCACTGCCGAAATGTCGGAGGGCCTTGCCAGTCAAATGAAAGGTGATGCCCGACTTACGCCAGAACAAGCCAATCAGATGGTTGGCGAATTCATGCAAGCCAAACAAGTTGAAGCCTCTGCAGGATATGACGCAGAATGCCAAGCCTTTCTCGCCGAAAACGCCAAGAAAGACGGCATTCAAACCACTGAAACTGGCCTCCAGTATCGCCATGAAACTGTTGGCGAAGGAGATGCTCCTACAGCAGCCTCTACAGTGACTGTTCACTACCGCGGTACGCTGATCGACGGAACTGAATTCGACTCGTCGTACTCCCGTGGTGAACCGATTTCGTTCCCGTTGGGAAATGTAATCCCGGGTTGGACTGAGGGTCTTCAGTTGATGAAGCCCGGTGGAAAGACTTTCTTTTACATTCCGCAAAATTTAGCGTACGGAGCCAATCCAAACCCCAACGGTCCAATTCCGCCCTTGGCTGCGCTCATCTTTGAAGTAGAGCTGATCTCAGTTCAATAATAAAGACAAGAACTCAACCTAAAAACCTCAGGACTCTGCTCTGGGGTTTTTTATTGCTCCGTTTCAGAGTAAAATTAGCATGAATGCGTCGATGCTTCGGTCGAGATTCAGCCGCTGTTCATTAGTTTGCGGTCCATGAATGCACTCATCACCAATGATGCCACCGTACTGGGGCTACTCATCGCCACTTTGGCACTTGTTTTCCACTGTAGCTCGCTGCCACGATTCAAAGGATTTTTCAAAATAATCCCTTCGTTGCTCCTCTGCTACTTCTTGCCCGCCGCGTACAACTCGTTGGGTCTTGTTGACGGTGAAGCGTCCAATTTATACTTCGTTGCCTCCCGTTACTTGCTGCCTGCAAGTCTCGTTTTGCTCTGTTTAAGTATCGACCTCAAGGGCATTTGGAATCTGGGGCCCAAGGCACTCATCATGTTCTTCACAGCGACCATAGGCATCGTCATTGGCGGTCCCATCGCCTTGTGGGCAGTCAGCTTCATCGAACCGGCAGTTCTGGGCGGTGATTCACCCGAAGCATTTTGGCGTGGTTTATCTACTGTAGCGGGAAGTTGGATTGGAGGAGGCGCCAACCAAGCGGCTCTCAAAGAAATCTCTCAAACGCTCGATGATCAGTTCAGCGCTATGCTCATCGTCGATGTGTTTGTAGCCAATCTCTGGATGCCTTTCCTTTTGGTTGGAGCGGGAATGAGCGCTGTATTGGATCGAAAACTCAAGGCAGACTCCTCTGCAGTGGATGCTTTGAAAGAGAAGGTTGAGAAATTTCAACTGGGCATCGCTCGCATCCCAACGTTCCAAGACTTGATGATCATTGGAGGAATCGCCTTCGGTGCTGTAGGCCTCGCACACATCTCTGCCGACACGCTCGGACCTGCTTTTAAAAGTTGGTTCAGCTCTATCCTTTCAGACAATCCAGACAGTTTCGTTCAGTTCCTGAGTAGTCTGGAGCAAGGCTTCTTTTGGATCGTCGTTGCTGCAACAGCCATCGGAATCGGATTGAGCTTCACGAAACTGCGCAATTACGAAGGCGCAGGTGCGAGCAAAATAGGAAGCGCCTTTCTCTATGTTCTCGTGGCGACAATTGGGATGAAAATGGATGTGGTTGAGCTTTACCACAATTGGGATGTGTATTGGTCAGTAATCCTCATCGGTCTCCTATGGATGGCCATCCACATCATCACGCTATTGACCGTGGCCAAAATCATCAAAGCACCCTTCTTTTTTGTCGCGGTTGGATCTCAAGCAAATGTTGGCGGTGCGGCTTCTGCCCCTATTGTCGCCAGTGCGTTTTCCCCTGCTTTGGCCCCTGTCGGCGTGCTGCTTGCTGTGCTAGGGTACGCAGTCGGCACCGTGGGAGCCATTGTCTGCATGGAACTCATGCACGCCATTTCGATGTGATCTCGGGGACTTCCCGATTGTTCAGCCTAGGTAATGTCCCATGACTGCACGTTTGACCTCCAGATAACCTGCGTTTTCAGGTCGTGCTTCGATGACCAAGGGAACCCGCTCTTTGACGGTGATACCCAAAGCCTCGAGAGCCTCTACTTTCAGAGGATTGTTAGTCATCAATCGAATGACCGGAATCTCCAAGTCCTTTAAGATTCTCGCAGCAACCTCATAGGAACGCGAATCTGATTGATGTCCCAAAGCCTCATTCGCTTCGATCGTATTCAGGCCTTCATCTTGAAGGTTG
>CBFIEJ010000030.1:0-27541 GCA_965661575.1 uncultured Flavobacteriales bacterium | reverse complement strand
AAAGCGGTCGTTGTAATTTGCGGGGTCTCCACATGGCAATCCAGCCAAGTTTTCTTTGCAAGACCAATCGGCACATGCTCCGTTGGTAAAGGTGTAGTATCCCGAGAATCCAGCAGGAACAATGGTTGAAATAGTGTAAATACCGTCGCCGTCGTCATCAAGCATTGGATTATCACCCGGCACCCCAAAGTCGGCACCACCAGCGATGAAAACACCTTGCTCTGAAACGTCTTCATTGGCCATGTTTACATTGAACGTAACCATGTAAGTAGAATCACCTCCGCCACCAGTGGACTCGCATGCCGCACAAGAGTTGAAGCAAACAATTGGAAGCGCTTCGTTCATTGTACCCACTGTAAAGGTTCTATTGGTGTAGCCATCAATGGTTGATGTGCAATCCTCCCCACCAGCAAATTCTTCTTGGGCAGTCCATCCATCCAAGGTGAATTTGTACTCATAAGTCACTCCTTGATCCAGATCAAGATCGGCTCTGTAGATACCATCCCCATCTTCGTCAGTCATCTCATTGCAATCACCACACCATCCATTAAAGTTGCCGTTGAGGTTGACCATGGTATAATCGCCTTCATACTCGCCCATGTCGACATGGAACGTAACCGCAGAGGTGGCCGCTTGTTCACCACAAGTGCCATCTGTCGAGCATTCGCCAAAGCAAGTCGAGATGGTCGTTGGACCGGTCACTGTTGGCAAGAAGCGATCGTTGTAAGCATCGGCGTCACCGCACTCGAGACCTGCAAGGTCTTCTTTGCAAGACCAGTCCCCACAATTTCCATTCAGGAACGTGTAGTGGCTGGCGAGTCCTTCGTCAAGCATCATTGTGATGCTGTATATGCCATCACCGTCTTCGTCGAGCATTTCATTGTCACCTGCAACACCAAAGCTCGCTCCACCTGCCAGGTAAACTCCTCCCTCAGACACCTCTTCTTGAGACATGTTGAGGTTAAATGTGACTTCGTATGAGTTCTCTGCCACGAAGCATTCACCATCTGTAGAGCACTGTGCAAAGCACGTATTGATGACGGTGTCCTCTGTGATGTCACTCAAGAGGCGGTCATTCCATGTGCCATCGGCACAATCTTGACCCGCAATATTTTCCTTGCAAGACCAATCCGTGCAGGCTCCGTTGGTAAAGGTGTAATTACCCGTGTATGGGGTGGTTACCTCGATCGTGATGGAATAAACACCGTCACCATCAGGATCTGTCATTGGATTATCACCAGGAACTCCGAAATCAGCGCCGCCCGCCATGAAAACTCCACTTTCAGCAACTTCCTCAAGCGACATGTTGAGGTTAAAGGTCACCGAGGCGGTCTGAGCCATCGACGTTAACGCAAATGCGGCAAAAGCCAGCGTAAAAAACTGCTTCATATTAAAAAATTTAGGGATTATTTGTTCTTCTGAATAACTTCTATTTCAACGGTTTCGTTGCCTACGCGAATACCAAATGCTCCAGGCTCAACGACATACTTATTTTGTCTGTTGATGAAACCCAAATCAGCGACTGGAATTCGAGCGGTGGCGGTTAATGCCTCACCCGCTTCCACCACGACTTTTTGGAAATGCCTCAACCGATCCACGCTAGGTGTAATGCTCGCAACTTTATCCTGACTGAAAATTGCAATCAACTCGTTGGTAGGGCGACTTCCTATATTTCTAGCCTCAACCGTGACCTCGATGACATCGTCCATTTCATACTCCGTCCTGTCCGTCTTCAGCCCCGACAATTCCACTGCACTATATGACAAACCAAATCCAAACGTATACTGTGGATTGAAGCTACTCCTCGAAGGGTTTGGGTGAAACTTCTCCGTGTGCTTGTAGTCATAAGTGAGGTGCGCAGACGTATGACGGGGCCACGTGAATGGCAACCGGCCACTTGGATTGTAGGAGCCATCAAGCACTTGGGCAATGGCATCAGCGCCATAATCGCCAGGCAAATAGGCCATGACAATCGCATCCAGCATCGGTTCAATGTCATCAAACGCACGCGGGCGGCCTTCAATGAACACACCAATCAACGGCACGCCCGTCATGTGCACAGCTCTCACTAAAGCCTTCTGGTTCTCAAACAAAGCAATGTCCTCAATATTTCCAACAAATTCAGTGTATGGCATCTCGCCGAGTCCCAATACCACACGGGAGGGCTTCTGACGTTGAATGCTGCGAACCACACGCTGGATTTCCAGTTCTGTAAATTCCATTCCCAGATCCATGTGAACAACGCGCTCAGACCCGAGTCGCGTCTCCATGGCTTCAACCATCGTCGGTCTGCCTGCTGTATTGTACAAGGTGTCATTGCCTTGCCATGTTCCGGTCCAGCCGCCATTGAGCGCGTTCAGACTGTGCGCCGTTGGACCTGAAACAAAAATCTTGTCTTCACTGGAAAAAGGCAACACCGCGCGTCCTTGAGCCTCTTCGTTTTTCAGCAATGTAATGCTCTCAAGTGCCGCACTTGCTGCAGCATCTTCAAAATCCTCTGTTGCAGGATAAGTCTCTAGTGAAGGTGGGAAGCCCTGTGTGTCGAAGAGTCCCAACTTCGCCTTCATCATGAGGATACGGCGAACCGATTGATCAATTCGACTTTCTGAAATTGCTCCCTCCGTGACTAAATCGAACAAGTGTTTTGTAAAGTCCAAATCCAAAGGAACCATGGCCATGTCTATTCCTGCATCAATGGCCATTTTCGTAGCTTCCTTATAATCGTGAGCGACCATGTGTCTGGTGAACAAATACTTGATGTCCTCCCAATCGGTAACAAGCACCCCTTCGAATCCTAGTTCATCACGTAAAAGCGTCGTGAGCAACGATTTGTCCGAATGCACCGGGATGCCATTGATTTCGCCACTATTGACCATGATGCTCATCGCGCCGGCTTCAATGGCTGCCTGGAAGGGTGGCAGAAAGTACTCACGCAATTGCCGTTCAGGAATCCATGCAGGAGTGCGGTCCTTCCCCGACAGGGTAAAGCCGTAACCGAAAAAGTGCTTCAGCGTGGCCCCAAACGGCACATCGCTATTTTGGTACCCATCGATCATTGCCGTACCCATCCGACTCACCAGCAAAGGATCTTCGCCGAAAGTCTCCCAAAACCTCGGCCATCTCGGGTCTCTCGCCAAATCAAGAACAGGAGAGAAATTCCAATGTATGCCCAATGCGTGAACCTGTTCTGCAGTGCTCGCCGCTGCTTTGCGGGCGTTTTCGGGATTCCAAGATGCGCCAAGACCAATTTGCTGTGGTCCGAGAATGCCGCTTTCGGTGTAGGTCGGACCATGAATAGCATCTACGCCATAAAGCACAGGAATGCCCGAAATCTTCTGGGAAGCAGCTGATTGAATTCCATTGATCAATTCGTGCCACTTTTTCGGAGAGTGTTCATGATTTCCACAATTCAAAACGCTCCCGACTCGCAGATCTATGAGGACCTCTCGAAGTTTTGCTTCATCAAGGTGTTGGGGTTCCAGCAGCTTGTGTGGCTCGCCCATCATGAGCGCACCAATGGTCAATTGGGTCATTTCGCCCACTTTGTCTTCCAAACTTAGTGTCCTCAAAAGAGAATCGACAAAAGCGTCGTTTTTGTTTGCGGCGTGGTTTTGGTTCTCTGCGCATCCCATCAAGGTCATCACACAACCACTAAATAGCAGGAGGGGAATTCGCACGTTGAATCGTATTGAAATCAATTTTCCAGAGCTTGGTTGAAAAGTGTGCAAATTACAATGAACATCTGATTTGAGCACCGAAAAATCAGCATCAATTCCATGCACATTACCTGCACAACAACCTTAACATTCCCTCTTATATTTGCCCTTGAGTTCTAGCCGATATCAATGAAACCCTTAGTTTTTATGGCATTCAAGCGATACTTACACACCACCATCGAATCCACATCACCTAAATTCCCTCCTCTCGCTCCCCTACTCCTTGGGTTCGGACTCATCTTCCGGGTAACGTGTTTTGCCAACACGGATGACACAGAGGCTGTCATCCAAAACTTCGACCGAAAAACAATGGGCGGCGGCACCCAATGCACTTACTTATCCGTTGGTGACCCGAATCACATCGCTGTGGCCAACAACCTTGGATTGCTGTTATTTGATGGGAATGACTGGACGTTGAACGACCTTCCAAATGGAGCTCAGGCGAAATCTGTAGCAAGTTTCGATAATCTCCTTTTTTGCGGTGGCCAGGGATTCGTTGGCATCCTTCAATTCGATTCGACCGGAGATGATCTTCGATGGACCGACTGCACGCAATCCATTCTAACGAGGTCCGGCAACTTTGATGATGTTTGGCGCATGTTCATACCCCCCAACACCATTGACGAAGTCGATTCTATTCCTCGTGCAATTTTCAGTTGTTCTGAATTCGCCGGATCCATAACGTCAAAGGGTGACTACGAGGAATGGCTCACTGGACCGATTCGCAACGCAGCCAAATGGAGCGATGGTGTTGCACTCCAAACAGAAGGCTTCATTCATTTTTTCGATTGGCTCGGATCAGAAATAGAAAAAATCCCACTTGACAATGAATGGAAAATGGAAGGCGTTTTGGACAAGCAAAATGAACAGCTGACAATCCTCACACACGATCACGGAATTCAGATATGGAATGGCTCTACTTGGAAGGCAAGCGATTCTTTGCTGAGCATGCACTTAAGACGAGTTCGAGCGAATTGCATTCTAAAGCATGCAGGCAATTGGCTGATCGGCACGTCAAGCGGAGGAATCGTAAGCACCACAGACTTAGAATCGTATCAAAATCCGTACACCCAAGAATCCGGAATGATCAGCAATAGCGTTCTCAACATGAAAGCAGACGCGCGTGGTAACCTGTGGGTCGGACTTGACGGAGGCGTGGACCTCATCAAATACAACTGGCCGCATCGCTCTCCCAAAGGCTTGGAAAGGATCAAAGAAACAGGCTACTCATCACTGCACCTCGCCGATGGCACGAAGTATTGGGGCACTTCTCAATCCGTATATTTTCAATCTGCTGATGGAGCCGCCTTGGAAGCAGTTGATGGCATCTCAGGTCCAATTTGGTCATTGTCTGAAAGACAAAATGACGTTTGGGTATGCCATCGTTCTGGCGCCGGAATCATCCAAGACGGAACGTTCTATCCTATTGTAACCGAAACAGGAGTTTGGAATATTTGGGCTTCTTCGGATCCGACCATATGGTATGCAGGAACCTATCTCGGACTGATTCAAATTCAATACACCGCCCGCGGTCGTCACCCGCGGAGTCGCTGGCAAAATCGAGGGCGAATCGAGGGCTTCGATGAAAGCTCCCGGTTTCTTCGCGAAGAGTCTAGGGGCACCTGGTGGGTTTCACACCCGTACAAAGGCGCTTTTCGTTTAGAACTTGATGAACAAGAACGGACACTCCTGCGCATGAAGGTATATGACGAAACCTCAGGCTTTCCGCAACCACTGCAGATCAACCTATGCAACCTCGACAATGGGATGATCTTCGCGACTTCTCAAGGCTTTTATCGCTGGAACCAAGCATCCGATCGCATGGCGCCGGACAGCAGTGCGCTGAACTTATGGATAGATGAAAACCGACCGTATCAACGCATCATGAATAGCCCAGCGGGCGACATTTGGATTTTCGAGAATCAGTCTGTTCGCATGCTACCATTGGGGGGGCTCTCGGTGTTGGATGACACTCAATCCAGGTTTGCCTTCATGGAACAAAACCCAGTACCCACTCCCTTTGAATCGATTGAATTCCTGAGCAATGGCCAAGTGTGCATCCCGGTGGAAAGGGGATTTACTTACCTCAGACCTCAGCTCATGCACGATAGCCAGACACTGCCCCTCTTGCGCATCCACGAAGTCACCCACCTCAACACTCCCAATTCAGATGCATCCATTGAAGAAGGCATCATCCAATTGGAAGCCGGTGTTCATGCGCTGGAATTTAAGCTGAGTGGACTCAATTCCGATTGGGCAGGATTGATCGAATACCAGTGGCGCATTCAAAACGTTGCCCAACAATGGTCGCGCCCCACATCCAATTCTCGCATCACCCTATCCGGGTTGCAACCCGGAACCCATGAGGTGGAGTTCCGCGCTTTCATTGGCGAAAATATCCCGTGTGAAGCTACTCCAGTAACCATCATCGTAAAGCCTTATTGGTATCAGCTTCCTTGGGTTAGAGGACTTGGCTTTTTGTTGTCGCTCGGACTTGTCGCCGTGTTCATCCGCAGAAATCAACGCATCCTAGAAGCAGACCACTTGATTCAGAAACAAAAAGAACACAACAAAAGAATTGAAATCGAAAAGGCCATGAAAGCCTCCATGGAAGAAACGGAGATTGCACTACGCGCTCAAAAAACTGAAGCCAAGGAGCAGCAATTGGCAGCGAAAAATAAAGAACTCGCTTCAGCCACGATGCACTTGGTGCAAAAATCTCAGCTCATCCAAACCATTGACACCAATTTACAGTCGCTTAAATCCCAGATCCCCAGTGAAAATAGATACGAGATTGACGGTCTTTTGAACATCATCAAGGAGGGTGGCAAACTGGACGATGCATGGGATACCTTCACCAAGCAATTTGACCAAGTCCATGTGGAATTCCACAAACGAATCACAGAGCAGTTTCCTGCATTGACCAAAACCGACTTGAAGCTTTGCACCTACCTGCGCATGAATCTTTCCTCCAAAGAAATTGCATCCTTGATGTTTGTTTCGCTGCGAGCCGTCGAAGTCAGTCGATCGAGACTGCGCAAGCGACTGGGGTTGCAGAAAGAGCAAAATCTTCTTGCCTTCATTCAAAACGTCTAAGCCTCAAAGAAAACCATGGCTGTAAAAAGATCAATTATCGCATGGAATGAGCGCTCGCTATTGCCTTTTCTGATGGCAACTTTGCTCGCTGCATCCACTGGCTGTTTGGACGTTCAAAACGTCAAGCACGAAGTTTCACCCCGAGAGGTCGTGCTGAACGAAGCCTGGGAATTCCAGAAAAGCGGGGACACTTCCTGGATGCCGGCACATGTTCCCGGCGATGTCATGCTTGATCTCATGCGACAAGGACGACTGAATGACCCCTACCAAGGAACGAATGAACGAACTGCACAATGGGTGGAAAATGAAGATTGGCTGTATCGGTGTGTTTTCAATCTGCTACAAAGCAAAGATTCGTCCACCGCGCCAACGCAGGAGTTGGTGTTTCAAGGGATTGACACCTATGCTGAAATCAGATTAAATGGAACCTTGCTCTTGGAAACAGAAAACATGCATCGCACGTATGTCCTGCCAATACCAGAGGCCATCCAATCTCCCTGCACCCTTCAAATCACCCTAAAATCAGCCGTCAAATCTGGTCAAGACATCATGGCATATCAGCCGCGCCTCATCCCAACGAGCAATGAAAATCGTCCATTGGATGAGCGAACAAGCAGTGTCACTCGGAAGGCGAAATACCAATTTGGGTGGGATTGGGGACCGAGACTCACCTCCTGCGCCATCTGGCGCCCTGTGATTCTGCGAGAAAAAAGCATCTTACAATCACAGGATATCCTGCTCACCCTCATGTCAATTGATGAAAACGAGGCGATCTACGAAATCAATGCGCCGTCCAGCATCCACGACGGTCAACTTAGCCTTTCGGGACCTCGAAATGAACCCGTGAGATGGCACACGACACCGTGGGAATCTGGGCGATGTCAATTGCACATTTCTTCCCCCGAACTCTGGTGGCCGAGGGGAATGGGCAATCAACCCTTGTATGCGCTGAATTGGAGTGGGATTGACCACAGCATCCGCGTGCGTTTTGGCATCCGAGAAATTCAATGGAACCGGACTCCAGACGATTGGGGCACTTCCTTCCAATGTGAAGTGAATGGTCAACCCTTCTTTGCCAAGGGAGCCAATATCATACCGCCAGACTATTTTCCAGCTCGCTCATTGAACTTGGAGGATGAGTTGATTGCTTCCGCGACTCAAGCCAATATGAACATGCTCCGCATTTGGGGAGGAGGAGTTTACCCCAGTGAGTCATTCTTGAACGCTTGTGATGAAAACGGTCTGCTCCTTTGGCAAGATTTCATGTTCGCGTGCGGCATGGTTCGAGGAGATTCTGCGCATCAAGCCAATGTGAAATTTGAAGCAATTGACCAACTGAAAAAGATGAGAAACCACCCGTGCATCGGCATTCTATGTGGAAACAATGAATCCATGCACGCTTGGCAAAATTGGGGCTGGGCAGAAGCGTTTGAATTGCACGGAGAAGACTCCGTTGAAACGGAAAAAGCATACAGCGCCCTATTTGACACCCTATTGCCCAATGCCATCGACTCATTGACAGATTTAGAGTATTGGCCATCATCACCGATGTCGGATCCACATCAAAAAGCCCCCCTGCTTTCAGGCGATGAACACGCCTGGCGTGTTTGGTTTGACACATTAGACTTCGACTATTACAGCAATCATGGCGGGCGTTTTGCCACCGAATTTGGACTTCAAAGCTTACCCAATCAAAGGACGCTGAATGAAGTTGGAATCACCCAATGGGAAGACGAGGCTCTGCAGTTTCGACAACGTTCCAGTATGGAATGGCTGCAAGCGGGACTCGATGGTTGGGGCATGATGCGCATATACACGAGACGTTATGCGGCGGATCCTCTGCTCAGCGCTGAGCATACACAAAGTGGTGAAACAACCGCATTACGCCGCTGGATCTACCTCAGTCAGTTGACGCAAGCGATAGGACTTCGCGAAGCCATCGAACGCCACAGGAATAGTCATGGAAAAATAGCCGGATCCCTGTACTGGCAATTGAATGACGTTTGGCCAACGGTCTCATGGTCGACCGTTGATCATGCTGGTCGCTGGAAATTGGCTCATCATGCTGTACGACATGCCAATGCCGATTGCCGTGCCATCTGGAATCGCTCCGACTCCTCCCAATCCTCCTTGCAGCTGCACAATCATGGACCCATTGAAATCGATGATTCCAACCTCATTGTGCAATGGAGAAGTGCTGGGGGTGAGATTCAACATGAAGCATCAAGGAGCATCAATATAGCTGCTTTCAAAACCATCGAACAGAACTTTCCTGACATTCCAATAGGATCCCCAATCATTTCCTGGAAATGGACAAAGCGCAGCGGCGAACTCATCGACAACGGACATGTTTTAACATCGAAACCTTCGACGATTCAATGGCCAAATGCGCACATTGACATCGCGCAAACAGGAGATGAACTGATCATTTCTTCCGACAGCATTGCCTACGGTGTTCGTCTTCAAAGCACAGCGGACGGCAGGTTCTCTGAGAACGGATTTTTACTGCTCCCGGGGAAAGAAAATGCTCGGAAAGTGCGATTTTTTCCATCAACAACGGCATCCTCAGCACCCCATTCTTTTTGGTCGGAACATCTCGCCGAATTTCAATGAATTCAGGTCCGATCAATGCACCTCCAAAAGATTGAATTCATTGCCTCGAAAGGTGACAGAATCCCCCGTGCGCTTCCCCAACAACAACTGGCCCAGCGGCGAACCTGCGGAAATGGCAAATAGAGGCTCTGCTGATTCCTTCACTCGACCTAAAGGAACCGAAAGGAAATACACGCCTTGTTTGGTGCGCACCGCTGTTCCCCAAGCCACTTTTTCAGATGCATTCGAAGGCATTTGCCCCAACTCATTCAATTGCTTGCGAGCTGATTCTATCTGTGCTTGAATGCGCGTCAACTCCTGCTCCATCATCGCCCTTCCTGTCTCATGCTTGTCTCCGGCAGAACTCTTGGTGGCCGAACCCTTGGACTCTTCCAATTGCACCTGCTCTCTGCGCAGGGATTTCAAGCGCAGTCGCAGCTGTTCATCAATCAATTTTGTCCAATTCGATTTGAGCGAGGGCATCGTTTATTCGTTCAGCAATTGAACACCAAAACTAATTCATTCAGCCGCTCATCGGAGCAAATTCACCTGCCCTTTCCACTGACGCGATGACTCCGAAAATGCTTTAGAGTCGATCTGAAGGACCCAAGTGTAAATCCCGCCAGGTGCAAAGTATGATCCACCGACCTTCGCCTCGCCTACCCAATGGGCTGAAGGATCTTGAGACTCCCAGACCAATTGACCGTATCGATTGTATACCACCAGCTCATAACGATCAACCAAACTGGGATCAGACAAGATGGGTTTCCACCCATCATTAATACCGTCAGCGTAACCCTGCTCAGGCGGAGTGAAAGCATTCGGCACATAGACCTCAAGACTCTCGAGTACTTCCACAATCATCATGAATTCAGAAGCACAACCAAAATCATTGATCACTGTGAGCAATACTTCGAAGGTGCCGGAAGCATCATAGGCATGCGTGCCGTGCCACTCGGAAGAAAGATCTCCATCACCAAAGTCCCAAATGGCCTGACCTGCATCTGAAACGTTTTCGAACACCCAAGAACTATTGAGGGGGTCAGGAGCATCAAAAGTGCCGGCGTAAGGATCGGCGTAAAAGCCAACAGAAGGCCGAGGCAAAACAACCACTGAATCCTCCAATGCAATGGATGCCACACATCCACGATCGGAGACAGCCGTGTAACTCACTCCATAAGAACCGGGCACATCCAACATCACCTCTGACGTCTCCGAATCACTTTCAAAGACGAGCATTGAATCCAGATGGATTTCCAGAAGCCAATCAACAGCGCCAGTCGATGCATGCTCAACCTCAAGCAAATGAGGAGCACACCCCATGAGCGGACCAGCCGCGAGCGAAACTTGAGGCAAGTCCAAAATCTCGACCGAGTCTTGGGCCAAACCATGACACCCAAATTCGTTCTCGCTCATCAAAGTGATCACGTGGTGGCCCACTGATGAAAACTCTAATTCGACATTGTCTTCAGCGGAGACTAACACAGTATCAATGAACCACGCCAATTGCCACGATTCCTCAGCCTCAAAGTGCGTCGTCATCAGCGCAGGGACACCGCAAGCAACCGAATCCAGCAACTGAAAAGTACCCGTTGGTGACGGAAGAACCTCTACATGAACAGAATCATGGGAAGAACAACCCCATTCACTGACCACTTCGACCTGAATCCATTGCTCAAGTGGGACAACTCCGTCATTCGTCAGGGACAACTCGGGAGAAAACGCACTTGAAAAGGGAACCTCATCGCCAATTGACCACGACCATTGTCCGCCCCCTTCTGTTTGATTTTCAAGTGCAATCATCACCGGTGAACAACCGCTCTGAATATTCGAGTCAATTGCTATGACCAGAGGACTGTGGACGAAAACTTCAAACGTGCTTTGAGCAGAACAACCGTGCAATGAATCCGTTGCAGTCGCGGATAGAATCTGTGGCCCAGAAGAAGACATTCCAACGTACGCTGGGACACTAAGAATTTCAGCACCCAATGGAGTCGACCATTCTATTTCAATGGAACTTGAAGGCGCTGATGGCGTCACATCAAACCATACTGAATCACCCAGGCAAGCATCCGCATTTGTCGGTGCAAAGTCCAATTCAAAAGCAGGATGGACCGTCACATTCATTTCAACGGTATCGACAGAGCAAGTCCCTGAAACGATTTGGGTGACCGCGTAAGTCCCCGGCGCAGTGTACGTGTGGGCTGCAACGGAATCGGAAACCATTGTACCATCGCCAAATTCAAAATGAACCATATCGCCACCAGCGCTGTAATCTGTCGCCGTAATGCTCAAGGGCAGACAGCCTGAAGTGACATCCAAATCAAATTGAGCCTGAGCTAAAGCGGGCTCAACCAAAACAGAGACCGAATCCGAGACCGAGCCACAGTTATTTGAAGCGGTAAGAAATGCAAAATATTCAATGGGCTCTGATTCCGCCTCAAAAACGGGCCACACAGGAGCGAAACCGTTCGTTTCTTCCCCATTGCCAAAGTTCCACATCAAAGCATCCAATTGCCCGTCTGATTCAAAAGTGAATTCAGCGAAGAATGGAGAGCAACCGCCGTCCGTTGTTTCCAAGATTTGAATCGAAGGAACATCTGCAACGAAAAGTGTGTCTTGCATCGAATCAACTCCACAAGCGTTTGACACCAGCATCTCCAGAATATTGCCACTCGCTGATGAAGGTACTTCGAGCAATATGGAGTCCCCGGATTCAAGCACGAGCGCAGCACCGTCAATGCTCCATTGCACCAAATCGACCTGACCAATGACAGCACTTTCTATGCCCGTATTGAACGGTACACATCCCGAATGCTCAGTCAAACTGAACGCAGCTTCAGGAGGAGCAATCCAATGCACATCTTGCTGGACCGAGTCAATGCAGCCCCACTCATTCACCACTGTCAAAGAAAGATTCAGACTCCCCTCCTCTCCGGAAACAACCGTTGCATCAACTGAATTGCTCACCAGCGTATCCCCATAAAACCAAGTGTACGATTCCACAGCGGTCGAAGACGATAAAACAGTCACCCCTTGACCAATACACTGCTGAGGAATGATTGGGAATTCAGCGACAGGAATGCTGTGCAAACGAACGGTATGAGCAGCGAAATTTCCGCAACCCGTGGAATCGTCTTGCACTGAATATTGAACAGCGTAATCATTTGCTGCGAGATTGACATCAAACGATCCGGCAATTGAATCCAAAACTCCGAACCCACTCCATGAGCCACCGGCAGGTGAGGGCGAGGGCAATTCATAGGTCAAATCACCTGCACAAAGCATACTTTCCAGTTCGAGGGCAATCACAGGTAAGTCATGAACGATCACAGCTCGCTCATCCGAAACGAAACAAGAATTCTGCCCCCCCTCGTATTGAAAGAGGTAGCTTCCCGGGCTCAGCAGACTCAGATCGATGATGCCGTCTATCGCATTGACCAATGCTGTTTGCTCAGATGTTCCAACACCATTCCAAATGGCGGGCAATTCAGAGCTTGACGCTCCTAATTCTACTAAATCAACGCCTGCACAAAAGGCCGTGTCCAACCCTGCAAAAATTTCAGGTACAGGTTCCACAACCACCTGAAGGGTGTCTGATGCTGAACAGCCTGTCAAGGAATCGAGGTACACGTATTCCACCTCAAATGTTCCGAGGCCAAGCGTCATTGGATCGAGTACTCCCTCCAATTGAACGGCTTCCTCAGCGGCTTCCAAACCATAAAAGAGTCCGGAACCCTGACCATTTGAGACGGGATTGGCTTCGTTCAATGTTACGCTGAAAGATTGGTTGCAAAGCAAGAGATCACTACCAGCAAAGACCTCAGGCAATTCGGGTATGAGAACGTCCCAGACAGATTGAGCCGAGCACCCATTGGTATCCGCAGCAGTCAATTCTACCGCATACGTTCCCGGCATGTCCCAAATGACATCAGCATCAGAGCCAGCGACTGTGAGCGTGGATGCGTCTTCAGCATACCATGTGAAATCGATGCCAGTGTTGTTCCCATTCACCTGCGTCAGAATTTGAACTGAATCGCCCGGACAAGCCAAACCAACGACTGAACTCGTAATCTCGGGCAATGCATGAATGACCAAGTTCAACGAATCCGTCACGAGGCAAGAAGCTTCGCCAGCAGAATAGAGATACTGGAATTGTCCAACTTCCAGAGATGTAAGATCGACGCTGCCGCCAACCACGTCCAATAGTCCCGGTCCTGACCATGTCCCTGTTATTTCGCTAACCTCAGGCAATTGAAACACGGGAACATCGGCGCACGCCTCAACCTCTGAAGCTAAACTCAACACAACCGGAGCTGTTATTTCAAGTGCTGTTGTATCCGAAGCATTGCATCCAAATTCATCCTCAAAGGTGTAAACCATTGACCATGAACCCGTTCCGAATCCACTGGGCATAAAACTTTCGCCTTCGCTCCCAATCTCTTCGGCCGCAAAAGGCACTTCCCAAGAACCACCCGTTGGAATCGCCTCGGGAAGAGGAATTGAAATGCTCTGATCGCAGGCTTCAAGCAGGTCTTGGACGACAACTTCGGGTCGAGGTCTGATCGAAAAATTCGCCTCGACAACATTCGTGCATCCTATTGCATCTGTGATCATCAGCTGAACCAGCGACGAAGCCGGACCCACAGCTGGGGCCAAAACAAAAGACTCACCGCCGATGGCTTGAACATTCTCTCCTGACCACTCAAGAGCATAGTCCATGAAACTCTCAACAGATCCCCCAAAAGGAAAAGCCGAAAGCGCAATGGAATCTTCGGGGCAAAATTCGGACGTTCCAGTCTCAATTGTGGCATTGGGAAGGGACCGCACTTCGATCATTACTGTATCACGCTGAGCGCAGGTTGAGGAACCCGTATGATATATGTATTCATGGAATCCAACAGGGAGTTCCTCGGTCGCAACGATGTGCGAAGAATCCACCACTCCCTCTCCGGACCACCAACCTCCAGTTACAGGCAAGTAATCAATCAACAACAATTCTGGCGTACCCTCACAAATCACTTGATCTAAGCCCGCTGAAATGGTATCCAATGTTGAGATTTCCACCTGCATCGAATCACTGTTGGAACATCCTACCGGACCTGTAGCCGTATAAACCAGCTGGTGAATCCCCTCTCCTACCAAAGCTGGATTGAAAATACCATCTGGATGAACAACGCCTTCACCAGACCACATGCCGAGTGGTGGGTCGAACGGTGGCACAGTCACCTCCAGCGATTGATTGCACAACTGCCAGAAATCGGACAAAACAATTTCAGGAAGTTCGATGGGCTCGATGAAAGCCGAGCTGGCATCAGAGCAACCTTCATCATCAGAGATTTCAACGAATACAAACGAAAAACCTTCATCGATGTCAGCGATCCAAAACGGATCATTTGCAGCCGTAAACTGAACCCCGTCTGACCATGTGAAGCTGTAATCATTGCCCTCTCCTAGTGTACCGCCACCTGCAAAAACTTCGAACCAAACAGTATCCGAATCGCATGCTAAACTGCCCTGGGTCGAGAGCAGGGCCAGAGGATGCTCCATCACAGTCCAGACAACGCTATCTGCACTGACACATGAGCCTTCACCGATTTGGTAGACAAACTCATTCATCCCTACCGGCAACTCACCAACATCCACCAGACCAGAATACGGATCCATGAGAGCAGGTCCGCTCCAAACACCTGATTCCATCTCATCAAAACCCGTTAAGTTCACCCACTCGCTACTCTCACAGACCGAGCTATCTAATCCGGCACTCGCCAAGATGGGCTCATTGATCATCACGTGTGAGGTATCCACCGAGGAACACCCATTGGAATCCGTGAACTGGTATTCTAACCCCACTGTTCCCAAATCAAACCCTTCCGGATTGAAAAATCCATCCAAAATGCCAAGTCCCTCCCAGCTACCACCGGCAGGTGAGCCCTCTGGCAGGAATTCATTGTAATCTTGATTGCAAAACACCAAATCCTGCGGAGCTGTAACTTCAGGCAGATTGACGATTTCAAAATCGAGCTCCGCGCTTCCCGTGCATCCCGTTGGCTGCAACCAAACAGGAAAAGGATCAAACACGACTTCTGCATTCACCGCGTAGTCACCCGCAATCAAATCCAGATTGGATAAATCAAGGTAATTGCCCGCCACCAGGCTATCGTCGAATGACCAAGCTTGACTGCTAGACCAACCACCACTTGAAACTGAAGACTCAAATGCAACCAAGTCACCATCGCAAATCGTCTCGTCCCCGACAATACTGATGCTGGGCACAAAGAATGAATTAATCTGAAAGCCTGCAGACGCCGTGCACGATAGACTTTCGTAACTGGTCGTCCCTTCGACACTGCCTACAATCGTGTTATTCATTGAATACACCGCAACGGAGTCACCCTCGGCTCCGCCACTCAGGGTCGTAGCAGATGAACTCCAGACGTAATGGTCAGCACCTGACGCATTCACTTCTACTGGAGCGCCTTGGCAAATCCAATCGTAATCATAGTCTACAGCAACCGGAGGCAAGGCGCGAACTTCGACAAAACTAGTATCGCTCGCCGTACCGCACGTGTTTTCAACGATTGCCACAATCTCTGCAGTACCGGCCTCCTCGAAAGGCATGGTCAAAGGTGCAGGAGCATTTGACATGATGCTATCGCCATTTACAATCCAAGCGAAACTCGATATCGCAGTATTTCCAGGATTCACATACACCAGTGTCTCCCATGTATCAAATGCGCAAATTTCCCCTCCCTGCGTGACACTTACTTGCGGCGCTTCGGCAGCACCTACGTACGCCATGGATGATGCAATTGCACAAGCCGGGGAGTTGGCAGCAGAAACAGTGAGCTCAACCTCGTAAAAAACAGGCTCTAAGAAAACAATGGAGGGCGACGCATCTGAGTCCAAACTTCCCGCACTCCACTCGTACTGACCTCCTTGCACATTCCATTGATAGGAAAAATCCCCGCACAACGGCGAAGGAACGTCACTCATCAAAGTCGCCACGAATGGAGCACATACCCCCTCGGAATCCAACCAAATCTGAAATGAACCCAAGGCATCAATTCCATCACAGGGCGAATCACAATCTTGCGCAATCGATTGATTGGTGCAGTGCAAACAGCCCAAAACAACAAGTAACCACAGCTTTTTCGCTGCGCTGAATTCTAGTCGTTTGTTCTTTTCGGATAAAGACATTTGGTGCCTTTACGCAATAACACGGGCAAACGTTTCAAAGTAAACAAGCAAACTGGGCAGCGTCCATTTTGAATGAGATAAAATCAAATACCTTAGATTGGGGAATGATTCTAAGTATCCCCTCCTTTTCGCCGAGGACTCAAATTTACGTCACGGTCTTCATCCTTGGGCTTGCTTGCAACTTCGCCAACGCCCAAACTCCCATCGTTTTTGAATACACGGGAGAAGTCGAAATTTATGTAGTACCTAGCTGCGTCGCACAGATTGAAGTGACCCTTGAAGGCGCAAGCGGGGGCGGGGGAAATGGTGGAAATGGCTCCACAGTCTCAGGCATCATCGATGTTGTGGAAGGACAAACGTTGGAAATCAGGGTAGGTGGAGAAGGAAATTGCCCAAGCGCTGGTTACAATGGTGGTGGAGCTGGTGGCAGTGCGAACAACAACTCGAACGCCGGCTGCGGCGGCGGCGGTGCCTCTGACATTCGAATCACACCGTTTGCATTAGAAGATCGAGTAGCAGCAGCAGCAGGGGGAGGCGGAACCGGAGGAGGAAACACCGATGCTACCGCTGGAATATCAGGTTGCAACAATGGTGATGACGGAGACAGTCCATTTGGACAAGGTGGCGGAGGTGCAACCGCCAATAACGGCGGAGGTGGCGGTCCACCTTGGAACAACAGCGGCAACAGCGGAGAATCGGGAGCCTTGGGCCTTGGAGGAGATGGAGGTCAAGATCCTTGCTACAACGTCGGACCAGGTGGTGGTGGTGGTGGTGGAAAATACGGTGGTGGTGGTGGTGGTAGCGATTGCTTTGCCGGCGGATCTCTCGGCGGTGGTGGTGGTGGTGGTGGATCCAGTCTCACACCTGCTGGATTCACATGTGAGGGAGGCAATGTGTCAGGGGATGGGTCCATTACGATTACGCCATTAGGAGGAATAGGAATGGCCGTTGAACCGCTCAACCCCCAATACTGCGAAGGTGATTCCCTTTTTCTCAACCTCTCTGGGGCCGACAACTATGAGTGGCTTGAAGCCGATGGGCTGAGCACCCTTGACGGACCCGATGTCTGGGTCAGCCCGGACACCACAACAGTATACAGCGTCATCGCCTCGACTGAGGAATGCCTCGACACCATCGATGTAACCGTCACAGTGGTGCCCTACCCTATCCTAACTGTAGATCCCGTATACGCCACGTCCTGCAACGAGCCGATTCAGCTTTTTGCTACAGGAGCTTTTCAACTGGCCTGGACCCCTGTTGAATCCCTGAGCAATGGCTACGGCCCTTTCACAACGGCGACTCCTACCGAAACGACCACCTACACTGTGACGGGCACAAATCAGGGGTGCAGCAGCACAGAAACCGTGACGATTGCCTACCAACTCGAGATCGAGTCAACTGAATACTTCTGTGAAGGTGAGGAATACTCCCTACCCGACGGATCAAACGTAACTGAAGAGGGCACTTACATTGCCAATTATGTCTCTGTGGAGGGTTGCGACAGCATCGTTACATTGAATTTATTCGAGCAATCCACTTACGATTTTCAAATGCCAGTGCAGCTCTGTGCTGGTGAAACATTCGCCCTCCCCGATGGAACCATCATCGATTCGCCTGGAACTTATCCTATCGTTTTGGAAACCGCTCTTGCTCAATGCGACAGTGCTATTACGACCGTTGTAACTGTTTTAGAGCCTTTCGAAACCCAAAATACGCTCGCCCTTTGCGAAGGTGAACCTGTCGAATTGGGAGATGGCACTGTCGTGACTGAAGAGGGCGTCTATGTAACCATCATGAGCTCCGTGACGAGCGGATGTGATAGCACCATCACGTCAAACGTCATCTACCAGCCGAATTACGATGTCAGCGTCTCGTTATCAGAATGCAATGATGGCTCTTATCTCTTTCCGGATGGAAGCCTACCATCAAACTCGGGCACCTTTGACTTTGAATTGCAATCGTATTTGGGGTGCGACAGCAGCGTAACAATCGATTTGACACTCAACCCAGTCTACTCGATCAGCTACAACGATCAAAGTTGCGCGGGCACGGCTTACACCTTGCCCGACGGTTCAGAAGCCGATGCGACCGGCAGCTATACGTCAAACCTCATCTCTTCCTTGGGGTGCGACAGCATCATTACTGTTGATTTGGTCGTGAACCCGTTGCCCGAAGTATCCAGTGGTGCCGAGGACAGCTATTGCTTGTACGACGGAGATATCGCTCTCTCCCCAATGCCTTCTGGAGGTGAACTAACGGGCGATTTACTCAATGGTAATGTACTGATTCACAGTGATGCCATGCCCGGCGACTATTTTGTTGCCTATACCATCGTTGACAACAATGGATGCTCAAATGTAGATGCTGTGAATTACACCCTCGCCGATCCTATCGAGCCCTCTTTCACTTCCGAATTGAATTGCAATGAATTGAACTTGGTCAGCACCACTGCCGATCCTGATGAATCGCATGAATACGCCTGGTTTTTGAGTGGTGAACTTATCGCATTGTTTGCCGAGGCCTCTTACTTCTTCGATCAAACGGGAACATTTGACCTGGGACTAACCGTTACAGATATTTACGGGTGTAGCTTCAATCAGACAAATGAAACCTTTCTTCAAAACACCCTCGACCTTTCTGATTTCTTCATCCCCAATGTTATTTCGCCCAACGGAGATGATTTTAATGAGAAATTCATCATCCCCAGCGCGGTCGCTGCTTGTTTGAATTATCGAGTGGAAATCTTTAACCGCTGGGGGCAACTTGTTTACACAATGAATCCTGACAAACCAGCTTTTCAAGGACTCGACGAAAGCGAAAATGAATTGCCTGAGGGAACCTATTTCTATGTTTTGGATATCCTCGAATATCCCTGCAACGAAACACCTGACTTGGAAAAATATTGCACAGGTACGATTGCTGTTTTTCGTAATTAATATCGCTGGTGTCGTAAAAAAAGCAATCAAATCCTTTTGCACTTATAAAGCTGAGGTTTGCGCTTACACATTTAGTCCATCATTTCCAACGGTTTCATCTTCGTTCCTGTATCTTCTGCAAGATGATTCAACTTACGCCATACCAAACAGCACAATTGCGGGACGCTCTAGAATCTAAGGCTCAATTTCCAATTCGGAATCAGGCAGATTGCGTGGCATTGTCTGAGAAAATTGAAAATAGCCTACTGAAGAAAGTAAGTAGTCACACGTTGCGACGCTTCTTTGGCATCGTTCTATGGGACGGTGAATTCCGCATCAAAACCATGGATCTTCTCGCCCATTATTTGGGCTATGCGTCCATTGACGCGTTTGTGCAAGAACTGAAGACACAAGCTGACCTTAGTCTTTACCTGAAAGCCGTTGAGGAAAAAAAGTCAGACATCTATCTGTACGAAAAGCTCATCCTTAATTCACCAAGCCTTGAAAGCATCATGGTGGTTGGTGCCAATATTCGAGAAGCTCTCGTGAGGAATGATATAGAGCGAGTCATCGAACTGCTTCGCGCACTCGAACCTATGGCCAAAGCGCATCAAAGACATTCCAATGCTCTGATGCTGTTTGCCCAGTACGTAGCACCAAAATTGTACGAAATCCAGGATGCCACAATCGTTAAGCGATTCATTGAGACGACTCCGTATGTTCGTCTAGTCCTCTGCCAATTTGTACCTATACTCGAATTACAAGGTGGATTTGGAAATCACATTGCCTGCATGCTGAAGCACAGCTCCAATCATGAACACTTGGCTTTCGGCTACTCATTGCTCGCATCAGCTGCCTGGCGGGACAAGGATGCAAAGACCGCTCGAAAATTCACCCAATCTGCTCTCGAAAACAGAGAAAAACTCACCCATATTCATCCGATTCTTCGGGGCCGAATTGATTTCCTAACCAAAATCGCAGAGAATGGGACCAAGACGACACTGACGGCTTCCGACTTTAATCCGCCCAAAAATCAAAATCTGCTTTACTTGCATGCCATTCTCACTGAGGCAGTACTTCTCCGTAATAAGACCTGGTGCAAATCTATTTGCGAATCTTCCACAACAAAAAGACAAAACGTCAACAATTGGATTGAACAGAGTATTTTAGGATTGCAAGAAATCGCACTTTTATTCGGCAACTGCGGTGTTTGGTCAGACTCACGCATTCGAGAAAAGCTGCAAATGAAAAAAGAGACATCCTGGCCTAAAGACCACGCAGGGATAGCCTCGCAGATGTTACGCGTTGTCGAAAAACAACTGGCCTAAGGAGGATTCACTCCGCCTACATCCATTTGCGCGTGTCGCGCTCCATCTTCATGAGTGACCAATTGTATAACCGTTTAGCGTCTGTTTCGGGGAGAAACCTAAACGTTCTGTTGCCGGCTGCCGTGGCGAAAGTGATATGCGCTAGCCCCCGTCTTCTCATCAATGCATTTTGATGAAAAACCACTCGTTGAAGTTTGAAGAAACTAAACATCACTCGCTTCTTTCGCAGCCACCCCTCGTGCATTTGACAAATATCCGGAGTGACTGACAACCAATAATGTTCAAATTTCTTGCGTGCCGTAATCAATGACAAGACGATCGCGCACCCCATCAGCACTAACAATGCAACTCCAGAGCTTACCGCAATCACCACCGCACCAAGAAACAGGAGACGAAATGCCAGAAAACGGTAGTACAAATAGGATGCCGGTCGAAGACGCTCTTGGGTTTGATCGTCTCCGTTAAATTCAAAGACTGCAGAAACCAAATTGTCCGACGCCTCACTCGAAATTCCAGGAATTGACATCGCCACGCCCTTGGCAGAAGTGTCACTTTCCTGCGCGGAAGCCTGAAAAACGCGAAGAGTCTCGATGTGCAGTGAGCGCCGCAATAAATTGCTCTTCCATTCCAATATCTGGATCTTACTCAGCGGAATTCGATATTCAAATTTTCGCAGCAAACCGGCTTTGAGGCTAATCTCTTGATCATGAAGTTCCGCTTTGAGATTGTAATACCGAAAAATCGCACCCGCGCTCGAAACCACAAATGATAAGATCAAAAACAAGAACACTCCCAGAGGGATGAACAAAAACCATGTCCACGACAAAATACCCAATATTATCCTGGGCAACGCGGAAAGCCAAGCATCAATCAAAGACTCAAACGGCTCATAAAGAGCCACAATGGCACCAAGCGCAATGAATCCGTTGCGCAGATGATCTTGCGTCACGCCAACTTTGAGCAACGCCCGCGTTGACAGGGAAACCAGCCGCTTCGGCTCCATTTCAGAAGTCTCGATTGAAGGAGCCAAATTCGATCGTAAAGCCATGATTCCATCCCGAAATGCATGAGCTTCAGAAAGCTTCAAGGCCTGCAAATCCACCTCCGCACCGCTCGTACCCGCCGTATCGATTTTCAGAGCCGTCAAGCCAACGAAGCGCTGCCAAGGAGCTTGTTCGAGGTGAAGGGCTTGGATACGCTCGAAAGGAATGGTGATGACTTCACGTTCTAGCAATCCCTTTTGGATGACGATCGATTGGCCATCAACATGAAAACGAAAACGCCAAAACTCGATGACTGCTGCAATAACGATCAGAGTCAGCAACACAATCGCAACAACTTCGATGTACCGCCGAAATTCGTCTGACAATGCCAATCCCGCCAAGATTGGAAAAAAAGAACGCACAAACAGATTGACGTTCCGAGTGAAATACCGAATTGTACCCAGAAAATGTTGACGCCTTGGCTCACCAAATGCACTCTTCAACTCTTCAATTGATTCCATGCTCATCGATGTAGTCACGAATGCGCTGGGCATCAATCGGGTCCATCCCAGCGATACTAAGATTCGCACCTGAGCTACCTGCAGTGTAAATCTTCAAGGTGCATAATTTCATCGCACGAGCCAAAGGACCTTGAGAAATTTCACTGTGCTGAAGACGATTGAACGGGACCGTGGTGTATGTATGGAAGAAGTAACCCGACCGAAACGACAGGTCCCTTTCACGGACGGCATAACCTCGTAGATCAAAACCCTGAAATTCTGAAAAGCCCCACGAACACATAAAAAGAAACCAAGCTGCACTGAATCCCCAAAGAATCGTGGGGATATTCGTCAGGGGCATATCTTCTTTGAAAACAGCCCAAAGCAACCCTCCGAGCATGAGACAAAAACTCACGCCGCATACGATGGCCCAAGTGCATAGGCGCAAACGAAAATAACGATTCGGGAGTTGCTCGAAATCTTGTGCCACAAGTTCAGGAAGGTGCTCCGCCGACAACTTGCTATTTTCAAAGACTTCCATAGATGCAATTTACTAGAATTCTTGGGGACAAATACCGCGCTTATCGCTTGAATACCCTTTCCCTGATCTGGTCCCCATCCTGATCTACAAAGTCTTGGATAATATCCTTTACACCAGTGTCCAACTGCTCTACTGTGGACGCATCTACAGTGAGCCGGTAGTCCTCGGGCACATCTTCGAGTTGCCTGCGGATCGACGCCTTGTGCAGAAAGGGTACCACTTTATCCAGATGCAGGGTTTGGTGCTTTTGGTCCGAATCCACTGTAGTGTTCAGTTGTGGCCTTAAACGCAACCTTTGACCCGCTCGAACGTGGTCAATACCGACCAGAACCATGGCAACAGCAAAACCGATGGCAATTCCGACCAATAAATCGGTAAACACGATGGCAGCGACAGTGACAATGAACGGGATAAAATTGCGCATTCCACTTTTTGCGATGGACACGAATTGTGCTGGTTTGGCCAACTTATACCCTACCACTAAAAGAATGGCAGCGAGGCTCGAAAGAGGAATCAGGTTGAGCAAGTTTGGGATGACCAAAACAGAGACCAACAACAAAACTCCGTGTAGAATCGCAGAGAGTTTGGTTCGTCCACCACTGATGATATTGGCACTGCTGCGAACGATGACTTGGGTGACAGGTAGTCCACCAAACAAACCCGATGCCATGTTCCCCACCCCTTGGGCCACAAGCTCTCGATTGGTCGGCGTGACACGCTTCTCCGGATCCATTTTGTCCGTCGCTTCCACACAGAGCAAAGTTTCAAGAGATGCTACAATCGCAATCGTTGCTCCGAGCAACCAGACATCGCCCCGCATCCATCCACTGAAGTCCGGGGTAGTGATCATATCGCTCAATCCATTTGTCATCAAGGGAATTTGGACCAAGTGCTCCGAGCTGAGGGCAAATTCACCATTCTGTGTGAGCGCATGAATCAATACACCTGCAATGACAGCTACCAAGGATCCTGGCAAAAACCGCGTCCATCCCATCGCTTTCATGAAAGGACGTTCCCACAAAATCAAAGCAAATAAACCCGTCGCCGCAATCAACATGGCCATCGGCTCCGTAAAATTCAGCATCAATAGGAGATCACTGAACGTGTTGTGTGTCGCATCTTGAGCGAATTCAAGCGACCCCTCTGGTTCATAATCGTAACCAACGGCGTGAGGAATTTGCTTGAGAAATATGATGATACCAATGGCGGCTAGCATTCCTTGAATGACGGAGGAAGGAAAATAAAGGCCAATGATTCCCGCTCTGATGAATCCCAGAGCCATTTGAATAAATCCACCAATGAACACGGCCAACAAGAAAATTTCAAACGACGGCATTTCTTGAATGCCATTGAATACAATAACTGCCAAGCCTGCAGCCGGGCCACTGACTCCCAATTGAGACCCGCTGATGAGGCCTACAATCAAGCCACCAATGATGCCTGCAATCAATCCTGAAAGTGGAGGTGCGCCAGAGGCTAGCGCGATTCCTAAGCAAAGCGGTAGAGCAACTAAAAAAACAACCAGTGATGCCGGCGCATCTTGTGAAATAGAACGGAACATAAAAAACAAATTGAGAAAAGAAACAAAGGAAAAAGGGCGTCCAGAAATGACACCAACATTTTGCGCCACTCGCGTGCCGCAGTGAAAGGTTTCCTTTTACGATCTTGGCGGTTGACCTAAACTTTCAAGTGCAGGCTCATCATCCAACGCCTCTTTCAATCGCACGACAGATGATGTCGTGTAGCACACTACACGATTGTTTTCAAGTCGCGCTAGATCGCGTGTTTTTTCTTCGTCGTCTGTCTTGTCCTTTTCCGTCTCTTTTTCGCCACTGCGCTCATCCTCTGTGAAATCAAAAATCCACCCGGCTTTCGCTCCTTCTGCACTGATCGATTGCTCAAATTGAACCAGTGGCGCGATGACCCAAACAAAAACGAACACAGCTAGGATGCAATGAACGGATAGGGTGATTGGGGTGCATACGTTTTTTTTCTGACGCATGATTGAGAATTCAAAAATAAATACCCTCTTCGAATAAATTTGTTCACGATTTGCAAAAGATGCCAACGTCAGTCACCTGATTATTTTCGATAGCGAGTTTGGATGAAAGGCGAAGCGCGCTTCCAGAAAAAACAGAAGGATACAGCGGTCAATGCCCGTTCAACAAGGCACACGAAGTTTCGATACTTCGACTTTGGGCGATGGTCCTCGTTGGCACCAAAGCGAACCAGGTTCGCGCACAATTCAGGCCTTTTTCGCTACTACGAAGAGCTTACCCGTCTCCGCCTCCTCTCCTGAATTTTGATCATAACCGATGGTCGTCATCTCAACGGATTCAAAACCTGCGCCCAGAATGACCTCTTCCAAAGTCTTTCGATTGCAATAGTGCATGAAGGCAAGCTCTTTACCTTTGCTGCGCTTATAAAACACGTCGCCCTCCTCATACCCTTGAGCTTCGAGTCGCTGTTCATCAAATTGACGAATCGCATCAGGGCCCCATTCACCGGGATCAGCGGCATCAAAGACATCAAATATCAATTGACCGCCGGAACGAAGCATACCATGAGCTGTTCTGAGAATTTGCTTTCGAATTTTGCGGCTTGGCAAATGGCCATAGGCATACAACAATGTGATGACATCAAAGCCTTTCCAATGCGGACGAGGCTCAATATCAATCAGTGAAGCTACCTCCACATGAACTCCTCGCTGCTGAGCCTGATCAGCCATCTCCTGGCACAAATCAACCCCATGAATCTCATAGCGCAATGAGGCCAACTCACGAATGGAAGCCGCCCGTCGTCCCGTTCCACACGCAAAGTGCATGACTTTTTGAACCGGTTGAGCATCATGCATTCCATGCAGACAACGTACAATTCGATGATCAATGGCAGAGGTGTACCGGTTCCGCTTCAAAACCTGAAAGTCTTGCGCATCATAAACCGAGGCGTGTTCAGCATAATAGTCCGAAACCATTTGCTCAATGGCTTGCGGAGTTGGTTTCGGCACGATGTTGCAATGAAAATGCGAGGCATCTGCAGGTGCGATGTATTCAAAGGCGTCGGACTCAACCATTCGGTAATTACTCGAATCTAAATCGACAGAAGCCGTTGGAGCGAGAGCATTGCAAGTCAGACGATTGCCAGTCGGCAAGTCATATAAGACAAGACCGTCGAGATCAGCTAGCGCCGGGGAGTAAAAATGAAGGGTAACCAGTGCTTCCGAGTCGCTGGCGTTTCTGATTTTGTGCAACGTTCCGTCGGGCTCGGCGACAATACCTCGCGAAGTTGCCTGAATGATTTCTTTGACACGGAGCTCTTCCGCGTCGAGTTCGTAGGCAACATTTTCAACCTCCCCGCTGAGACAAACCACCGCACCCCAAAAACCTTCATGATGGTGGACGGCGCTCTCAACACCCGGAGGCCATTGAATCAAAACCACTTCAAATGGCTCCAAGCAAAGGATGTTTCGGGCATAGTCAGTCGGATCCTCTATCGCGGGCAATAACGACTCCCAATCCATATTGCCCCAATCGTGTGACTCGACCCAAGCGCAGAGTGATTCATAACTCAACGGAACAGGGCCTCTGAAAGAGAGATCCTTGACGAGAGAGAGCAACGAGGTCGTCACATTGAGTTGGTTGGTGGCCATTTCCACTGTTTTGAAGCTTCTTCCTTGCAGGATAAGGATAGATCAGCGGTCGAAATTTACGTTAAATCTGACCAATTGCACCATCTTCAATCGCCTTGATTGATTGTTGCCTGCCCACCTTCATGCGCTTCAGCTTGCAGGTGAGACGTCATTTTACGAACAAAAAAAGCACCGACTGACTCCACCAACGGCTGTCTCTTTTTTGATCTTTCAGGGTGCCACTGAACACCAATGTAACACGGATATCCCATGGTATCCCTTCTGACAACTCCTTCAATGAGACCATCTGGCGCTTTTGCCCAAGCCTCAAGCCCTTCTGCCAATCGATCAATGCCTTGGTGATGGTGCGAGATAACGACAGATGAGTCGCCCGGTTCCCATGAAGCAGAAGACCACGCTTTCAAGGCTTTGACCATGTGAGTGGTGTCCAAGGTGTTTCCTGGCGCCCCTCCCCGATGACCATTGTGTCCCAAGACATCGGGAAGGTGCGGGTGTAAGCTGCCGCCACCATGGACATTCATGAATTGCATCCCACGACAGATACCCAAAAACGGAAGGCCCGTTCGATCCACTTCATCGAGTAAAAAAGATTCCAAGGCATCACGCTCCAAATCGATTCTACCACATCGCAGGGTATCAGTTGCTCGATCATAACGACTCGGATGAATGTCTGCGCCACCGGTTAAAACAACACCGTGAGCATGCGCCAACGCCTTATTCAATTCAATTTTCGTCAAGGTCGACGCATCGTGCCATTTAATCGGAACAGGATGCGCTAGAGGCTCAAGAAAATCTTGATAGGTACGGCTTTCGAAAAGCCGAGACGCTACAATGACCAATGTGTCATTTCCATCGTTACCATCTATTCGGGTCACGCTGTTGCCACATGATCCGAAGAAGATAGCCGTGGAAAGCCAGATAAACATTCGCATCTGGTGAAATTAGCGTGTGAAGGACAACCTTTGAACGACCGAGGTGTTATCTGTGCAAAATAGAGAAATGCCGAATCGATTGCTCATTA
>CBFIEJ010000029.1:0-28194 GCA_965661575.1 uncultured Flavobacteriales bacterium | reverse complement strand
TGTTTCTGTGAATACGTCTGGGGAGACGCTGGATGCAAATGCAATCCCAGTTCCCAAACCCCAAGCGGATGAGGCGTTTAGCGCCGCAACATGCATTGGCTGCGGTGCTTGTGTCGCATCGTGCAAAAACGCATCGGCGATGCTGTTTGTTTCAGCGAAAGTCTCGCAATTTGCGCTTTTACCACAGGGGCAGCCTGAGCGAGCATCACGGGTCAAACGCATGGTTGAGCAAATGGATGAGGAGGGATTTGGAAATTGTACCAACACCGGAGCTTGTGCTGTGGAATGTCCAAAAGGAATTGATTTGAGCAACATTGCCCGGATGAATCGTGATTTTTTAAAGGCCTCAGCAGAGGGTGAATGACCTGCGCTTTGAGCCTTTTTGGCTTTAATTTTTTGGGTTTTCACGTAATACAGGTTACTTTTCAAGAATGAAACAAGTACTTATTCTTCTTCCAATCTTGTTGCTCGCACTCGTGGCAAACGCACAGAAAAAGGCTGAAATATCCTTTGAAGTCAGCGGTGTTTGTGGAATGTGTGAAAATCGAATCGAAGGCTCTTTGGACGTTTCCGGGATCATTATGGCTGATTGGGATGTCGAAACAAAAGAATTGAAGGTTGCTTACAAGACGAAAAAACTCAAAGAAAATGACATCCATCAGTTGGTAGCAGATGTTGGTCACGATACAGACCAAATCAAGGCTTCCGATGAGGTGTATGCCACCATTCACGGCTGCTGTAAGTACCGTGATGGAGCGAGCTGTTCGGGAGACAAAGAACCTCTCGACGACCAGCGATAGGCTGAAAACGCGCCAAGCATGCGTCTCATTCTAATTCTTGCCTCTTTATTGTTGGTCTGTGGCGGGAGCGCTCAAAATCTCAGCAGCCTCCGTGGAAAAGTATTGATCGTTGACCAATCGGACCAAGGAGAAGGGCTGGGGCAAAGCCAGGAGGATCCTGAATACGTTGGTTTGCCAGGAGCTTATGTTCGATGGTCACATGACGCATCTTCAACGACGGTAACCGACGGATTCGGATTTTTTAAAATATCGAATGCGAACGTTGGAGACACTTTGATTGCCAGCATGATTGGGTACAGTCCAGCGGGTTGGGTTTTTGATGGTTCGTCATATGTGGACATTCCCCTATCGTTGGGAGTTGACCTGGGTCAAGCGGAGGTTGTTGAACGAAAGGCAGCGACGCAATTCTCACTGTTGTCGCCGCTTGATGTGCAGTCTTTGAATCGTAAGGAACTGGCAAAAGCGGCATGTTGTAATCTCTCTGAGGCTTTCGAAACCAATGCTTCAGTGGATGCATCATTTACGGATGCGGTTACAGGAACACGTCAAATTCGAATGTTGGGACTGGATGGGAAATACAGCCAAATTCAAGTCGACAATTTGCCTGGTCCTCGAGGCCTCAGCGTTGTTCAGGGTTTACTTTTCATCCCTGGTGATTGGGTCAACGAGATTCATATCAGCAAGGGCGCGGGAACTGTGACGCAGGGATATGAAAGCATCACGGGTCAGATCAATGTAGCATTGAAAAATCCTGAAACGGCGGATCCTCACCATGCCAATCTGTATGTGAACGGCGCTGGCCGAAAAGAATTTAACTATGTGAGCCGTTATGACGTGAGCCGCCGCTGGAGTACAGCCATTTTAATCCACGGCCTGCACAATGAGCAAGCCAATGACCGCAACCAAGACGGATTTTTGGACACGCCTATGCAACACCATTTTATAGGTCGTAATGAGTGGAAGTTCAAGGGAGATCGCGGGATTCGAGGTGAATATGCGGCGACGTATGTGAACACAGAGGCTGTCGCAGGCAAGGCGAGTGTGTTTGAAGGAGCTTCAGACTGGAACGGATGGATGGGACGGATGGATAGTCTCACAGGCGACTGGTCTGCAATCACGGCCATTGAGCGCATCGAATTGTCCGCGAAGACCGGGTTTGTTTTTCCTGATGCGGAGTGGCGGACCATTGGAACACAATGGAACTACTACAATCACCAGCACGATCAGCGTTTTGGAAAGAACCACTACTCGGGCAATGAGCAGTTTTTCAGGGGAAACGTGTTGTATTCGGATATCTTGGGAAGCACAAATCGGAACTTCACTGTGGGTGCGACCTATGTCTACAATGCGTTTTCTGAGGACTTCTCAGTCAATGATTCTTTGCGAATGAGCCCGAGTCGGAAGGAATCTGTTCCAGGCGCATTCGTGGAATACACCTGGAATCCGAATGAGCGTTGGAGTGTAATCGGAGGCATTCGCTATGACAGGCACAATTTATTCCGCCATTTTTTGAGCCCGCGTTTTCATGCACGATGGAGCGCTACGGAGAACACATCCATCAAAGTGGCTGCGGGCAAGGGTTATCGCACCTCCAATCAGTTCATGGAACAGCTGGGAACCTGGGCAAGTCAGCGACAATGGAACCTGAATTATTATGGAAAGACTGTACCTGAAGAGGCGACAAATTTTGGTCTGAACATCACCAGTAAATTCCGATTGAATTATCGCGAAGCGACGCTAACATTGGATGGGTACAGCACGCAATTTCAGAATAAACTCGTGGTGGACTTGGATCGCTCAACGGGGGCGATTGATTTATATGCGTTGGAAGGTCAGTCGTTTGCAAATTCGGCCCAAGCGGAGTTCAATTGGGACATTCATCGTCGCTGGGACATGCGAATGGCTTACCGTTGGGTCAACGCTCATACAGATCGAACTTCGGGGAACCCAACGCTTGATCCCTTCGTTTCTCGGCACCGAGCTTTCAGCCAGTTTAGTTACGCCTCTCAGTTGAACGACCGCGATGGCCAATGGCGAGGTGATTTGACTTGTCAGTGGATTGGGGCGCAGAGATTGCCGACGACATCATCCAATCCAGAAGCGTTTCAACGAACGGATATGGCACCGGATTTCTTTCAAGTTAATGCCCAGATTACACGGCAATTTTCGCCGGAATTTTCCATTTATGTGGGAGTCGAAAATGCTCTGAACTATACACAAGATCGTCCGATTTTGGCTGCCGACTATGACCTCCAACCGGTCTCATCGTCCGACTTCGACCAATACTTTGACGCTAGTTTGGTGTACGGTCCGATTTTTGGCCGAATGCTTTATGCCGGTTTACGCTGGGGAATTCTTGCCCCGAAAGCCAAGGGCTAACAATCACTACTTAAAGGCCTTATTTGGTGCGCATGGATCGCTTGAGCAGGCCGCCACTGCTGCGAGCTCCGACTGTTGATCGTCGTTTGGATGCTGAAGAATTGTTGGGACGAGCTTCTCGCACGGGCTGTCCATCTTCCGAGTAACGCGGATCGGGGATGTAGTCAAGTTTTTCCATGAATAACGCTTCCACGTGGAGGCAATCATATTCTTCTCGAACCGGTCCACGTATGCGGTAGATTCCCTTTCCTCGAAATCCATGCTTTTTCAGTGCTGGGGGGAAATGCACGGTGTCTAGCCACTGGCCTTCCACATCGACAAAGCAACCGAATGCCATGCGTTCACGCCGTGCGGTTTGTGTTTCTTTGACGGCGACTAAATACCCGACTACATCTACTGTTTTTCCAATGCAATCAACCAATGCGTCACTGCGTACGGCACCTTGAAGTTGACGGCTGGCCTCAGGGGTCAATAATCGAAACGGAGACACCAAGGGAAAACCAAAAAGCTCGATTTGATCGAAAGCAGTTTCCAATTCACTGTGTTCAAATTCAGGCAATGTGAACTTGGAAATATCAGGAGTGAAAAGTGTTGCCTCTTTTTGTCCTTTTCGCACATGTCCGAGGAGGAAATGGGCTTCCCATTGAAGTTGTTTGCCACCTTTGCCCGTAAACCGAAACCCGCCACAGCGAATCATGATCAAGCACTGTTCCAAGGCTAGTGTGTTGCGTTTGATGCAATCTTCGAGCGAGGTGTACGGACCGTTTGCGTTGCGCTCTTCGATGACATTGGCTATGACTTGTGCCTGCGCACCTCGGACAAGATTGAACCCGAGATAAATCCGATTTTTGGAAGCATCTACACACGCCTCCCATCCTCCGCGATTCGCACAAGGGGCTTCAACGTGCCCGCCTACCATGCGCGCTTCATGCACATAAAATTCGGTGCGATAAAAGCCACCAAAGTTGTTGATGCAAGCGGCCATGTATTGCAAGGGCCAGTGGGCTTTGAGAAAGAGACTTTGATAGCTTTCGACAGCATAAGAAGCGGAGTGACCTTTGGCAAAAGCATACCCTGCGAAGCTTTCCACCTGGCGCCATACTTCCTCTACCAATGAGCGCTTCCGCCCTTGCTCCAGTGCCTTTGCGATGAAAGTATCGCGGGCTTTTGCAAACTCTTCTCGCGAGCGAAACTTCCCGCTCATCCCCCGGCGCAGTACATCGGCCTCGCCAAGGTCCAAACCGGCGAAATGGTGCGCTACTTTGATGACGTCTTCTTGGTAAACCATGACGCCGTAGGTTTCAGGCATGAGCTCCAACAATACGGGATGGGCATCGCTGCGTTTTTTGGGAAATCGGTGACGTTCGATGTAGGCTTTCATCATCCCACTGCGTGCGACCCCGGGTCGAATCACGGAGCTAGCGGCGACGAGTCCGAGGTAGTGGTCCACTTGAAGCTTCCGCATGAGCATGCGCATCGCCGGTGATTCGACGTAGAAGCACCCCACAGCTAACGCCTGGCGCAGCATGGATTGAATCTTGGGGTCACGCTTGAATCGGCTCATGTCGTGGATGTCAATTTGCGCTGCGACTTCGGGTTCATCTTGTGCGATCAGATCGATGGTATCCCGGATTTTACCTAGGCCTCGTTGGCTCAGGATATCAAATTTGTACAGCCCAATGTCTTCTGCAACGACCATGTCGTATTGTGTGGTGGGAAACCCTTTGGGAGGCATAAAGGTCCCGCCAAAGTGATGCAAAGGGCGATCGGCAATCAGCACTCCGCACGCGTGAATGGTAAGTGCATTGGGGAAATTTTGGAGGTAGCCAGCATACCGGACTACGAGCTGTTCCATTTCGTCGGTGCCACGGGGATTGACGTTTCCATCGGCAATGCGATCGATATCGTGCTTGGGAAGTCCAAAGACTTTTCCAAGTTCACGGATGATGGCGCGGTACTGGAAAGTGCTGTACGCGCCGACCAAGGCAACGTGCGGGAATCGCTTGAAGATATAAGCTGTGACATCGTCGCGGTCGGTCCAGGAAAAATCAATATCGAAGTCCGGAGGATTGGTGCGGTAAAGGTTGATGAATCGTTCGAAGTACAAATCCAATTCAATCGGATCTACATCGGTGATGCGAAGCAGATAAGCGACTAAGCTGTTGGCTCCGCTTCCCCTTCCAACGTAAAAATAACCGCGACTGCGCGCATAGCTAGTGATGTCCCAGTTGATTAGAAAATAGGACAGGTAACCTTGTTGCCGGATGACGCGCAACTCCATTTCCATGCGTTCGAGGACAGTTTCATCGTGATCTGGATAACGGTAAGCCAAACCTTCTGCGCAGAGCACACGGATCAGTTGTTCATCGTTGTCTTCGGAATCAGTGTAGGTATGCTGATTGTTGTGGAACCGCCCATTTTCTGGAACGGGGAGTTGGGCGGTGCATGCGTTGAGAATCGCTTCAGAACGTTCCACCCATTCGGGAAATTCAGCGAAAGCTTGGTGAAAGTTGGAAGGACTCAGTACGCGGTCATAGGCGTTTCCTGTGGCGTTTTTCGGAAGCCGACTGAGGAGTTCGTTTCGATCCACTGCTCGAAGAATACGATGGCAGTTCCAGTCTCGCTTGTGACGGAAGCTGAATGTGTGAAGTGCAATGAGGCGATTCCACGGGATACGATTTTTGAAGGCGGGGTCATTTGCCAACAGCCTCAGTTCGGATTGTTCCCAAGGCCTAACACCGATCCACTCAGTTCCTGTTGGCTGCGTATCGGTTGACCTTTCCAAACGCAGCTTCCACCGTTCCCACGGACATATGAAGGTCACATCTGGAATTTGAGGGATTTCCAACGAAAAGGACTGGTGCGCGTTCAGGTGATCATTCAGATGGGCACAGAGTCGTCCGTATCCTTCTGTATTCTGTGCGATGCCAATGTAGATTGGCAGCTCGTCATCGGTTCCTTTGTTGCGAAAGTCGATGCCCACAACGGGTCGAATGCCGTATTCCGAAGCAAGCCGCACAAAATCCCAATGCGCAGATGTGTTATTGATGTCAGTTAGGGCGAGCGTTGTGATGCCTGCAAGTTTTGCTTCTTCGAGCAATTCACGCGGTTGCATCAGCCCATAACGCAGGCTAAACCAAGAGTGGCAGTGCAGGTGCATGGAACTGATTTTTCAATGAAACAATGCCCCTTGGCTTCCGGGGTGTTGGTGAGGATTGCGTCGTAATTCTTTGGAATCTCCTAACCCAAACATTTCCAAGTCTTGGTGAATGGAGTAAAGGTGTTCGGGATGCACGCGTTGGCCAATGGGTTGAAGCAAGTCGGAACCGTTGGTGCGGGGATCACGAATGGCGGGTGAAATGGGATATGCATTCAGGAAACGCTCGGGATAAGGTCGTAGCAGTGCTGTAATGTCCTGGAGAGGAGCAGCGGGATTGATCCAATTCTGTTCGTCTTCTTCATGCAGTATAACGGGTGATCGGTGGTGTCCAATGCGTTCCATCAATCGGTTGGAAACCGTCGTAAGGATGGCAAACGATCGGGTGATTTCACCTGTTGAAGGGTTGGTCCATTCGTCCCAAATCCCGGCCATCGCAAACGGTCGTAGTCCGTTGCGTGCGTATACGAGGTAGGGCTTGGTGAGTTTTTCTTGCCTCGGTCCTTCGATGATTGCATCGGCGACAATGAGGCACCGACGATCTCTGATGGATTGCCGAAACATGGGTTTTTGTAAAATGCCCATGGCGCCAGTGTACCGTGGGTCGTTTTCGGAATTGTGGTCTCCTTCCGATCGTGCATTGATCATGTAAAACTGCTTTTTTGCCCACCGAGGGGTGAATCCAAATTGTTGCAGTTGCAGTGTGCCAGGAGCGTCGCTTGTAATCACAGGAGCATATTCACCGTGCGAGACATTGGCATTCGGCTGCAAGCGATCAAGGACATCTGACGTGGCTTCTACTTGGAAGCGTTTTTCAATGGATTGAACAGAAGATATGGTAACGTATCGGCCACACATGAGGAGTTGAATTTACTGACGACGATTGGCAAGGAGTAAGGGAGCTTCGCCGTTGAAAGGATTAGGTCGCCCAATGGTTCGGGCCTCGAGACCTGCGGCAGTGACGACGCTTCGGTCGCCATATTGGTTGCGAATGTTATCGAGTGCGCGATAGAGTTCTTGACGTTCGTCTACATCGTCAAAGAGATCCATCTGACACCCTCCCTCGACGAGATGACTGAGGCGTACACCAATCAACCGGACTTGAACGCGGCGGTTGTAAAGCTGCTCAAACAAAGCTTTTACTTTGGGAATGAGCACATGATCTGAGGAGCTGTAGGGGATTCGAGCTTGAACGGAGCGGGTATCAAAATCGGCATATCTAATTTTGACGGCAATGCAGGCAGTGAGCTTGCGCCCGCGGCGCAGTTGATAAGCAAGGTTCTCGGTCATTGCCAGAAGAATGCCGCGGAGTTTGTCGACATCGGTGGTGTCTTTTGCAAAGGTGCGTTCGGTGGAGATTGATTTACGCTCATTGAACGCAATGACAGGACTGGGGTCAATGCCGTGTGCTTTTCGCCAAATGGAAGTGCCATTTTGACCCAACACCTGTTCCATCAATTCGATCGGCATTTCCTGAACCGTATGAATGCGTTTGACACCGAGGTTGCGAAGAGTATTGTACGTATGTGTCCCTACCTGGGGGATTTTCCGAACAGATAGCGGTGCGAGAAAAGGTTGTTCGGTGCCGTGTTGGACTTGCAGCGTTCCTGAAGGCTTTGCTTGACCTGTTGCCACCTTGCTCACCGTTTTGCTGGTACTCATTCCAAACGAAATTGGCAGACCAGTTTCGTGGATCACTCGGTCGCGGAGTTCACGTGCGAACTGCCAACAGCCAAAAAAGCGATCCATGCCGCTGAGATCGGCGTAGAACTCATCGATGGAAGATTTTTCGCACACCGGAACAGCTTCCTTGATGATATCCGTCACGGCTTTCGACTGCTTCATGTAATTGATCGAATTGCCTCGAATGACCAAAGCTTCGGGACACATGAGCCGAGCTTGGCGCATGGGCATTCCCGAATGCACTCCGAAAGCTCGGGTTTCATAGCTGCAAGCAGCAACGACTCCACGATCTCCAGTACCACCAATGAGAATGGGCATGCCCTTGAGCCTTCGGTCTAGAAGCCGTTCGACCGACACAAAAAACGTGTCGAGGTCCATGTGTAAAATGGATCGGGAAGGGGTTGATGATTTTGTGTTCATTTGGTTTTGCTAAAATAATGAGCAAAGCCAAAATAAAACGCAATGAATCAAAAATTATTTCAATCGAATGCTTTAGACAAGCATTGTGAAGTCGGTTTCAGGACGGGCAAACCTCTCCAAAAGCGGCCAACATGGTCAAGATGTCTTGCACGCTACTTGCTCCGTCTCCGGTCACATCTGCTGCACAATTTGAGGCGCAGCCGAAGTCTGCCAACAGGAGCAGGATGTCCTGCACCTCTGTGAGACCACTGCCGTTTAAATCGGTCACACAATAGCAGGCGGGCGGTGCTAAAAACGCCTCCGGAATCAACACTTGGCAATCGGGATCTGCGGTAAAGAAAATCTCCAAATCAACGGAAAGACCATTGGCAGGCAATCCATTGAGAACGATGGTTTTTGGACTTGAAGTCAGGGAATACAATCCGCTATTTACACTGATGAGCCCTGTATTTGGTGGCGCTTGATAGGACACGGTAATTTCTTGTGTGTATGTATCGTTTTCGCCGTTGCATGCCGATTGTTCTCCCACCATCACTTCTGTGATCAGGCATCCGCCAATGATCCATCCCATGTCTTCGAACATACCTAGCATCGCTGGCCCTGGATTGTGATTGGATTCAGCGGTATTGATGGCGGGTGTCATCAGGCTGTTCGGCGAGCCCGCGGGGTAAGTGGATTCGTTGAGGTGCGAATAACTCGAGCCAGGCTGATAATTGGCTGGTGCATACAGGCGCGGACGTCCTCCCCCGACTGCATCCATTCCATTGTTTCCGTTCCAATAAATGGCATTGGAGGTGAGCACCCCCCCAAGCGTTTGAGAGCCGTTGGGGAGATCCAATAAAGAGGTTGAATCGGCTGTTTCCGTGAACTGATCGTAGGCATAGGGCGTATTTGCTGTGCCGATGAAACCAAATCCATTGGCGAAATACGCACTCCCAATGAATCCGAGTCCATGTCCGATTTCATGCAGAGCTGCGGTGACAAAGTCGTACTGGCCGGCAGGGGTTTCTCCATCGGTGCCGAGGTACCAATTGACTGAATTATTGAAGGAGCACGTAATATCGGACTGTTCGCTCAGATCTGCATCGAACAAAGCATTGGCTAGAGCAGATGGGTAGAAGGTATCCGGAAATGGTGCACTGGCAAAGTTCTGGTGTAGATTATTTGGCCCTGCTTGAGCGAGCGCACCACTTTCGAGGTCTTCCCAAGTGGCATCAATGCGGATGGTTACATTGGAGGTCAATAGAACGGACCAAATGTCCACGGCATAGCCAAAAGCGATGATTACGTCTTCCGGAAATCCATTGTAATTGACGATGATATTCGCTTCGCGAATAGCTGAAGGCGAATAAATTGCGGGAGGGGGCAAATGAGTAAATGCGTCTACAGGAATGCCTTCGAGGCCTTGATTGCACCCGAGGTGTTGATCGCACTTTTCTTCAAGATGAAATTCGGCAAGACCAAAAAATTCCTGAGCATTTGCTGGACTCACCCACAGTAAAATTCCCGCCAGCAATCCGATGTATTTTTTCGTTTGGCTCAGTTTCAGTACCATTTTAGTAACCTTTTGCAAGAGTTAAGATAGTTCAATCTGTTTGGATTTTTTGATTTTCAGTTGCATTGCTACTTTTGTTAGCAAAGGAACGCGCCATGCCAAGTACAACATTGCCTCAATTTGCAAATCGCCTGAAAACCCTCCGAAAGGCAAAGGGGCTGACACAACAAGAGCTCGCAGATCGATTGGGTTTGAAACGAGCTGCTTTGGGAGCTTACGAGGAGGGACGAGCGGAACCTCGTCTTTTCAATGTAGTTGCGATTTCTGGATTTTTTGGAGTTACCGTTGATGCATTGCTCATAGGCGAAGAGACTGCTGAGGAACGCCAACGAGGGCAATCCATGCGGATTTTGACGGTTCCAGTTGGGGAGACAGATGCTGAGGAGCGAGTTGCTGTGGTGCCTGTGAAAGCCGCTGCTGGTTATTTGGATGGATATGGCGACCCTGAGTTTGTTCAAGGGCTGCCTACTTTTGATTTGCCTTTGCCTGAAGTGCCGTCACAACTGACACACCGATTGTTTCAAATTGAAGGCGAGAGCATGCTACCCATTCAGAGTGGGAGTTACATATTGAGCACTTACGAAGAAGATTGGCACCGTGCAGGTGGAATGAGGCCTTACATCATCATCACCCGCAACGATGGAGTCGTATTCAAGCGGATCGAAAACCGCTTGGATTCGGAGCACAAGGATTTCTGGCTGATTTCGGACAACCCAGATTATCCTCCGTATTCTGTTCGGCCTGAAGACGTGGTCGAGGTTTGGCGAGCTCGAGGTTATTTGGCATTTGACTGGCCGACACCGGCGTTTTCAGGGATGGAGCGAATCCAAGGTACTTTGGACTCGTTGCGCGCAGAAATTCACGCACTGAAACAAGACCTCCCCAAATAGGTTAAACCCCGAGTGCGACCACTTCCTCCACCGCATCGAGCTTGGAGGTCAACAATTGTTCGATTCCGCCTTTCAGTGTTTGCATACTCGAAGGACAACCGCTGCATGCTCCACGCATGTGCACATAAACTTTCCCTTCTTTAAAAGCTTTAAAGTCGATGGCTCCGCCGTCTTGTTCCACAGCTGGGCGAACGAATTCGTCGAGGAGGTGCTTGATTTCGGCGTCGTATTCAGAGGGAATCATCTCTTCTTCAGGGATGAAATTCACAGAAGCGTTGGCTTCCGCAACACCTGCGTCAAGTTCTGGTTCTTGCGCTGTTTCCAGTTTTTCTTGAACTTCCAAGAATGCTTTTGTATCGACCGCACTCTCATTTTCCATGAGCCATTCTCGCACGTATTCTCGCAATTGTTGCACAATCATCTCCCATCCGAGGGATTCATCTTTGCTCACGGATACGAAGCAACCGCTGATGAAAACCCCCTTGACAAATGGAAAATTAAACAGTTCTTCTGCCAAAGGAGAACACCAGGAGGCTTCTGTTTTGGAGCGAAACTCTGCTTGGTATTCGCCTTCGATCAATGGACGATCGGCCACGAATTTCATCACCGCTGGATTGGGTGTCATTTCGGCATAAACGCTTGTAGGAATTGGCATGTACCAAAGGTAGGCTTCAGCACGTAAATTGCAGATTCAACAGATGTCAGAAAGCATGAATGTTTTGAATAATTTGCGAATCTCTGGGCCCATGTTGCCTGTTGTTCTTTTGTTTTTGACCCTTTCCAATCGATCCTTTGGACAAGAAACGTTTCCGGTGAATGGAACGGTCAACAAGCAGATGGTACGAACTGCCTTGGAACATGCTACGGTTCACGTGAGCGCTTCCGAAATCATCAAAGATGCGACGGTGGTCATTTACCAAGGTCGCATCGAAACTGTTGGACCTTCGGCGTCCATTGAACCACAAGAGCCTGCAGTACGTCATGACATGAGCGGGATGCATTTGTACCCTTCGTTTGTCGACGTCCACAGTGCGTACGCGATGCCCAAATCTCAGCAAGAAGGTTGGAACCGTGGTCCGCAAGATCTGAGTGACAAGAAAGGTGCTTTTGGCTGGAACGAAGCGATTCGTCCAGAAACGCAGGCTGCGTTATTGTTCAACCCGGTCGAATCTGAGAAATCTCGAGTAGCGCTTCAAAAGGCAGGTGTTGGGTCTGTATTGACCCACGTTCAAGACGGCATTGTGAGAGGAACCGGAGCGCTCGTGGCTTTATCAGAAGATCCGCGCAAAGCACTTCTCGTTCCTGAAGCGTCAACCCATTTTAGTTTTCGAAAAGGAACCTCTTCGCAAGATTATCCGCGTTCCTTGATGGGGTCGACGGCCTTGTTGAAGCAGACGCATTTTGACGCGGACTGGTATGCAGATGCAACGCGCTTAAACGAGCGTTTAGAGTCCAACTTGTCCTTGGAAGCGTTCAACGCCCAAAGGGATTTGCCTGCTTTTTTCGAAGCAGGTGGATGGGAAGATGTCCTGCGCGCTGCCGATGTGGGCACCGCTGTTGCTCGGAAAGAGCCGTTCATCATGGTTGCGGGCAACAACATCTACCAACGATTGGATGAGGTCAAGGCAGTCGGTGCGTCTCTCGTATTGTCGATGGATTATCCCAAGCCATTTGACGTCAGTGACCCGCACTTGAGCCGGTTGATAGGGTTGGATGAGTTGAAGCATTGGGAATTGGCACCAGCCAATGCAGCTCGGGTGCATGAAGCCGGGATTTCGTTTGCCATTACAACCGATGGTTTGCAGCAACCAACGGAGTTGCGAAGGGCCGTTCAGGTTGCAATACGCCATGGTTTGCCCGAAGAGGTGGCCCTTGCCGCTTTGACAGAAGTTCCGGCAAAAATGGCGCGTGCGCAAGACCGAGTTGGGGCTTTGCGTGCGGGAATGGAAGCCAATATTCTGGTCACTGATGGCCCTGTATTTCAAACGGATGCACAGCTATTGGAACACTGGATTCAAGGCAGGCAGAATGTTTACGTCGATCGCAATGCCTTGGATGTCCGAGGCGATTACGACGTGACACTGGAAGACCAAGTGTTGTCACTTTCTGTGACAGGAGAAATGGGTGCGCCAAGTGGTTATTTCACGGTCGACTCGACAAAGGTCAAAGTTGAAATCAATCAGGATGGTCGGACGCTGACTTTGGGGTTCCAATTGGATACTTTGGGATTTGATGGATGGTGGCGCGCGACAGGCAATGCATGGATGGATAGCCGAATTTGGGAAGGCACTGGACAACGATCCGATGGCACTTGGTTCGATTGGAGCGCCATCCGTCAGGAGGCAGCTGTTGGAATTGATTCTACGATTGCACCCAGAGAGACGCCGCAAGATTCAATTTCAGGTCAGGTGATTTGGCCATTTACGGCATACGGAAATGAGGAACGTCCAACGGCGAATACGGTGTGGTTTGAAAATGCAACCATTTGGACCTGCGAAGAGGCAGGTGTCATGGAAGGGGCAGACTTGATTTTGCACGACGGAGAAATATTTGCATTGGGCGTTGGACTCGATGCCAAGGACGTTTTTGGTGCGAATTTGCCTGAATACGAACGGATAGATGCCCGAGGAAAGCACATTACGCCAGGAATCATTGACGAGCACACTCACATCGCTGCCACGCGCGGCATCAATGAAGGGACACAAGCGAGCAGCGCGGAAGTCAGCATTGAAACCGCGGTCAATAGCGAAGACGTCAATATTTACCGTCAGTTGGCAGGGGGTGTGACCACAGCGCAAATCTTGCATGGATCGGCAAATCCAATCGGGGGCCAAAGTGCAATCATCAAGTTCCGTTGGGGGGCGTCCCCACAAGAATTGATGTTTGATGAAGCGCCGTCTTTCATCAAATTTGCTTTGGGCGAAAATGTGAAGCAGAGCAATTGGGGCAATAATTATCGATCGCGATTCCCGCAAACCCGAATGGGGGTTGAACAAGTCTATTACGACCACTTTTATCGAGCTCGGGAATATGAGCAGGCTTGGAAAGATCACGAAAAAATGGTGCGCAATGCGAGCCGACGCGCCCGGCGATCAAACTTACTTTCGGCAGCTCCTCGTCGTGATTTGGAACTTGAAACGTTGGCTCAAATCCTGCGCAGCGAGCGGTTCGTGACGTGCCACAGTTACAGGCAAGATGAGATCAACATGCTCATGCACGTGGCGGATTCCATGGGTTTTACCATCAACACATTCACCCATATTTTGGAAGGATACAAGGTCGCGGATAAAATGGCGAAGCACGGCGCCGGTGGCTCAAGTTTCAGTGACTGGTGGGCCTACAAATACGAAGTCAAAGATGCGATTCCATACAATGGTGCAGTCCTGCACGGTCAGGGCATTGTGACGGCATTCAATTCCGATGATGCTGAAATGGCGCGACGCTTGAATCAAGAGGCAGCGAAAGCGGTAAAATACGGCGGTGTTTCTGAGGAAGAAGCGTTGAAGTTTGTGACATTGAATCCGGCCAAATTATTGCGCATCGATCACCTCGTGGGCTCTATTGCAGTGGGGAAGCACGCTGATGTAGTCCTGTGGGATGAACACCCTTTGAGCGTCTATGCCCGTCCACAACAAACGTACGTCGATGGTGTGAAATATTTCGACTTGGAGATGGACATTAAGAAGCGAGACTGGATGCGTTCGGAGCGTGCTCGATTGACGCAGGCCATGAAGTTAGCGGGTCAATCCGGCAGAAATTCTGGCGGTCCGCCTCGGGCGCCAACAGAAAAGTTGACAACTCATTACCATTGTGAAACCTTGACAGACGAGAACCGATGAACTGGAAACTCATTTTCACCTTTTTGGTCAGCATCACGTTTGTGAATGCGGGGATGTCCCAGCAAACGCCAGCGGCCATCCAAACTGAATCCGTCCTCATTTTGAATGGAACTGCTCATTTGGGCACAGGAGATGTGCTCGAGAACGCTGCGATTGGACTGCGCAATGGAAAAATTGATTACGTGGGCTTTGCGCGATCCGTCGATCGGGCGCGTTATGATCAAGTCATTGAAGCCAAAGGCCAACACATTTATCCGGGGTTCATTGCACCCAATTCCACACTAGGACTTCAGGAGATTGGTGCGGTGCGCGCCACGCGAGATGATGCGGAGGTCGGTACGTACAAACCACACGTTCGATCGGTGATTGCATTCAATACGGACAGTGAGGTCACGCCCACGGTTCGAACCAACGGGGTTCTGATGGGGCAAATCACCCCACGTGGAGGAACCATAAGCGGTTCAAGTTGCATTGTGCACTTCGACGGCTGGAATTGGGAGGATGCTGCGCTGCGCACGGTAGATGGTATTCATTTGAATTGGCCGTCCACGCATCATCGCCACCGCAAAGACGGCACGATCGACATTCGAAAGCGCAAAACATATGATCAGCAGTTTCGGGAAATCCAACATTTCTTCGAAGAAGCACAAGCGTACGCGGCGCAAGAACGTCGTCCGGCGACCTCACCAAGGGACTTGCGAATGGAAGCGATGCGTGGAATTTTTGATGGGTCTTTGCGCTTATTCGTGCACGCGCAGGACGTTCGTCAAATCACCGAATCGGTTCATTTTAAGCGTCAGATGGGGATTGAAAACCTTGTGATTGTCGGGGGGTATGATGCGCCTTTGGTGGCTGATCTTTTGCGCGAGAACAAGGTGCCAGTCATGCTCAAGAGGGTCCATACATTGCCACGATTTGCCGAAGATGATGTGGACTTGCCTTACCGATTGCCAAAGTTATTGGAAGACGAAGGGGTGTTGTACTGCCTTCAAAACGCTGGAGACATGGAGCATATGGGCACGAGAAACTTGCCGTTTTACGCTGGAACAGCGCATGCTTATGGATTGACCTATGAACAAGCAGTGAAGAGCATCACACTCAGCGCAGCGCGCATTCTAGGGGTGGACGCATTTTGCGGGAGTCTTGAGACGGGAAAGGACGCCACACTCTTTATTTCAGACGGCGATGCCTTGGACATGCGGACAAATTACCTCACGGAGGCATTCATTCAGGGACGGTCGATTGATTTGGACAATCGCCAACGTCAATTGTACCGGAAGTACCAGACCAAGTACGGAGCGCCCATTTTGGATTGATTTTCAATCCTTAAAATCCGATTTTGGATCGTACCCGTTGCAGGACAGGCTGGGCAACCTCTCGTGCGCGCTCTGCGCCTCTGGCCAGCTCGGCATCCAACGTTGAACGATCGCTCATCAAGCGATTGAACTCATCACGTTCTTGTGCAAAGCCATCGACGAGTGCATCGAGTAAATCTTTCTTTGCATGTCCCCACCCGTATCCTCCAGCTCGCAGTTTTTCAGCCATGCCTGCAGCGTCTGATTCGCTCGCCACCAGCTTGTACAATTCCCAAACCACCGATCCGTTGGGTTCTTTGGGGTCTTCAAGCGGAGTGGCATCTGTTACGATGTTCTTGTTGATGTACTTTTTCAACGCTTTGGGGTCATCAAAAACATTGATGGTGTTTCCTTTTGACTTGGACATTTTGCCCCCGTCCACGCCAGGGACTAGTTGTGTGTTTTCCCGAATCAATTCCTTCGGCACGACAAATGTTTCGCCCATTTTATGGTTGAAACGGCTGGCAACGTCCCGCGTCATCTCAAGGTGCTGCAGTTGGTCCTTTCCCACCGGAACGAAGTCGGCATCATAGAGAAGAATGTCCGCAGCCATGAGCATGGGATAGGAAAACAGGCCACTGTTGACGTCTTCCAACCGGTCTGATTTGTCCTTGAAACTGTGCGCAAGTGTGAGCCTTTGGTATGGGAAGAAGCAATTGAGGTACCACGCCAATTCTGTGACTTCGGCGACGTCGCTCTGTCGGTAGAATACCGTTCGGTTGGTATCGAGTCCGAAAGCCAACCATGCAGCAGCTACGGCATACGTGTTTTCACGCAGTTCCGAACCACCCTTGATTTGAGTCAAGGAGTGCATGTCCGCAATGAACAAAAAGGATTCGTTGTCATCTTGATGCGCAAGGTCAATTGCGGGGCGAATTGCGCCGAGCAAATTGCCCAAATGAGGGGCGCCTGTGCTTTGAATGCCTGTGAGGATACGTGCCATGCTGGAACAAATTTAAGGGCTGTCTTCTTGCCCACCTTGTATGAAGTGGTGGGAATTGTAAACGGTTGCCTCGTCCAGAACGAATTGCGCTCGAAAGGCATCAGCCCAAATCGTATCGGCGCGTTCGCCAAACCCGACGGCAAAGCAGTGCAATGCGCTTGGAAGATCACCAATTTGGTAACGCACACTCGCCCGCGTCCATCCGTTGGAATGATCTCCAGAAGAGGCTACCGTGGTCTGACGAACCCATTGTCCCGACCCGTCGGGCCATCTCGCTTCCATCACCCATTCGAATTGAAGCGCATCCCGTCCGGCGTGAGGGGTATCGTGCAAAAACCAGCAACTGGCCTCAATCGTTTTTCCTTGCCATGAAGAGTCGGGCAAAAGTGTTTCGATGAGCATGTATTCATTGCTAGCGCCTTGCATTGCTCCAGAACCTTCTAGAGCAAAAGAGACTTCCTCTTGATTCAAACCATTTGACACGATGTCTGAAGCGCTTCCGCTCGCTGCTACCCATGGCTGCAAAGTTTTGTCTTCATTTAACCAGTCGCCAATGGTGAGCGTTCGAACGATTGGGTTATCCGTTTGATTTGCCCTTTCCCACAATTGATGATCATCTTCTGACCACGTTGATTTTGAGTCGCAAGCGTACAATAAAATCAGCTTTTCGTAATCTTCAGGCTCAAATTGATTCAGCAACTTTTTGGGAAGCCCCGGGTGAGCCATCCACTCAGCAAGTAGTCGAGATTCCGAGATACTGGTCCGAGTCAAATGTGTTGCGGTGGTGGGCAGCCCGCTGTGAAAGGAAGCGGCTAACGTCTGCCGATGAGCTCGCACACTGCCTTCGCGACCGATGCTCTCACTTCCCATTTGAAACCAAGGAACTGGATGGATGGCAGCGGCTTGAAACCTTTCTGCGACATCCAGAACGGACTGCACTTCTTCATCGATGGATGCAAAGCAATTGGGCTGCGTTTGCATTTCTCGTTCACATTCTTCGAGCATCCAGAATGCGTCCATTGCAAACAGTCCTACAAAGGCAAAAGGCAACCAACTTAGCCCACGCGCAGTCGCGAGCTGAAAGCAACCATAAGCAGCAAGAATGGGCATAACCCAAGCGGCTGGCCAAACGAACCGTCCAATGGCGCGGAATTGCATGAACAGAGGCCAGCTTTCTAACCATTGGTTTTTGCCAGTGAGAAAGGGCTCGCCTGCACCGACCGCATACAAAGTGACCGCGGCAATGCCTGCCAGGGCGAGGGACTTGTTAATTTTCAGTAGCCTCGGATTGAGCCTTTGCAGGGCTTTAACGATGAAAACGGTAATCACCAACCATGTTCCAGTGCCCCAAAACCCCCAACCTTCCCAGGCATTGAGGCCCCATCCCAATTCCCGACGTGCAACGTCAAAGGCACCGTGGCTCGGGAGCAACGCTGCATTCCAAGTAGAGATGTTTTCCCAAAATCCAAAGGGTCGATCTGTCCGAAACAAGTGATGGTCGGAGGCTTCGAGCAATGCGACATAGGTCAGAAGTGGCAAAACGCTTCCACAAGCGACTTGCAACAGTCGGTTGGGAATTCCCGGGACATATTTCCAACTCAGTAGTACATGAAACCCAGCAGTCAGTCCCGCAAAAGCGGCTGAAATGGCTCCGAGATAGGCGTGGGTCAAGAGCAGGATGAGCAAATGCGCACATTGGAAAAAAGCCCATTTCCATCGAGCGTTCTGCACCCATTTTATTTGAAGATACCAGGCGAGTGGAATCGCGTACGAATAGGCCATTGCATAATGCCCAGTCCACCTCAAAAGTTGAGGATGACACAGTGGCAAAAAACTGCAAAAAAGAACCACCCACCTCCCACGAACGGCATAAGCCGCCATGATTTTGACCAAAATAGCCGCAGTCAAACCCCACGAAGCCATGATGGCCATGTGGAGGATTCCAGCGGCCCATTCCGCGGGGATTATTTCAGGAACGAGTCCACCTAAAATCCAACTCAGGAGTGGGTGACCGTCGGTGTAAAAAATGTGTTCTGTAAACGGCCATCCCATTCCGGCGAAGTCCCAAGTAAGGGTCTCACCATGGGCCACTTGCCATGCAAAAGTGTAGATGTTTTTGACAGAGTCGCGGCTTGAAGCGAGCAGTGCGCTGTTCGCATCAAAAACGACTGAAGGAAAAGCAAGGGCAGTCCACATCCACGTCAACAGCATGGCTGCCAACGCATCGGAATGACGAGAGAGTTGAAAGCGAAAGGCTTTCATTCTCGACTTAGCAGTACTCGTCGAAGGCCATTTTCAGGTTGTCCGCGATCATCTCAGCGGTGCGTCCTTCAATGTGGTGTCGCTCAATCATATGGAGCAATCGTCCATCTTTGAAAAGCGCGATACACGGTGAGCTCGGAGGGTAGGGCAACATGAATTTCCGCGCTCGATCGACAGCGTCTTTATCCACTCCCGCAAATGCGGTCGTTTTGTGGTCTGGCAGTTTGTTGTGTTGCAGGGCAAGCTTGACACCAGGCCGCATAGATCCGGCGGCACAACCGCACACGCTGTTGAGTACAACGAGCGTTGTACCGTCTTGTTTCAGTGCGTTGTCCACATCTTCTGCGGTGATCAATTCGTTCACTCCGACCTCTGTCAAGTCGGTTTTCATAGGGGCTACTAATTCAGGTGGATACATGATATCAGTCGTTTGAAGATTTATTCCTCGTCCTTGGCCGGAGCGGTAGACTGCAGGAAAAGTTCTGTGTATTGTTCGTCGTGGATGGGGCTCGGGGCATCGATCATAACATCGCGGCCTGAGTTGTTCTTGGGGAATGCGATGAAATCACGGATTGAATCACTTCCACCAAACAAAGAGCAGAGCCGGTCGAATCCCAGCGCAAGTCCCCCATGTGGTGGTGCGCCATACTGGAAGGCATTCATGAGGAAACCAAATTGTGCTTCGGCTTCTTCAGGTGTAAACCCGAGCAAATCGAACATGCGCGCCTGCACAGCTTTGTCGTGAATTCGAATGGACCCACCTCCGATTTCAACCCCATTGATGACCATGTCATAAGCGTTGGCACGGACCGCTCCAGGATCGCTGTCGATGAGGTCAAAGTGCTCTGGTTTCGGGGATGTGAATGGGTGGTGCATCGCGTGGAAGCGCTGCGAATCTTCGTCCCATTCCAACAACGGGAAATCAATGACCCAGAGGGGCTTGAAATTCTTGGGATCGCGCAAACCCAATGCAGACCCCATGTGCAATCGCAGTTCGTTGAGTTGGTTTCGTACCTTATCCAAGTCGCCCGACAGCATCAAAATCAAGTCACCTGCATTGGCACCGGAGTGATTCGCCCATGAGGCAAGAGCTTCTCCATCGAAAAATTTGTCGACAGATGATTTGTAGGAACCATCTTCATTGCACTTGCAATAAACAAGTCCTTTTGCCCCGATTTGTGGACGTTTGACCCAATCGGTCAGCTTATCCAATTGTTTTCGAGTGTAATCTGCGCTGCCCGGGACCACAATACCGAGAACAGCCTCAGCATTGTCAAATACCCCGAAACCTTTGCCCTGCGCCACGGGGTTGAAGTCGACGAATTCCATGCCAAAACGCACGTCTGGTTTGTCGCTTCCGTATCGTTCCATCGCTTCGTCATACGTCATGCGTGGAAAGGTTTCGATGTCAAAATCCAAGACCACTTGAAACAAGTGACGGACCATGTCTTCGAATGTCTTTAGCACGTCTTCCTGTTCCACGAAGGCCATTTCGCAGTCAATCTGCGTGAATTCGGGTTGGCGATCGGCTCGCAAATCTTCATCCCGAAAGCACTTTACGATCTGGTAATACCGATCATACCCACTCACCATCAAGAGCTGCTTGAATGTTTGCGGACTCTGTGGCAGCGCATAAAACTGACCAGGATTCATTCGAGAAGGAACCACGAAATCTCTAGCACCCTCTGGTGTTGATTTGATGAGGTATGGCGTCTCCACCTCGATGAATTCGATGCCATCGAGGTATTTGCGCGTTTCGATGCTCAGCCGATGCCGAAGCATCAAGTTGGCCTGAACGGGATTGCGTCGCAGATCGAGGTAGCGGTATTGCATGCGCAAATCGTCACCTCCATCGGTTTCGTTTTCGATGGTGAAAGGAGGTGTCTTGCTCGCGTTCAAGACATCGAGCGCTGTGACAATGATTTCGATATCACCTGTGGCCATTTGCGCGTTCTTGGACTCTCGGATTTTCACGTTTCCGGTCACTTTCACGACAAACTCGCGGCCCAATTTCCGCGCCTTTAAGCAGAGGCTTTCGTCGGTATCCATGTTGAAGGCGAGCTGGGTGAGGCCATAGCGATCTCTGAGGTCGACAAAGGTCATTCCTCCCAAGTCTCGGGTGCGCTGGACCCAACCGCTCAGGGTAACTTCTTGTCCAGCATGTTCGGCGCGCAGGTCACCGCATGTATGCGTTCTATGCATGATTCACGTGAAATTTTGAGCCGAAGCTCATCGGTACAAAGGTACTTCTTGAATCGGCTACTTTTCGAATGGATTCACCATCGGATTTTTGAACAGCATTCTCTCTAAAGAATCAATTGTGTCCAATCGGAAGCGCCTTAAATTAGCCCCATGGAGCAACACAGAAAACGCCTCAATGATTTGCGCGCACAAGCCCATGAGGGGGGAGGGGAGAAACGCGTCGCGGCTCAACACGCCAAAGGCAAACTGACAGCCCGCGAGCGAATTGATTTGCTGATGGACCCGGGGAGTTTTGAGGAATTGGGGATGCTCGTGAAGCATCGTTCGACAAACTTCGGTTTGGACAAGCAACAGTTTCTTGGTGACGGTGTGGTCACTGGGTTTGGTCGGGTCAATGGCCGATTGGTGTACGTATTTTCTCAAGATTTTACGGTTTTGGGAGGATCTCTTGCAGAGGCGCATGCCGCAAAAATTTGTCGAATCATGGATTTGGCGATGCAAAATGGTGCGCCACTTATCGGACTCAACGACAGTGGTGGTGCTCGAATCCAAGAGGGTGTATCGTCTTTGGGGGGGTATGCCGATATTTTCTACCGCAACGTCCGAGCGAGTGGCGTCATTCCGCAGTTGAGCGCCATTTTAGGTCCTTGTGCTGGAGGGGCAGTGTATTCACCAGCGTTGACCGATTTCATTTTCATGGCGGAGGGCACGAGTTACATGTTTGTGACCGGACCGAATGTCGTGAAAACGGTCACTCACGAGGAGGTTAGCAGCGAAGATTTGGGTGGGGCCAAGACCCACGCGATGAAATCGGGCGTCACACATTTCACAGCACCAAACGAGGCGGCGGTGATTCAGCACCTGAAGACAGTGCTCGGGTACTTGCCTCAAAATTGCGAGGATGAACCTGCTGCGTTGGTATACGAGCCAAGCAATGAAGAGCGCCCCGCACTTGATGCGTTGATTCCTGAGAGTGCATTGCAGCCTTATGACGTGCGAGATGCGATTCACGAAGTTTGCGATGCCGATTCATTCACGGAAGTGCAGAAGGATTTTGCCGAAAATATGGTTTGTGGTTTTGCCCGATTGGCAGGACGAAGCATTGGGGTTGTAGCCAACCAACCTGCATTTCTTGCCGGTGTATTGGACATCAAAGCGTCGACCAAGGCGGCGCGCTTTGTGCGGACTTGCGATGCATTCAATGTGCCGCTCTTGGTTTTTGAGGACGTTCCGGGATTTTTGCCGGGGACAGATCAAGAGTGGAATGGAATCATCACGAATGGAGCCAAGTTGCTCTACGCCTTCAGTGAGGCGACTGTGCCCCGGATTACCGTGATTACGCGCAAGGCTTATGGAGGAGCGTATGACGTTATGAACAGTCAGCACATTGGCGCAGACTTGGTGTATGCTTGGCCAACGGCTGAAATTGCCGTGATGGGAGCGAAGGGTGCGGCTGAAATCATATTCAAACGTGAAATTGCCAATGCCGACGATTCTCAAGCTGTTTGGGAGGAAAAGGAGAAAGAATATGCGGAGTTGTTTGCCCATCCGTACAATGCAGCGGCCCGGGGCTACGTCGACGAAGTAATCTTGCCGCGCAACACCCGGGCCAAACTGATCAGCGCTTTTGAAATGCTGAAAAACAAAGTGGATCAATTGCCACGCAAGAAGCACGGCAACCTTCCGCTCTAGGGTTTATTGTATTCGCTTGATGGAGCAGCCGATGGCTTTTGTTGCAGCGACATCGCATGCTTTTCCTCGCTTCAAGGAGGTCATGGCATCCATGATATAGTTGTCTTCAACTTTGTTTGCGTCGTTGACGTTATCATCCAACGATCCGCGATATACCAATGTCATGTCCTTATCGAACAAGTAGACATGGGGCGTCTTGAGTGCTCCAAAAGCATCTGCGATTCGGTGTGCTTTGTCAAGCAGGTAAGGCATCTCGTAACCTTCTGCCTTGGCGTGCTCTTGCATGGCTTCCATGCTGTCGTGATTGTCGCGTTTGGCCTCATTGGAATTGACCAAAACCATACCGATGCCCATGCGCTCAGCGATTTGATTGGTGCTGTTGTAGCGACCTTCCCAGCCGTCGCTTTTTGTGCCGTTTCCAACTACAAATGGGCAAGTGTTGCAGGAGAACACAACGAGCAGACCGTTTGGACCAGCGGCTGACTCTAAAGTCATCATGGTGCCGTCAATATTGGACATGGCGGCATCGGCAAAGGGTGCTTTTGCGCCTATGGCGAGTTCAGGTTGTGGTTCGTTGACAGGCAGTCCTGCACTGATAAAAAAGGAACCGGTTATGATTGCCGCTGCGCTTAGCAAGGCAAGGGGCTTTTTTAAGATAATGTTCATGTCGATTTAACTCAATATTGAGTCCGAAGTTCGCACAAATCACATGAAATGCTCAAAAGAAGCGAAAAACGCTTCCTTTCGGAGTCGATTTTACTTGATGAGCAAGGCGTCGCCGTAGGCGAAGAAGCGATATTTTTCCTTCATCGCCTGGCTATATGCCTCCATGACCAGATCGTGACCTGCAAAGGCAGAGCTCAACATCAAAAGCGTGCTTTGTGGCGTGTGAAAATTAGTAATGAGCGCATCTGAAATTTTGAAGTCGTACTTGGGGAAGATGAACTTGTTCGTCCACCCGTTGTACGGCTTCAACGTTTGTGTCGTACTCACAGAAGTCTCCATGGCGCGCATCGCAGTGGCACCCACAGAAACAATCCGCTTTCCTTCTTCTTTGGCTCGATTGACCCGGTCTGCACAGCTTTCTGGAATGATCAATTGTTCAGAGTCCACCTTGTGCTTGGTCAAGTCTTCCACCTCCACAGGTCGAAACGTACCGAGTCCGATGTGCAGCGTGAGATAGGTCATGTCAATGCCCTTAATCTCCAATCGTTTCATCAACTGCTTCGAGAAGTGCAGACCTGCCGTTGGCACGGCTACGGCTCCTAAGTTCTTTGCATAAATCGTTTGGAAGCGCTCGCGGTCGTCTGGACCAACCGGGCGTTCGATGTATTTGGGCAAAGGCGTCTCTCCGAGCTGGAAAATAACAGCCATAAATTCCTCGTAAGAACCATCAAACAAGAACCGTAAGGTGCGGCCTCGAGATGTCGTATTGTCAATGACCTCTGCGACTAACTCGTCGTTTTCTCCAAAGTAGAGTTTGTTGCCAATCCTGATTTTTCGAGCGGGATCGACCAAAACATCCCAAAGGATGCTTTCACGATTCAGCTCGCGCAGCAAGAAAACTTCGATGACAGCACCTGTCTTTTCTTTGTTGCCGTACAGTTTTGCTGGGAAAACCCGCGTATCGTTGGCCACGAAAACATCACCTTCATCGAATTCGTCCAAAACATCCTTGAACATTTTGTGCTCGATGGTACCCTTGTCTTTGTCCACGACCATGAGACGGCTATCATCACGGTTGTCCAGTGGGTCTTGGGCAATCAAATCGGGCGAAATGTCGTACTTGAAGGAGGATAATTTCATAAAGAATCGGGTTTCCGAGGCGCGTGTAAATGGTCGGCAAACTTAATGAATTCGCAGTCAAAGGTCAACCGTAAGTTATTGTTCGGCCTGTGGAAGCGATTCGATGACTTGAATAAGGTCGGGAAGTTGAACACATTCAGCGATTGGAAAAGGTCCATTTTGAGTCCTACGCAATGCAGTCAAATGACCGCCAACGCTCAATTTATTCCCTAAATCGCGAGCAATCGAACGGATGTATGTGCCTTTGGTGCAATCGATGACGACATCAACGTCGACAACGGAATGACCGTCGACTTCGAGGTGCTCGATTGTTTGTACTTCCATCTTTTTGATTTCGATCGAAGCGCGTCTCAGTTCGATTTCGCCCCCCTTTCGTGCTACGGCATATGCTTTCTGCCCATTGACTTTTTTGGCACTATACAACGGAGGAAGTTGTTCAACAGGCCCGCGGAGTGATGCCACCGCTGTGCCGATCTCCTCTTGCCGCAAGTGCGAAGCATCGACCCAGGTTTCTACAGGTAATTCGGCATCGAGGCAAGGTGTGTGAGCACCGAGCCGGATGGTGGCAGTGTATGATTTGTCTTGCGCTTGCAGTTTTTCAATGCGTTTGGTGGCTTTGCCTGTGCAAACAACAAGGACACCTGTGGCCAAGGGATCGAGCGTGCCTGCGTGGCCGACTTTGATTTTTTTCACTTTAAGCGCATGGCGCAAATGTCCTCTCACTTTGTTCACCACGTCAAATGAAGTCCATTCAAGGGGTTTGTCGACCAACAAAACTTGTCCTTCTTTGAAGTCCGCGAGTGCGCCAAAAGTCATTACCGGAAGGGAGTCATCATTTGTCATCACAATCGGTTTTAGTCAACAGGCGATTCATACTTGGGGGCTGCCTCTTCTGCGCGCAGGCCAGCGATGTCCTCGAGAACGCGCAAGGCAGCTAAAGTAGACTGAATGCCTTCAATGCTCATCCGCAGGGCGCCATTGCGTTGGTACATTTTGGTGTCTTTCGCGTGATGTTTGAGGTAATTTAAGATCCGAGCGAACGTTGCACCTTGGAAGAAGGAACTTTCTTCATTCGCGATGAAGGCTGCAATCAACTTTCCGCCTTTGAGTACGATTTTCTCCATGCCCAAGAATTCGGCTAGCCAGCGCAATCGAATCGTATCAATCAAATCCTCAGTTTCTTGAGGCAATGGTCCGAATCGATCTTCGAGACGTTCCTTGAATGAGGCCAACTCTGATTCGTGGTCAAGGTTGTCGAGCTCGCGGTAAAGCGAGATGCGTTCGGGGATGTCGTTTACGTAATGGTCCGGAATCATCAAGGCAAAATCGGTTTCAATTGCCGCCTCTGTCACGTAGCGGCGATCGGCTTTGCGCTCCTCTTCAAACAATTCCGCGAAGGATTCCTCCTTCAACTCCTGCACTGCCTCGGATAGGATTTTCTGGTACATCTCAAAACCAAGTTCAGAGATGAATCCACTTTGCTCGCCTCCCAAGAGGTCTCCCGCACCTCGGATGTCGAGGTCGCGCATGGCGATTTGAATTCCACTGCCGAGATCACTGAACTGTTCAATGGCTTGAAGGCGTTTTCGGCTTTCGTCTGGAAGGAGGCTAATGGGCGGTGCGAGCAAATAGCAAAAGGCTTTCTTGTTTGAGCGGCCAACGCGTCCCCGCAATTGGTGGAGGTCGCTGAGACCAAACTGATGGGCATCATTGATGATCATCGTATTGGCGTTGCTGATGTCGATTCCTGACTCAATGATGGTCGTGGCGACGAGCACGTCAAAAGCGCCTTCGATGAATTGGGCCATCACATCTTCGAGTTGTTTTCCATCCATCTGGCCATGGCCAATGCAAACGCGGGCGTCAGGCACGAGCCGCGTGATCATTCCGGAAACTTCTTGAATGTTTTTGACGCGGTTGTTGACGAAATAAACCTGCCCGCCTCGGCTGATTTCGTAGGCGATGGCGTCGCGGATCACCTCTTCGCTGAACGAAGCCAGGTGAGTTTCAACCGGCTGCCGGTTGGGTGGAGGCGTAGCGATGGTGCTGAGGTCGCGAGCCCCCATCAGGCTGAACTGAAGCGTACGCGGAATAGGAGTCGCGGTGAGGGTCAAGGCGTCAACATCAGCGCGCAACGTTTTGAGTTTATCCTTTACAGCTACACCAAACTTTTGTTCCTCGTCGATGATCATCAAGCCCAGGTCTTTAAACTTCACACGCTTTCCAACAATGGCATGGGTGCCGATGAGGATGTCGACTTGACCAGCTTCGAGTTTTTTTAGGGTTTCAGAGAGTGCTTTACCTGTTTTGAATCGATTGATGTAATCAACGGTAACGGGGAAGTCCCTCAGGCGACGTGAGAAACTTCGGAAATGCTGCATGGACAAGATGGTCGTTGGAACGAGTACAGCGACTTGCTTGCCGTCTGCAGCTGCCTTGAAGGCAGCTCGTATAGCAACTTCGGTCTTGCCGAATCCAACATCACCACAAACCAATCGATCCATTGGAATCTCTCGCTCCATATCCTTCTTGACCGCTTCGATCGCCGAGTGCTGATCTGGCGTTTCCTCGAACATAAAACTCGCCTCCAGTTCATGGAGCATGTAGTTGTCTGGAGCGAACGAAAACCCTTTGGAGTTTTTACGCTGGGCGTAAAGTTTGAGGAGGTCAAAAGCCAATTCTTTGACCCGAGTTTTGGTTTTGGCCTTGGTGGCGGCCCAAGTGCCCGTGCCGAGCTTGCTGATTTTAGGCGTAGTGCCTTCCTTCGAGGTGTATTTTGAGATTCGGTGCAGCGAATGGATGTTGACATAGAGCACATCCCCTCCCTTGTAGCTCAGGCGAATGGCCTCTTGTTCCTTTCCGTTGACATCAATCTTCTGCAGCCCGCCAAACTCACCGATCCCGTGATCGATGTGCACGACAAAATCTCCGGGTTCAAGCGCCATGAGCTCTTTGAGCGTCAGGGCTTGTTTGTTTTTACGGAATCCTTCCTTGAGCCGAAAGCGGTGATAACGTTCAAACAATTGATGATCGGTGTACACGAGCAGTCTCAGGTCCTTGTCCACAAATCCATTGCTCAGTTCCAGCGGGATGGGATGATGTGGCACCTCTTCCTCTCGATCAGCGAAGATGTCGTGTAAACGTTCAATTTGGGTGGATTGACCGGCAACAATGACGTTGTGATACCCTTGCCGGTGATTGGCCTGCAAGT
>CBFIEJ010000028.1:0-28453 GCA_965661575.1 uncultured Flavobacteriales bacterium | reverse complement strand
TCTCATTGCTGCGTTGGATGATCATTACTGCCCAGGAAATTGCTCTTAAAGCGTTGGGTGTGCTTGAAAATTTCGGTCTCGCGGTTCTGTCAATTAAGCAACGGATCATGAGCACGTTTCGCTGTAGTAAGAGAGCAAAAACAGGAGATCTGAAACGCTTACCAGCCCATCTTCGTTGAGGTCGGCTGTGCATTCAGTCGTGCAGCCAAATTCTGCAAGGAGAAATAGGACATCGGCCACAGTTACGGCCAAGTCGCCGTTGATGTCTCCGGGACAAGCGCAAGGCTCGCAGCTTCCGTCGTCATAGTTTGCGTTGGGATTGAAATTGCACGCAGAATTTGCAGTGCACCCAGCTTCACAATCTCCGAGAATGTTGATGTCGAGCCAATCGAGTCGATCATCGATCCAATCGCGCATAAAATCCAATTCTTCTTCATAGGTGTCGCCCACGAACGCGTTGGGCCAGATCCATTGTCCGAGTCGCGGCCACCGGGCATGGTCTCGTGCACTGGCATCTCCCAATAAGGTAGCCAGTGAGTCAATGGTGCTATGGATGCTTTCGTTGCTCCAAGCATCAGAGCGATATTCTTCCCAGCGACAACGTGTCAAGTCCCGGTAGACGGGATCTTCCAACATTCGTTCCCACCAAAAAGGATTGGTGTTCCCACAATCAGTGTTCACTTCAAATCCTTCTGTTATGGCGCCCCCACAATAATTTGCGTTGCCCAGGCTGAGGTTGTAATCCCACCAAGGTCCCATGACAATTTTCCCTCCGTTCGAGTCTTTTTGTTTGTAGAAATATGTGCTCAAGCGGTAACCATCGATGTTTTTGGAGAGTTCGTTGATGAGGTAAAGATCAATGAATGAGTGGACGTCGATGAACGGCGCATAACCCAGTTCTGGATCTGTGAAATTGGGTCCCGCCAAAGCATCTTCAAACGATGTGATGTGATCTTCGATGTAAGCAATCTGCGGCGCGTTGAGGTCATCGATTTCGGGCTTGTGAAACTGCACGTACAAATTGTCCCCAGCCACGGTGGAATAGGGCGATTGCCAACCTCCGTTGAAGTCACCGGTGAATTTGTCAATCTTGAGGATATAACCACCGGTCAATTCATTGCCCTCGATGTCTTCCGGTAAAAGCGTTGCAACATCCACCCTGTTGGCATCACGCTTGATGTTTTCCATCAGCATGTAGACGCCTTGGTAATCTCCATTGATGAAGAGCTCGCAGTACCGCCGTCTCGGGGTGTATCGATTGAGTTTCTCACCCAATTCAAACACGACGGCATTGCGCATCAATGTTTTGTCGGTGTAAGGTCCGTGGAGAATCCAGTCGTTTTCTTCGGGCATCCCTAGCAACGACACGTTGTTGTTTTGCCCCTCTGCGTCCTGGGTTTCTAGCGAATAGGACTTCTTCGGAAACATTTGCGAGGAAGAGCCTCTGATTTCGATGGCGATCAGCCCGTCGTATTCGTTGGGAGCGTCGCCAATGTGATTGAGTCCCGAGGCATTGTTGATGATGGCCATGTTGGCCACAATCCTCGGGTCATCGAGGATTGGACCGTCTGATGTGAGTTCGACAATGGGCAGGTTCGATTCTCCGAAATAGACGCAAGAATTGTCATCCTCTGTCGCCGCAGGGAAATAGTTGAGTGCTTCCGCATCTGTGCAGCCGGTCACCGCAGCGCACAGGCCATCCGTGGAGCACTGACCAAAACACGTGTTGACCGATGTCGCTCCCACAATGTTATCGAGCATGCGGTCGTTGTAGTTTTCGGGATGAGCGCACTCCAGGCCGGCTATGTTTTCCTTGCAACTCCAGTCCAAGCAGTTGCCATTGAGAAACGTGTAATAACCTGTGAATCCTGATGGGACCGGGATGGTCACAGTCCAGATGTCATCGCCATCGCTGTCTGTCATGGGGTGGTCGCCGGCCACGCCAAAGAAGCTGCCTCCAGCAACAAAAACACCGGAAGGCGCCACGGTTTCGTTGGCCATGTTGAGGTTGAATGTGACATCGTACATGTCGCCTGAGGCAGGTGCGAACCAAGACGGTGGAGCATCAAATCCAAGGCCGTTTGCAGTCGTGCCGACCATCAAAAATGGTCGAGCAGTCAAATCTGATGAAGTTGGGTTCACGTTGTGCAATTCAATGGCCAATGTGTTGCTGCCTGCAACCAACAGGGCGGCAAAATCGAATTCAAAGGATGGAGGGATTCCACCGGCATACAATACCGCTTCGTGGTCGGTGGCGAGGTTTTGATTCCAAGCGATAAAATCACCCGTTTGCCCAGCATTGCCTCGTGCAATTTCCGTCCCATTGAGGTAGGCGATGAATCCATCGTCGTAATCCATCAAGAAGTCAACATCTAGCCACATTTCGAGGTCGTCGACAAGGAATGTGTGGCGCAGGTAGAGCGAGCTTGTTGTTGGGACAACCGTCGCATCATCTCCATCTCCATAACCAAAACCTGAGGGTCCGTCGGGCCAGAAAGAATCATTGAAGCCTGGTGTGGTCCATTCCGCAGCGGGCTGCTCGTTTGGCACCAGGTATTGCCAAGAAGTGCCGTCGAGTATTGGAGCTTCCCAATGATCCACTTCTTCTTGTGCATTCAGCGAGACTGAGGTTGTAGCTATGAGCCAAAACAACACGAGCAACGCGGGGCTGTGGGACAGAAGTCGATTGTATCGCTGCATTCCATAAAGATATTGAAATTTCAATGATGCCAGTGAAATCAAAATCCGCCACTCCGTCGCTCAAACCCTCCTTCAAGCAGTCGGTGTCTTCTTACCTTTTGACCATGAAAAATAAGGAACCCGCGAGCATGCGCCACGCATTGCACTATGCCGTTGAATTCATCGTCATTCTGTTGGGCATTTCGGTCTCGGTGTATTTGGAAAAGGACAAGGCCCGTGAATACAAAGAAGACATTAAAAATCAGAGTCTCAGTCGGATCCTTGAGAACATAGAACAGGATAGCACAGACTTGGAATTCAATATTTATTTTCATTCTGTGGGTCAGGCATCTTGCGACTGGATGCTTGAGCATCGGTCAGATTATCAGCGTATGAACCCCGATACGGTGGGGAAGCATTGCTCACTTTGCATGCAAGCAAATACCATTTTTGTTGATAATCAAGAGGAATACCGGGGGCTGCAGAATTCGGGGCTCATCGAATTGATCGAGAATGACCAATTGGCGCGTGCATTGCAAACGAAGTACGTGCAACACGAATTTCTGCGGCAGTTGGAAACAGGGATTTCAGAGCAGTGCCAGGAGGCAATGCCTGTCTTCTACGAATATTTTCAGACGCCGGAGAATTTTGAACGCTTCCAAGGTTTCGTCATTCAACGTCGTTGGATGGGTCAGGCATTGGATCTCTCACTTTTTGAGCGATTCATTGACATTTCATCAGTGCGCTGGTTGTACCGCACCCGTATGGCCTACCGGTTGGAAGAAGATGCGAAGCTCAAAGGTTGGATTCAAGCGGAGATTGCGAAGTCTGAGTAGCCTACGTCGTGCCGGAGCGTGTTTTGGGTCACCGATTGAGGGGAATGCTGTAGAATTGTTAATTCTGTTTGCCCTTGAGGTGAAGATCGGAAAAAACCTCTTTTCTTTGCCGGGTGTTAAAGGCCAAATCTACAATGCTGAGGTTGTTCAGTTCACTGGGGTTGTTCCTGTGGATTTGCGTCATGGGGCTGCAAAGTGCACACGAGTGGTCACATCACGCGGCGCATCACGCTGTTCACGAAGGAAATCACGCACATTGTGGGCATCATCACAATCCTGCCCAGATTTCCGCGCATCAAGGGGTTGCCCTTTCGGTTGACGATGAATGCGCCCTCTGCGATTGGGATTGGTTGCCTGCCGGCTCGATCTGCACGAAAGCACTGCAAATACCAGGTCAGCAATGGGGCCAAATTTGGAAAGCAGGCGCCGTCGAGGCAGGACATGGTCGCAATCACTGCAACCAAACCAAAAGCCACAGGGGGCCGCCGAGGAAAGGATGAGGTGACTTCCTTTTTCTTTTATTCTCATTCCTTTCTTTTATGCGTGCAATTCCCTCTGCCAAGGCAGCTGGAGCTTGCAGGTATGGAGTAACTCAAAAGCTTTTGTTGGTCTGTTCGCTCGTCCTCAGTGGGACGGTGGTGAGGGCCCAAAATGCTTCATATTCCGAAATCAGGGGACACATCCTTCGCAGTGAAACTCAACTTCCACTGCATGATGTCTTGGTTGTGGCTTGGCCTTGCGGTCAAACGGCAACAACCGATCGACTTGGCTTTTACCAAATCGAATGTCCCACAGGAATTGACTCCATCACCTGTACGGCTTCATTTTTCGAGACACAAACAGTCCCCACCGGACCCAACGATCACGTGGACATTTGGATGATCCCACTTGAGGTGGAGTTGGACATGGTGGCCATTGAATCGCTTCATTCTCCGGAGCCAGAAGCTTTGCGGCTGGGAGGTCGGGATTTGATGCAAGAGCTGGATCGCACACCTGGCCTCCAAAGCCTCGACTTGGGAGATGCCATGATGCAACCGGTGGTGCGTGGCTTGATTGGTTCTCGGGTGGCTTTCTTGGAAGATGGAGTGCCTCAACAAGGAGGAAGATGGGGTGCTGATCATGGAGTTCTGGCTGATCCGGTTTTGTTCGGTTCCATGGAATGGGCTCCAGGCGGAGGTCACCTTTGGATGGGGCCGGAGTCGGTCGGCGGTGGATTGCGTCTGACTTCTCCAAGACCGAGCCAAGAAATGGGTGCCTTGACTTCCATGGGAACATCTTTTCGAATGGGTGATCAACGGTTGAAAGCGCACGCGCTGCACGCCATGACCAAGAAAAATCGATTTTGGTACGTTGGCGCGTCCGGTTCAGTTTTTGGGAGCCAGAACATTCCGCAGAGCAATTTCAGTTATCTCGGCCGTTCTTATGCCTTGACAGATCTGATGTTGCCCAACACGGCGGGGCGATCCATGCATGCTGCGGCGGGATTGGAGAGGTCTTCAGTAAAGGGTAGCAAACTGCAAGGTTCCATTCGGGTTTCTGATGTCGTTCAAGGCCTGTTTGCGGGCGTTGTTGGTGTGCCGCGCCAAGGTGATTTGGATGCGCAGATGCAGACCTATCGCTCAGGCATTCCGCAGCAACATGCCACTCGAATCCAGGCGACAGCTAGTTGGAAAACACCCAACAATGCCATCGGAACTTCCCGGACCACGAAGGCTTCAGTGGCATGGAACCGCCGTTTGGAATTGGCTCCGCCTCATGCCCATGGATGGGGCCCTGAACCGGATTCAAACCTCAGTTTGTCGTTGGAGGAATGGACGGGTTTTTTAGAGACGGCAAAGCGAGGGCCTCACGGTACTTGGGGGATGCAGTTGGAAGGCCAGGTGGTGGCTACATCCGGCTGGGAGTTTTTGTTGCCAAGTCATCGTCGATTGCGTTGGTCAATGCTGGGAGAGAAAAACGTTGGAATCCATCAGTTTGGCGTTCGCACTGATTTGGTTGGCACTGAGCAAGTGGCGCATCAAGAACCGCTTTATGATTCCGAGGGGATCATTGTAGGCTCTGATTCTCGAGCGAAGGCCATGACGCGGATGATCCCCGGAGGGATGGCTTCTTGGTTGATGAATGTAGATCCGCGCTCTGCTTCCTGGAAAGGAACGGCTTCGGTGACCGCCTACACGCGAGCTCCGAGCAATTATGAGTTGGGTGCAAACGGGATTCACCACGGCACCTTTCGATTCGAAAAAGGCAATGCAGAGTTAAAATCTGAAAAGTCACTTGAAGCACGGTTTCAAGCGCGTTCAGCGGTATCCAGTGCAGACTGGGGTTGGCGGGTCCAAGCTTTTTCTGCGCTGCACCGAGATTTCATTGCTTTGGGACCAAGCGCAACGTTTGCCCCCATCTCGCATGCTGGTCAGGTGTACACGTTTGAAGCTGTAAATGCTTTTCGCACAGGCTTGGAGGTTTCACTTTCAAAAACAGCCGGAGCATGGTCTGCTTCAGCTGATGGTTCACTCCTTGGACAATGGGATGTGGCGACGGGGTTGGGACTTCCATTCACCACGCCGGCGCAAGTCACCACCACCTTGGGACGAAGCGTTCATAAAAACCACCAATTGACTGTTTCCTGCCGGGCCATAGCAGACGCTACGCTAACGGCAAGAAATGAAGCACCTACAGACGGCACTGTTCTGTGGGGAATGGGCTGGAGCCTGGCTCGAAAGGCTGGCACCTGGTCCATCAATCTGCACAATGCATCCAACACTGCGTGGCTCGATCATACAAGCGCATATCGCGCTTTGGGTCTTGTCGCGCAGGGTCGATGGATGCAGTTCAGCTTCACCACCTCGGTGAAGCAAATCAATAAAAACAAATAACAATTTTACGTATGAATTTTTCTTTTTCTAACTCGATTATGTCCCTAAGCTGTGTAGCCATCTTGTTTGCATCTTGTGGCAAAACAGACACCGAACTCCCGACCGTTTGCACGGAGGCTGGAAGTGAGACAAGCGTGCTGGCCGATGAGATTGAGGCCATCGCTGGAACCACTGTCACAATCACGGATGTTTTCTGCGACAATGAAGAACTCAGTGAAGTTCGCTGGGACATTCACAATGCTGCAGACCACGCCCACGAGGAAGGTGAGTCAGACGAGGGTTTTGTGTTGCACACTGGGACAGAATGGGAAGTGCTAGAAACGACATCCTTGACTGGAACGAGCACTACAAGTTCCATTGCATTGGACATTCCGCTCACCGCTCGAGGTGTTTGGGATGTTGTCGTGTCATTCGTTGATGAAGCTGGCAATGCCGGAACAGATGTTGTGACGCAAATGCACATTGAGAATGAGCACCTTCCTGAGTTTACGCTCACTGACGTCGATGGCGTTGATCCTGCCACCTGGACTGGTGAGCAAGAGTGGAGTGCAGGTGCTGTTGTCGTCCTTTCTGGAACGGTTGCCGATTCTGACGGTGTTTCAGCAGCAAGCATTGCAGTGGTCAGAGAATCCGATGAAACGGTGGTTTGGGAGCTTGATCTCGCACCCGACAATGCCACCGAGCTTGCTTTCGCTGCGGAAGCTGCAATTCCATCGGACGCCGAAGCTGGTGAGTATCACCTCGAAATGACCGCAACAGATGCAGCTGGAAATGCCATGGAAACAGGCTTCCACGTGGAAGTTGAGTAATCACGAGTTCTGACGCTGTCTGCAGCGTTATTTTCAAAAGCTTCTCTGCCCAAATGGGCGGGGGAGCTTTTTTTTTGCATTTTTCGAAAAGCTAATTCATCATCATGCGCATTCCACTTCTGCTTGTCCATTGCTTTTTGTTCGTTGGCGCTTCGGCGCAGTATTTGATGCCACATGAGGAATCTCCGCATGAAGGCACTTGGCTGCAATGGCCGCATAATTTCACCTACGGTTCGGGAGCTGAAGACGTCCAGGCGAGTTGGGTGGAGATGACCAAGGCGCTGACGGTGGGGGAGCGCGTGCACATCATTGCTTATGATGCTGATGAGGTTGCTGAGATAGCAAACATGCTTCAAATGGCAGACGTGAGCATGGAGCAGGTGGATTATCAGATTTGCCAAAATGACGACTTTTGGGTGCGCGATAATGGGCCCATTTTTGTGCAGGATGAGTCGGGAGAATGGCTGATTTTGGATTGGGGTTTCAACGGTTGGGGTGGAGATGCGCCCTTTGAACTGGATGATGCAGTTCCCTCAGTCATTGGGGCAAACCTCAACATTCCAGTCATCGATCTAAGTGCCATGGTCTTGGAGGGCGGCGCCATTGAAGTGGACGGGCAGGGAACCCTCATCGCAACGCGTTCGTCCATCACAGGAGAAGACCGCAACCCGGAATTGACAGAATCCGAAATTGAGGATTACCTGAGTCAATACCTGGGGGCGCAGCAGATCATTTGGTTGGATGGTGAGTTTGGAGGCACGGAAGACATCACGGATCAGCACATCGATGGTTTTGTCAAATTCGTGGGGAATCACACGTTGGTGACCATGAACGATGCGGACCTCGCCTATTGGTATGTCGGGACGGGCGACCGAACCATCATTGACCAAGCTGGAAATACGGAAGGGACTCCTTACCAACGGGTCAACCTCCCGCTGACGCAGTTTCCTGTCCAGACCACTTCGGGTCAAAATGTGGGGTTTCGCAGCAGCTATGTCAACTTCTATGTGGGCAACGAAGTCGTATTGGTTCCTGCGTATGATGATCCTCAGGATGAAGTTGCGCTGAATATTATTCAGGAGCTATATCCTGACCGGACAGCAATCGGAATCAATTGTCAGAATATGTTGCAGTGGGGTGGAATGGTGCATTGTGTTACACAGCAGCAGCCACTTGGCTCCGGGACCACTGCAGTGCCTGAAAACCCATCTCAGCGTGATCACGGCCGGTGCATCAAACGGATCGACCTTAGAGGACGTGAAATTGAGCAGCTCACTGCAGGCCAGCTTTGCATTGAATTGTATGAGGACGGTTGGGCTCAAGTGGTGATTCAAGGCAATTGATCGCGATTAATCGCAACTGATTTTTTAATCCAAAAAAAAAGCCCGCACGAGGCGGGCTTTTCTTCAGCAGAATTGCGACGATCATTGGATGATTACGCGCAATGTTTTTGATGCTGTTGCATTCGATGTCAATTGCAGGAAGTACATACCGCGTTGCATGCCGGACAGTTCAATAGGGGTTGAGCCGGTGCCGTTGAATTCACGCACTAGGCTTCCTGAGATGTCAACGAGTCGTCCCGTCCAAACTGCGTTGGCTTCGAGTCCGGAGACCATGAAGTAGTCCGTTGCTGGGTTTGGATAGATGATGGCGTCAGCGAACAGCGCGTTTGTTTCGTTCACGCTGTTGACCGAACCACTCTCACCACCGTCGAGTACTGTGATGGTGAAGCCGCTCACAAAGCCGCCCAACATGCCCAATGAATCCACTGAGATGGATTCGCAGTAGGTGTCTGAGCATCCCGCTGCATCGTCGGTCACTGTCAAACAAAGCGTGTAAGGACCATCTGTGATGTACTGCCAAGAGGTAAATGGCTCGTCGCTGGTTCCTTCGTCACCGAAATCCCAAGCATAACTTGCGTTGATGTTGTAATCGTAAATCGTGATGTTCACAGCGCCTGGGATGGCCTCGCCGCTTTCTGTTTCGGCCTGCGCCACATCGAACGTTGCGTTGCATTGTGCGTCATCACCTTCAGCGCAGGCAGCGATGCCTTCGACGCTCTGCGGTGCCTCGAATTCAGAGGATTGGTCTACGAGTAGCTCACCACTCGGACCATATGCCATGTAACCGCAGGCATCGGCATAAATTACAGGCTCGGCAACAGCGAAACCAATCTCACCTGTGTTCACAGGTACAAAAGCTTTCCGTTGCGCAAAAGAGCCAAAACTTGGGCCGTAAGTTCCGAAAGGGTCGAAATCGATGGTGGCGTAGCTGCCATACTCATACGAAAAGACTTCCAATGCTCCGCCGATCCACCCTTCTTGGGATTCATCGGTGAAGAGGACTTCCACATAGCCACAGGAAAAATCCGTGTCACAAGGCTTCAAACCAAATACGCTTCCGGCTCCGTAGTCCGTGTCATCTTCAGTTTGAAACAGCACATTGCCGTTTTCATCCAAGACTTCATACGACGGCCATCCTGATCCATTGATGTCTGTGAATAAGACGTCGATCGTTGAGCCTTCGTTGGCAGCGAATGTGAAAGTGCTCGTGCCGAATTCTTCAGGATATCCGTCACCATCGGCATCAACTGCCAATTCATTGTTGGTTTCAGAAGAAATCATCGTACCGTCGACGTAGACGTCTACTGTTGATCCTCCCCAATCTTCCGAACCACTCGCATTGTACAAGTTGATGGTCCATGTGCCGCATGTTCCTTCCACTGCGGGGATGTCCAACGGCAACACTTCGGCCAAAGAGTGCACGACACCATTGTAGGCCAGAATGTCCACGATTTCAATCGCCGCTCCGGAAGCTGTCGCACCGGCGTCGCCGAGTCCAATCTCGATGGTTTCTCCGCCTAGGGTTGTCAATACTTGACCGTCACTCAAATCTCCACTTTCGTAGACACCGAGGACGATGTGACGTTCAACGAACTCATCTACGTTTTGTGAATTGATGAAAGCGTTTGCATCCGAATAACCATTGATCAAGGCATACGCAGTCACTGCATCATCAGAAGGGGCAAACACGGTGTAAGGGCCTGGGAGTGGATCACCATTGTTGTCGTCTTCTGCCTCGAGTGCTTGAGCACTGAGGTATTCGACCAAGTAAGCATTGATGATTCCCGACGTGAATGAAGTATGCGCTTCGCTCTGTGCGATGGCTGTGACCACAGTTGCCTCAGGATAACCACTTGGGGCCATTGTTTTGTCGATCACGTGAATGACTCCATTTTCTGCAGTGATATCGGTTTGGATCACATTCGCATCATTGATCATGACGCCGGCACCGACCGATACACTCAGGCTTTGGCCTTGCAGCGTAGGCAGTGACATGCCATCGGCCAGATCAGCTGCCATGTATGTGCCGAGTACGATGTGGTAATTCAATGCGGTAGGCAAGTCCGAAAAGCCAGCCAGGTCCCATTGGTTCAGATTCATCAAAGCCATGACTTCTTCCACCGCTTCTTGGTTTGGTACAAAAACGGTGTAATTGTTGTCTTCGTCGCTTAGCTGTTCGAGGTTGAAGCCTTGCAGGACGTAACCTGAGTTGAAGCAGCACGGCTCAGGGACAGAGTCGTTGGTGTACATGATGCCACTCAAGGCATTGTCTAGTGTATAGGACCATTGCGCATTGGCAATCGGTCCAACCGAGAGTGCTAGGAAAAGCACTGCGCTTGTTTTGAGAATATTTGTAATCATTTCAACTTGTTTTCAGTTTCGTTGCTGACATTACCATCTTCAATCAGTTTACGTGACAAACGGGCCATCGTTTGGGCATATTACGAGTATGAATAACTGGCTTCATGGTATAAAGTGATCGAGTTTGGGTTTTGTTTCACTTGCTGGTAGATGAATCGATTGTTGCTATGGACAGGGTGTCTGCCAAAAGCGTTAAATTGCGAGTCGTCATGCCACGTGCTCTGTTTTTTCTGATTCTTTTGTTCCCTTGCATCAGCCAAGGCCAGACGTTGCGGGCCATTGCCCACGACGGGTTGCCACTTCATGCAGAGCCTTCAAGATTGTCTGAGGTGCTCACTGTGGTGCCTTTTGGTGCTGAAGTCGTGGGCGAAGCGCATGTTGACCAACGCGAACAGGTTGATGGAATGACCGGTTTTTGGGTTGCTATATTCTTTGAAGGCAAGGCTGGTTATGGTTTTTCTGCACATCTGCTTCCTGCGATTCGGCCGATTTCGGATTGGGAATTGAAAGGCACTACCGATTGCATCATCCTTCCGAGGTCCCGACCACATGCAGCGTTTGAACCTGAGTTGAGGCCAAACACGTTCCAGGCTAATTTTCATCATCCTGATTATTTCTGGTACGGAATGAAAATGCGAGATGGCGATGCGGTCTTTGAGCCGGTTGAAGTGGTGGTTTCACATTATTCGTATGCCCCAGAACGAGTGGGTGACATGCCTGAGGATTATCGCGAGACAGCTTTTTTCTATGAAGTCGTCGGTGCTGTTGCCTATGATCGGTTGGTCGTGTCAAAGCAAAAGATGCCTGCAATCGCCCTAGCATTGGAGGAAACAAATGTTTCACTCATTGAACACCCATATCCAGATCCTTCCCACGGGATTTCTGTGGTCTTTGAATCGAATGACAGAACGTATCGGATGGAGTCTGTTCTTTCGCCCGATGCTCACCAGTTGGACGTTGAGCTGCTCATCGATGCGGCCTCGGTGGATACCTTGTATCGAGGTTACGGTCAAACCTTTTTGCACGTGGTTTGGATTGGTGATTTGAATGGAGATGGCGTGTTGGATTTTTTGCTCAAGGAAGAGTCGCTTGCTGATTGCTGTGGCTGCCATGCCTATTTCAGGTATGCCTATTCTCGTCAAAATGAGACGGGCCTCTATTACGATTTCACCAATGACTTTTGGTAAATCCAGTGCACGGGTGCATCTCATGACCTTCATTCCAAACTGGAAGTATTTCATCATTTTGCTGGGAAGCTTCGAATTGTCTTTCGCTGCGTTTTCCCAGGGCCATCCCTTCGTGGGACTGAGCGAGAAATATGACCGCGACCAACGCTATTTTGCTGCAATAGGCGGTGATTCGATTGAAATGAATCTCGAGTTTGACGGCATCATCAATCCGGAATTTGCGAGTATCTACGAGTGGTTTGGGGCGGTTTCAGGGCACTATCGAAGGATAGGTTCAGCGGAGCGTGTTCCGTTGAAGGGTGTTTTGTGGAATCCCGATAGCCTATCGCTTTATGTCCCAGATTTAGCTGAGGATCAATCTTGTTGGTTGGATGTGCTAGAGCCTGATTCGATTGCTTTTCGGGATCCGGAGAATCCAGGACAACCTGTTCCGGTCTTGGAAGTGTTTTCTCTGCGGCCGACGGGTGGCTTTTGGAAAAAAAGCAGTGAAGTAAAACCTGTTCGAGGGATTGATTTTGAAGCTCATGGATTGGAGCGTCGAGCTTTCTTAGAGGTCGTAAACGTGAACGGAGTGGTTCATCATGTGGATGTGTCCGAATTGATTCGTGAGCATGTTGGGTTGAACAGAGAGGAGTGGGTGGGTTACAGTGGATGGGCAGAGACTGATGTCGTTCTTAATGAGTTTACGTTTGTAGAAGGGGGCGTCAATGTTTTATTGGCCATCGATGTGATCGGGTCGTGCAATACGGATAGGAGTTATCTGCTCTCGTGCCTTTTGAATGATGCGGGTGCGGTGGTGAAAGCTCATTTCTATCAAGTTTACAACTGCTTGTTTTACGGAGCAGAGGAAGGATTGAATAAATCCTTTAATGTCTTGCTTCATGATGCTCCGGAGGGAGCTGTGTCAGCATCTAAAGAGGATTCATTGCATTGCATAGGCGCGTTTCAAATCATCCAATCAGAAGTGATTGTGAAAAAAGCTTGGAGCGGGATTATGAGCCGAAGCCCCCGGCCCTAGAAAGGGTTCGGAAATCTTGTTGCTCAATTTGGAAAAAGAACAATTCTTAAATCCAATTGTCCCTTATGGCATGGGGCGCAAACGAGATTTAAAAAACATCAATGGACGTCGACCACCGCAATTTGAGGCCTCTAGCCTTGAAGCCATGAATGAGTGGGGTGAGTCGTTGGAGCGTATGACCGAACGCCGCAGGATGCACAACGAACGTCACCCTCCGAAACGAAAGCCAAAGGCTTGAGCTAAAACCGGAAATCACTGAAATAGGCTTATTTTTGCGGCAATGCGTAGCTCAACCCACCATCAATTTCTGCCCGGTGTTCGAGCGCAGTGTCTTTTGGCGTTTCTGCTGCTAATCATTTGGCACGAGCCGATGCAGTCACAAGTCGTGATCAACGAATTCATGGCTTCGAATTCTCTCGCGTTTGAAGACCCTGACTTTGGCGGTACAGGGGATTGGGTGGAGCTATTCAACTCAGGTGATGCTGCTGTGGATTTATCGGGTTGGCATTTGACAGATAACATCAGTAATCCGACAAAATGGACGTTTCCGGACGGAGTAGAATTGCCTGCTGGCGAATTCCTCGCTGTCTGGTGCGATGAGGAAAACGATGCAAATTTGGCGTTGCACAGTTCTTACCGATTGAGCAGTGCAGGAGAAGAATTGGCCTTATTCACTTCGCAGTTGGAGGCGATGGACTCCTTGGTTTTTGGTCCGCAACAGGCAGACGTGAGTTATGGACGCATTGAAGATGGCGCGTCCAATTGGGCCTGGTTTTCAGAGGCAACCCTCGGTGGTTCCAACAATACGAGTGAACCTTTTTCAGGCATAACTCACGGCGTTCCCTATTTTTCAATGAAAGGTGGGTTTTTTGAAGGCGCGTTGGAAGTGGAGCTCACGTCGATCGCTGGCGAAGTGCACTATACGACTGATGGACGTGCTCCGACTTTGCTTGATCCGATTTATTCCAATCCCATAGCCGTTTCAGCTGACGCCTTTGTGCGTGCCTGTGTATTTGAAGAAGGTCATATTCCCGGGCCAGTGGTGACCCATTCGTATTTCTTGGAGCCTGAACTTTCGGAGCGTCCATTGCCGGTCATTTCGTTGGTGACAGATCCAGATTATTTCTGGGACGCTGACACGGGCATTTACGTACAGGACTTCAAACCCGATTGGGAATGGCCCGTCAATGTGGAATTCTTTGAAAATGATGGCAACAATGAGGCGGTTTTCAATGAAAGGGCGGGTGTGAAAATCAACGGACAAAACAGTTGGGTGCTTCCACAAAAGATGTTGGGGATTTATTTCCGCGGCGGTTACGGAAGCGGCAGCTTGGACTACCCATTGTTTCATGATCGGACCCGCACAAAGTTTGATAATTTTGTTCTTCGAGCCAGTGGGTCGGACTGGGCATCTACTTTGATGCGCGATGGCCTGGCCCAGCACGTGCCTCAGCAAAATGCTCCTGTGGACCACCAGGGCTTTCGTCCGACTATTGTTTTCGTAAATGGAGAATACATGGGGGTTCACAACATCCGCTCTCGCGTGGATGAAGAGTTCGTGACCGAAAATTACGATGTACCGCTCAACGGTTTGGACATGATCGCCGATCACGGTGGTGTGGAGGAAGGCAATGATTCTGCCTTTTGGGTCATGGATGAATTGTTCGCCGAGGACTTAAGCATCCAAGCCAATTTTGATGCCGTTGCCGCGGTCGTCGATATGGAGAATTTTGCCGACTACTGGTCCACGGAAATCTGGTCAAGCAACAGCAGTTGGGGACACAATGTGATTCTGTGGAAACCCCATGAAGGTGGAAAGTGGCAATACGTCTTTACCGATTTGGACCGGGGGTTTTCAGGAGCGACGAATGACGATATCAACGAGTTCACGCAGCCTCAAAATGACCCTTATGATTATGCCCGCTTGTGGGTGAGGCATGCCCTTGAAAACGCTGGTTACAGGGATTTCTTTGCACGGCGATTGGCGGATCATCTTCACACCTCTTTTCATCCGACGCGTGTGAATCGGTTGATCGATGAATGGTCGGAGCGGATCGAAGCTGAGGTGCCATTTCATGTTGAACGCTGGAGCGGAACGACCTCATCGTATGGAGATGGCATTGAAAGCGTCGAGTTCTGGGAGGATGAAATCAATGATCTCCGCACCTTTGCTTCTGCACGCGCCTCATTTTTATGGGGTGACATGGCCGATGAATTTGCTTTGAATCCCGCCGTTATGCTGCAAACGGGCAATCATCCCGAAGGTTCGGGTCACGTTTGGTTGAATGAGTTTCGGATGCCAGACAGCCCTTGGGCTGGATCTTATTTCGAGGAGATGCCGCTCAGTCTGATGGCTGAGCCCTTGCCGGGGTTTGAATTTGTTGGGTGGTCGGAATGGGGAACAATAACGGTCATTCCTGCAGGTTCAGACTGGAACTACAGCGATACGGGCGAAGATCTGGAGGGCGCATGGCGCGAAATCGAATTCGATGACAGTGAGTGGCCTTCAGGCGCAGCGGAGTTGGGCTACGGTGACGATGATGAGGTGACCGAGGTCTCGTTTGGTGAGGATGCCGATGACAAGCACATCACCACGTATTTCCGGCATGTTTTTGACATGGAAACTCAACCCGCTGGGCCTGTGAGCGGTCTCATCGACTTGCAGCGAGACGACGGCGCGGTAGTTTATTTCAATGGTGAAGAGATCTTCCGCGACAACATGCCGGGAGGAAGCATCGGAGCTGAAACATATGCGAGCAGCGCGATAGCAGGTGCAGCGGAGTCCAATTGGACCGCTCATGCGGTGGAGTTGGACGTGCAACTCGGCTCCAATGTCTTGGCTGTTGAAATCCACCAAAGTTCATCGACGAGTTCAGACATCAGTTTTGACCTGAGCCTTGCGATGACTGTGTTGTTCGATGACATTTTGACCACAGATAATCCATTGGAATTGTCTCTGGTTGGGGATGCTGGATATTTCGCACGTTACGCAGCCACAGGTGAATGCATTTTGCCTTTGATCATGTCGGAGGATTTGACATTGACTGCAGATTGTTCGCCTTACCTCGCATCTGGCACGAGCGTTGTGGAAGCTGGGGCGACGCTTATCATTGAACCGGGAGTGGAAATTTGGTTTCCAACTGACGCGCAGCTTGTGGTGCGGGGGGCATTGCTCGCAGAGGGAACCTCTGAATCTCCAATCGTTTTTCGTCTCAATCCTAACGAAGGAGGCCCGTGGAGAAACATTCAGTTCGATGCCGCTGATGGCGATAATCTCATTCGTCATGCTGTGGTGGAAGGCGCATCGAGGGGTGAGCATCCCGTCCATGATCGTGCGGCTGTAGCGGCTTGGTTCTCGTCGGTTACCTTGGATCACGTGACCTTGACGTCAAATGCCAGCAATCCAGTATACGCCGAGCACAGCGACATTCAATTGCTCAATTGCACGTTGCATTCGGATGTGACAGGTGATTTGATCAATGTCCGTCACGGTTCAGCTGTTATTGATTCTTGCGTGTTTGAAGGCAATGATTCGCCGGATACCGATGCCATCGATTATGATGTGGTCGATAACGGCATCGTGCGCAACACGCTTATTCATTCGTTCAGAGGGAGCAATAGCGATGGAATTGATTTAGGTGAAGGATCGCACAATATCCTGATTGAAAATGGGCTCATTCACCATTGCACAGATAAGGGGATTAGCATTGGTCAGGCGTCAGATGCCACAATCAGGAACATGACAATTGCACAGTGTGCATTGGGCGTGGCTATGAAAGATTTGGGTGCATCGAGCGTAGATTACAGCACGTTTTACGGCAATCAATATGGCATCAGCGTGTACGAGAAGAATCCGGGCATGGGAGGGGGTGATGTGACCGTTCAGAATACCATCTTCTCGAACCACAGCCATTCGCCGATTTTTCAAGATTCAATTTCGACTGCTCTGGTGATGAATGCGCTCTACGACAGCGATACTCTGATGTTTGATGAAGTCGTGATGGCAGATCCCCAGTTTGCTCATCCCGATGCGTTTTACTTCAGTTTGATTGAAGGCTCGCCCGCGATTGATGCGTCGGTCTCTGGTGAAAACTATGGTGCACCGTTTCCGTGGCTGATGCCTTGGACCATTGATGAACGAGATGTCGCGATTGTGGAATTTGGCTATGCTGGCCTCGAGCACCCCAACCGGGAGTGGATCAAGGTTCAAAATGAGGGCGCTGAGCCGCGAAATTTTGAGGGATACCGACTTGAAGATGCTGTGCAATGGGTTTGCCTCGATGCTTTGTGGCTTCAGCCGGGTGAGTCGCTCTGGATCGTGAAAGACGATACGTTCTTTGAAGGCTCTTTCGAGCAAGTGGTTCAATGGGACTTTGGTCAATTGGCCAATGAAGGCGAAAGGATTTTGCTCAAGGATGCATCTGGTATTGTCGTCGACTTTGTGGAATACGGCACGGAAGCTCCATGGCCCGTGCCTGTATCCGGCGCCGAAGCATTGGTGCGCGCTGCGCCATGGCTGGACAATCATTTCGCATCGAGCTGGATGGTTGCTGAGTTGGATGAGGTGGTGACGTTGGAAAATCAATCGCAGAATGGTTGGAGCGTTTATCCGAATCCTGCTAAAAATACCGTTCGAGTGAGCCTCGAAGAAAAGCCAATGGCACCGGTCCAACTTCAGTGTTTCAATCTCACGGGTCAGTGCATCAAAGAATGGACGGTGCTTGAAGCGGGCGCAGAATTTACCTTGGACGTATCCTCATTTCCTGCCGGTATGTACATGCTTCGCTTCAAGGGTAGAAGTCGATTGATGCAAATACTCTGATGGGACTCGCTTTTGGTTGAAAAAGGAGTGCCATAAATCTTCTGAAAACCAAGGGTGTCCCAATTTATTGACCACTTGTCGCACCTCCTCGGGGTATACGTGAGCGCTGCCGTCTAGCTCAGTTTCAATGCGTCTGATCGAAAAGAGCAGGAAGTCGTGAAAACTGGGGCGTCGCAACTCATTTTCATCAAACCGCGACATCCAAAAACGAGCATCCTTGAATCGCTTTTGGAACAATGCAGACATCGCTTGCATCAAAAAGTGCACGTGCAGATCGTGCATTTGAAATTGCTGCAAGGTTGACTCGTTGATCTTAATTTTTTGAATCAACCACGACGCAAGTTTGGGATTGCCGGTTGCGATGGCAAAAGTGCTGGGTTCAATGAATGCCGACAAAGGATCGAGATTCTCTGCGGTCACTCCGAAAATTTCCCTCCACAATGTTAGGCGGTAGTGGTAATTCACTCAATGTTCGACCAGGAGCCTCTAGGGATATTTCCATTGGAACCAACGCGTTCCTCGGGAGCATTCAGACGGACAACACCCAAAATATCCGAATCACAGGCGAACTTGAAGAAGAGTAATCAGTCCTTTACCCGATTGAAGCGGAGCATTCGGAGCATCCACTTGGGAAGAGCTTTACCTGCTGCGCGCTTTCGTGTATCGAGGTACCAATTCATTTTTTGACTGATTGGGATCTTATGGGTTTCCACGAATTCAATCCATGTGCTGTCGGGGTCTTCTACGTAGGTGAACTGCCCACTCGCTTCGCCCATGTCAAATGAGGAGGCGCTATTGACTGTAAAAGGAAAACCAGCGGCTTCCAATTCTTTCCCCAAAGCCTCCATGTCGCGGATGTCCCAACAGATGTGGATGTAGCCGAGATCGCCCCAGAATCGATCTTCAAAAAGATTCCGCGGCTCACGATCCAAGGCTTGGACAAGTTCGATCTCCCCTCCGCCCAAAATTTGGCTGAACGGGCCTGCCGTTGGTTCTGAGCGTCGCAATACCATGCGCCGATAAGATTCATCGCTTCCGGGGATCGCCTGCCACGCTGGAATGATTCCTGTTTCATCCACTGCAACGAGGTCGTATCCTAGGACGTCGCGATAGAGTGTCAGGGCCTTGTCCATGTTCGATACGCCAATGACCGCTCCGCCCACACCTCCACCAAAAGGAGCGGGCCCAAACCATTCATCGCTCTCCACCATTTCGAATGGATATCCATGAGGATCGTTCAGGTAATAATGCTTTCTGCCGTCCGCGCGGGTATGGACGGGCCCAAGTGATTCAATGCCAAGCCGCCGATGCTCTGCGTGCATGAAGTCGGCATCCTTGCATTTGATCTTGCAAATGAAAATTCCGGTATCTCCCAGTTTCCCTTCGAAGGCTGAGGGTTGTGGCTCTCTGGTCGTGAATTGCCAAATTTCCATGCCCGCACCCCCGCCCATGTGCAAGGCCAATACAGCATGGCGCGCATGCACTTCATCACCTGTGTAGCGGGTCATAAGAGCAGCTTCGGCGGCTTCCTCAAACATTCGAATGTCGATGCCAAATGCTTTACGGTACCATTTCCAGGCCTTGTGCACATCGGGAACGCCAATGCCAATTTGCTGGATGCCAGAGATTAATTTGCTCATGAAGTTCGATTCGGGGTAGTGCTGTCAAAGATGCATCGAAAATTTACTAATTTGAAATGAAGTCGGTCGTTGCGAGGCTTCTTCTGGCTTTACCTTCGTCAATAATTGTTCGAAGGTTGTCCATTAAATCAATGCCATGAAAAGACTACGTTGGATCCTGATTCTGTTGTTTTTTTCTGGGATTTCAGGGGTCTTTTTTTACATCCATTCGAATGCTACTGATTACGGTTTTGAGTTGCATTCTGATGCAGTGAGCGCACCTGTGGAGGTTATTTTTGATGATATGGCTGTGCCGCATATTTATGCTCAAACAGAAGCCGATGCCATGCATGCATTGGGGTATGTGCACGCATCCGAGCGCTTGTGGCAAATGGATTTACTCAGACGCGCCGGTGCTGGAGAATTGTCTGAGTTGTTGGGAGGGGACATGGTCGAAAACGATATTCACCTGCGTTCATTGGGCATGCAACACGCTGCAGAACGCTCGTCGAAGGCGTTCGAGAAAGAAGCTCCTGTGCACATTAAAACTGCGATGTCTGCTTATCTCGACGGCATCAATGCGTTCATTGCTCAAAATGAGCGTCCCTTTGAGTATCAAATTTTAGGAGAGCAGCCACGGCCATTTACGACACGTGACATATACTGCGCGACTGGATTTATGGCTTATTCCTTTGCCATCCAATTGAAAACAGAACCGATTTTGGACTGGATGAAGCACAACCTGGATTCGGCTCGATGGGAGGATTTGGCCGTGGGTCAGGAAGGATTTACGCGGATACCCCGCGGGGTTGACTCCGCAGGATCAAACTTCGATGCATCGGGCTTGGCCGCGCGTGTGTCACGATTGGATGAACTGCGACCGGTGCCTCAATGGTTGGGGTCCAATGCTTGGGTGATCAGCGGCGATCGCACCGCTTCCGGTGAAGTGCTTTTCTGCAATGACGCGCACATGGCTTACGCTTCACCGTCGGTATGGTATGAAGCGCATATTGTCACTCCGGATATGGAATACTATGGAAATCATCTGGCAGGCCTTCCGTTTCCGGCGATTGGACACACGCGTGATCATGCCTGGGGCATCACCATGTTTGTCAATGATGACATCGATCTGTACCGAGAGACCATTGAAGGAGATCGTTATTTTCACGCAGGAGAATGGTTGCCGATCGAGTCTTCGATGGAGACCATTCTCATCGCGGGAGAGGAACCAGTGAGTTTTGAATGGCGAAAAACACATCACGGGCCCTTGATTGAGGATGATGTGGCGATGTGGTGGACTTTCACACAGTATCCCGAGAATCTCATGCATGAGGCTTTTTATGGTTTTTCACGAGCGTCGGGCATGGAGGAATTTCGAGCAGCAGCAGCGCTGGTTCACGCGCCCGGATTGAACTTGATGTATGGAGATGCAGCCGGAAATATCGCCTGGTGGGCGAGTGCTAAGCTTCCTGAGCGTCCTGAGCATGTCGATACAAAAACGCTGATTGATGGACGCGATGAGGCGAATGATCCCACGGGTTGGTATGCATTTGAGCACAATCCGCAGTCGGAGAATCCTGATTGTGGTTTTGTTTATTCAGCCAACAATGCACCCGAGCCAAGTGACAGCGTGCCCTATCCCGGACATTATTACTCTGGAAACACCCGCGCTGCAGGGATTGTGGAGGCCCTGTCCAGTGCAAGAACAGATTGGGCGATGGCTGATGCTCAGGATATTCAACTCGATCACCACTCACGGGTTTATCCGGAAAATGCCAGGCGGATGGTGGCTTTTGCAGAGGAGGGGGGACAGTCCGTTGAGTCGTTTTTACAGGATTGGGATGGCAGCCATCTGGGGCATGAGCTTGCGCCCACGCTTTATTATCGTTGGATGTATCGCACCATCGAAGGCGCGATGTTTGACGAGTTTGAGTTCAACACAACGGACGGATCAGCGGATGAAAAATTCGAGTCTTTTCATCAGACCCTCGTCAGTGAGAACACGTTTCCTCGCTTGCTCGCTCGTCCTCATTCACCGTGGTGGAATGATGTGAGAACGGAAGCGCAAGAGACAGCAGCAGAAATTGTTGCTGCAGCACTGGTGGCTGCCCGGGAGGATTTGAGAGAAACGCTGGGTGAAGATTCGACCACTTGGCATTACGACCGATTGCACACGGTCACGCACCGACATGCAATGTCAGCAGTTCCCATCCTTGGCGATTGGTTGAGCGTTGGCGGAATTCCATTGCCAGCAGCAAAGGATGCGCTGAATAAATACGAATTCAAGCTGAAAAAGAAAGTGGATTACGAGATCTTTTCGGGTCCATCGATGCGGATTTCCATTGATTTTGCAGACGTTGCAGATTCTGAGAGCATCTTGCCCACTGGGCAATCAGGCAATCCATTCAGTCCTTTCTATTCGAATCAAGCGCCGTTGTACCATGCGGGCAAGTTTAGGAAGCAACGAATGGATAGGGAAGATGTCATGCGTCATCAAACATCAACCGCAAACCTTTTGCCTAAATAATTTTTTAATCGAGGTTAAATAATTATTTTTGCCACCATGAAAAAAATGGTCGCACACGTCAATCAGATATTTTTACGGTATTTTACATTGACCTTTTTGGCCGGTTTAGCATCTGTTTTTTCTGTGAATGCCCAATGCAGCATTAGTGTAAAAGGGGCTGCGGGCCCTTTGCCGAATGCTTCGATTATCGTTGAAGGAAAGCCTGCAGGAGCCACAGACCTAGATGGCCTTTGGTCGCGTCGAATTGTTCAAACGGCAAGCCGTTTACAAAAAATTGAAGTTCGCGCACTGGGCTTCGAACCGTGGGAAGGGATGCTGTCTTGTGCAGCGGAGGAGAAGCATTCGATCCAACTTCAGGAAAGTACGTTTGCGTTGGGAGGTGCTACTGTGATCGGGAGCTTGTCAGCGATGAAGTTGAAGGAGAGCCCCATTCGTACGCAGGTATTGGCAGGACGAGCACTTCGGGATATTCCTGCAGATGACGCAACAGAGGCTTTAGACTTTAGCAATGGCTTGCGAGAAACCATTGCCTGTGGTGTCTGCGGTACCAACGACATACACATCAATGGATTGGAGGGCGTGTATACATTGATTCTCTTGGATGGTGTGCCCTTGTTGGGAGGCTTGGCTTCAGCGTATGCCTTGGACGGGATTCCCTTGAGTATGATTCAACAGGTCGAAGTGATCCAAGGTCCCGCGAGCGCTCGATTTGGAAGCCAAGCGGTTGGCGGTGTGATCAATGTGGTGCTGGCTCCACTGCGATCCGGAACATCGTCTGGAAGCGTTGGATTGGACAGCCATCAACGAATGATGCTTTCAGCCGCGGCAGGATGGGGAGCGGAGGACGCGCCCTGGCAAATCGGTTTGGATGCTCACCGCATGGTCAATCGATTGGACAACAATCAAGATGGCATGACGGATGCTCCCACGATTGAACGAGTGGTTGGTACGTTGCGGCATCAGCGCAGCACCGAAAAAAGGCATTGGCGCACCACGCTGCGCGGATACGCTGAGAAGCGATTTGGCGGAGCTCTGGATTTTGAAGAAGCCGACCGTGGGGGGGAAATCAGGTATGGTGAACGCATCGATTTGTTGCGGAGTGAATGGCTGCTGGGCGGCTCACCGCGCGCAGGAACCGGGATGACTTATCAGGGAGGATTTTCATTTCATGATCAGCGTTCAACCTACGGCAGCACCGTGTTCAATGCGCGTGAAATCACGGCCAATGCAGAGGCTTTTCACAGTGGATGGAGTTGGAAGGAAAACCGACGCATCACCGGTGGTTTGAGCCTGATGTGGGACAACTACCGTGATGAAACCCTGGCGGAATCAGACATGAACGTCCTGGTGCCAGCGGTATATGTGGAGCATACGGGCGCTTCATCAACCTCGGAATCAGGCCGCAAGACCTTCTCGTGGATTCACGGATTGCGCATAGAAAAGCCATCCAATGCGGACGTTGTAATCGCTCCACGTATCAATTTCAAATGGTCGCCTTCGTATACGGTAGATGTGCGTCTCAATGCCGGACGTGGTTACCGGCGGGTCCATTTATTCACCGAAGAGCACGCAGCATTGGACGGATCTCGAGCTGTTCTCCAACCCGATGAGGGATTGCGGCCCGAGTCCAGCTGGAACGCCAACCTCAGTGCAAGTTGGAGCACAGGTGATGACACCTTCGCGGCAACGGTTTCTGGGCATGTTTTTTCGACGCTATTCACAGATCGTATTTATGCGGATTATGACAGCCTGCCCAATGCCATTGTCTATCGAAACATTGACGGTGTAGGCTGGAATCGTGGAATCGGAGCGGATGCTTTGCTCACAGGGGCGAGCGGTTGGTCTTGCACATTGGGTGCAACCATGTTGCGTTCCCAGTTGCTCGAGGAATCGGACTTGCCGTGGTCCACGGCGTCATGGGAAGAAGCTGAAGACATTGAGTTCGCGCCCAATTTTACGGCCAATTTTGGAGGCGGGTACCGATGGGGAAACATCGGAGTGAATTTTTCGGGACAACATGTTGGTGTCATGCGCCTGCCGTTTTACAGCGCTACTGAGCCTGAAAACAGTGAGCCATTCCAGTTGATGCACTGCAGTGTTTTTCGTTCATGGTCCCCGCGAAATGGAAGATTTTCGAAGACCACGAACACACTGACCATTGGGCTCAAGAACTTGACCAATGCGATTCAATCACGTCCCATCATTGCGCCCGAGGCCCCATTTAGTGAAGATTTCGATGCGTCACGCATCTACGCTCCTGTCGAACAGCGTCGCTTGTTTGTGAAGTGGGCGTGGTCGATGTGATTGGCTAGACGCGAATCACTGATAAACGCGCACGTAATCCACAGCCATGTACTGAGGAAAAGATGTCGTGGCATTTGGGTAGCCGGGCCATTGTCCGCCTACAGCAACATTTAAAATGAAGAAGAACGGATTGTCAAAAGGATAGTTTTGGTTGCCTGTAACGTTGGAGTCAACGCTGTAGAAAGGCTGATCATCGACAAGCCATGTGATTCCACTTTCATTCCAATCAATCGAGAAAACGTGAAATTCGTCGGCAAAGGTTTGTCCACCTCCGAGGTACCTGCTTCCCCCAGTATGCTGGTGCTGAGCGTAACTGTTCCCGAAATGAACGGTTCCGTGCACGTTGCTCGGACTTGAGCCAATGAGTTCCATGATGTCGATTTCCCCACAAGCGGGCCACCCCGAGTTTGGGAAATTGGCTCCCAACATCCAAATCGCTGGCCAGATTCCCTGCCCAAATGGCAAAACGGCTCGCACATCAATTCGGCCATACTGGAACTCCTGTAAATCAATGGATTTGAGCCGAGCCGAGGTGTATTGTGAACCGTTTTCTTTGGCCACAATCATAAGGTTTCCGTCAGCCACGTAGGAGTTTTCTGCGCTTGACGTGTAGTTCTGTAATTCCTGATTGCCCCAACCTGAAGCACCCAAGTCATACGTCCAATGCTGCGGGTTGATTTGGTTGGTTTCGAACTCATCTGACCACACCAACTTCCTCCCGGGGTAGCTGTCTGATGCTTCGTAACCTTCGCTCGTAACTTGTATTACGGTGTCATCATTCCGAATGGTGCCGATGGCCTCCTGCAGGCCGCCAGCAATGACTCCATTGGACGATCCCGTTAAAACAACCCGGAACTGCTCATCTTTCTCGATGAAATCATCGATGATAATTTCGACTGCAATGGTTCCAGAGGCCGTGCCTTGAGGAAAAATGAGCGTGCCGCTGGTGGCGATGAAATCTTCCCCAGCAATGGCGGTAATAGACTTGACCTCATACGTAACCGTTACATCCCGGTTGGTGGAAACATTGAGTACCAGAGGAAATTCAAAAATGGCATTTTCTTCGTTTTCCAAATGACTCACATCAATCGGAAAGGAGATGGAAGGTACAGCGCCAACGGGTTCATCTTTGTCACAGGCGGCGAAAGCGAAGCAAGATAAGAGTATGAAAATGAGGCTTCGTTGAGGCATGTTTTCGAATTAAAAACGCAAGTTACTCGACTAATGCCGCTTTGGGAAGTTTTTATGCCCTCCAAACACTCAATGGGACTTTTCATTTTGAATAATCGCGGTACAGTGTAATTTTGACACCACAAAATGAACGAACCATGCGTGCGATAATCCTTCCCGTACTTTTTCTCGTGACCACCTGTGCGGCTGCATTTGGTCAAAATCGGCTCTCCACCTCTGGCCAGGCGATCGTCAATGAAGATCAAGATACCGTAATTCTCCGGGGGATGGGTCTCGGCGGATGGATGGTCCAGGAGGGTTATATGCTGCAAACTTCAGCGTATGCCAATCCCCAATGGGAAATTCGCCAAAAAATCGTGGAGACCATTGGCGAAGAGGCTACCGAAGACTTTTATGATGCTTGGCTGCAGAATCACGTGCAGAAAAGCGACATTGATTCGATGAAGGCATGGGGCTTTAATTCAGTGCGACTGCCCATGCATTATAACCTCTTCACACTTCCCATCGAAGAGGAGCCCGTCCCGGGTGAAAACACCTGGCTCGAGATTGGATTCGAGCTGACGGATAGCCTCATCTCTTGGTGCAAGCAAAATGAGCTGTATGTTGTACTCGACCTTCACGCTGCCCCGGGAGGACAGGGATATGATGCGGCTATTTCAGATTACAATCCCGCAAATCCATCGTTGTGGCAAAGCGAGGAGAACCGAAATAAAATGGTGGCGTTGTGGAAACGTCTGGCTGAAATCTATTCAGACGAAGACTGGGTGGCTGGCTATGATCTGTTGAACGAGCCAAATTGGGATTTGCCCGGAAATACGGCTATGAGAGCCTTGTATGAAGAGGTCACAGACAGCATTCGAACGGTCGATCCCGATCACATCATTTTCATTGAAGGGAATTGGTGGGCCAATGATTTTACAGGCCTGACCCCACCGTGGGACGATAATTTGGTCTACTCACCACACAAGTATTGGAGCACCAATACGGTGGAAACAATGCAGTGGGTCACCACCATGCGGAATGAGCACAATGTCCCGCTCTACCTCGGTGAGAGTGGAGAAAATTCGAATGTGTGGTTTCGCGATGCGATACGGCTTTTGGAGGATTTGGGAATAGGCTGGGCATGGTGGCCTCTGAAAAAAGTTGACAACATTTCAGCCATTCTGAGCATCCCAAAAACAGACAATTATCAGGCGCTTCTGAACCACTGGGGTGGCAGCGGTCCAGCACCAACAACAGAAGCTGCAACAGCCACATTGATGGAGCTCGCAGAGAACCTGAAAACTGAAAACTGCGCATTCAAAGAAGACGTTGTGGATGCGATGTTCCGTCAAGTATACTCGAATGAAACACGTCCATTCAAGGAGGTCCCGTCCATCCCGGGTGTTGTTTTTGCAACAGATTTTGACCTCGGAGTGGTTGGTTCTGCATATTCCGACACCAAAACGGCCAATTATCATGTGTCCACCGGAAACTACACCGAATGGAACACCGGATGGGCGTATCGAAACGATGGTGTAGATGTTGAGCCCTGCGCTGATGCCGTCAATTCAAACGGTTACAATGTCGGGTGGCTGGCTTCCGACGAGTGGATGAATTACACGGTAAATGTCGACGTATCTGGGGTTTATGATGTCGAACTCAGGGTCGCAGCAGGTGCTGATGATGGCACATTTCACTTCGAGGTGAATGGGGCGGACATATCCCAGCCGGTTGTTGTTTCTAATTCGGGTGGTTGGGCAAATTGGACCACCGTTCTGGTCGAGGATGTGATCCTTTATGAAGGGGAGTCTACGCTTTCATTTTACATGGATCAGGCCGGATTTAATTTGAGCAGCTTCGACTTTTTGTATTCAGGGATCTCTCCAGTCGATGCTTCACACGAGTTCATTTCGGCACAGACCGTGAACAACAACCAAATTGAGATGTCAGTGAACAAGCCGATTCAGGCGCCACTTGCATCCGCTCCGGGAGGCTTCGAAATTCAAATCAACGGTGAATCGGCCGGTTTCAATACGATTGACTTCGACCCAACGAACTACCGAACGGTGATTTTCGATATGGACGAGCCACTGAAGGGTACGGATGTCATTAAAATCTCATACGCAGGTATGGAAGTGGCAGCAGAGGATGGGACCTCGTTGGAGGCGTTTCAGCTGGAAGACGTGCTGAACACCTTGGACGTGGTCCATGAAATTCCAGGGCGCATCGAAGCGGAGGATTTCTCTTTTCAGAGCGGTGTTGAATTGGAGTCCACGTCCGACGCAGGTGGAGGGGAGAACGTCGGATACTTGGATGCCGGTGACATTTTAGAGTACCAAGTGGATGTGACCAAAGCAGGATTCTACACCGTTGATTTTCGCACGGCCTCTCTGGATGGTTCAGGCTCTGTTTTGGTCCGCCTGGTGCGTGACAATGGCCAAGTCATCTATGTGTGTCAATCAGATTTTGAACCGACAGGAGGTTGGCAAGATTGGGCGACCACGACGGAAACTGCAAATTTGGACACTGGATCTTACACGTTGCGTGTCCAGATCACTGACGCTCCGTTCAATATGAATTGGATTCAATTCAATTACGATGATGTTGAAGAGGAAGAAGAGGAGGCGGAAGAAGAGGAAGTGACCTATGGCTTCGCTTTCAACCGCATTGTCACGTTTCCAAACCCCGCAGCAAACCAAATTACCATTGCCTACGGTTCTTACCTCAGCCAAGACTTGGGCTTGTCAGTCTATGACGCGCGGGGAAGACCTGTATATGGTCAGATGTTTCAAAATGTCTCAACACTTGAAGTGCCTCTGGACCTGAGCAATCTTTCCGTGGGACTCTACCAGGTCTTCGTTGAGAAAGAAAACGGTGAGATTGAGGTGGGACGTTTTGTGAA
>CBFIEJ010000027.1:0-28556 GCA_965661575.1 uncultured Flavobacteriales bacterium | reverse complement strand
CGATGCGCTGTCTCCGACGAGTATCACGTCGACACCGGCTTGATCGACAATGGTCGCCATGGAGTAATCATAGGCCGTGAGCATGGCGATGGGCTCGCCATTGGCTTTCATTTCAGCAAGCACCTGGGTGGTGATGCGTTTGGCAGATTGATGAACGGACATGATTTCCAGTAAAGTTTCATTTCAAAGGTAATCTTCGGAAATAGAAGATTTTAGGGATTGAAACGATTTCTTTCTGGGGGCTTGTCCCTTTGATTCGATAGAGAAATGACAATCGGCCGCTCCCTTTGAGGGGGCGGCCGATTTGTGTTTCTTCCTAGATCCCTCAAAGGCTGAGGATCCGCCGCAGGGTCAAATTGATGCGCGGCTCACCCACGCGCAATCGCTTGGGCAGCGCATGTTCGTAGGCGTCTTGCAAATTCTCCATCACAAGCAGGTCGCCATGGTGCAGGTGAACGAGCCATTTTTCCTTCGTGGTGCGATGCCGGATGACAAAATCCCGCGAGGCCCCGAAGCTCACGCTGGCGATGCAGCTGGGGTCGATTTCGGGTTCGTTGTCGCGGTGCCAACCCATGGAGTCCTGTCCGTCTCGGTATTGATTGAAGAGGCAGGCATTGAAGTAACGGGCGGTCTCAGTGTGGACTTCCACCTCCTTCACAAACCGGCGCATCTCATCTGTGAAGGGGGCAGCAGGCCACTGTATGCTCGAATACCGATAAGCCGGGCCCATCCAAGCCGTCAGTCTCGGCTCGGGGTGCGTCTTGCCGTACATCCGAATGCTGTTTTGCTGCCAAGGAATGGATTCCGTCCAATGGGCCAGCGGTACTTCGTCAAATGCTCCGCGGATGACCCAGCAGGTGCTGGGACCTTCTCGCAGTATGATTTCCTTGTTCATCAGAAGTCCATCACACGTCTTCAGTTCACGATTCCTTCTGTCCATCCGCCGCCTACACAGACCATGTAAACGAGATAAGCCAGGAGGAGAACGACCCCTTTCCAGCGATGCACCAATGACTTGTGCCACATCATGGCACCCACAATCAGCGCAATGGCCGTCATCCACCAAAAGTCAAACTGCAGGGCTTGCGCATCTACTGGCAACGCGATGATGCTCGAGGATAAGCCGGCAGCAAAAAAGATGTTGAAGATGTTGGAACCGATGAGGTTTCCAAGGGCCAAATCGGATTCTCGTTTCCAAGCGGCGATGCCTGAAGCGACCAACTCCGGCACACTCGTGCCAAAAGCCACCACGGTCAACCCAATGACATGATCACTGACGCCCATTTGTTTGGCCAGTTGTCGTGCGCCCTCGATGAACCATTCCGAGCCGTAATAAAGCCCGATGCTCGCGACGACGATGCCCCCAAGCAACATCCAAATTGACCGACTTGCATCTTTTTGCTCGTCCAAATCTTCTGTCAGTGCTTGGTCGGTTTTGTTCGCAAAACGGCTTCGGAAGTAGAGCATGATCAGCAACCCGATGCCTCCCGCGAGCAACATTCCTCCTTCCCAGGTTTCCAGGCTGCCATTGCGTGCAAAAAACCAAAACAACAGCGATGCCGCCACCAATACGGGCCAGTCGGTGCGCATCAAGGATCGATCGACCCGCACGGGGTGAATCAAGGCCGTTACACCCAAGATCAAGGCCAAGTTGGCAATGTTGGAGCCGATGACATTGCCCACAGTAATGCCCGGGTTCCCCTCCAAAGCAGCCCGCACCGATGCAATGATCTCCGGCGCAGAAGTCCCAATTGAAACAATGGTCAAGCCCACAATTACGGGCGGGATGGAGGCTTTGATGGCCAAGCCCGATGCGAAACGTACCAAGCCGTCACCGCTCAGGACCAACAACACGAGCCCTGCAATCAGAAATAGAATGCCCATTCAGGAGTTGGGTTTATCGGTGTTGTCATCATCCGAAGCAACATCTGGTGATTTCGATGCTTGAGGCTTTGGACGCGCGGGAGGTGAATTGAATGGATCCGCTGCATCGGCTGCCTTCCGCACTTTATTGACTTCCTCCTTGATGCCGTCGGTACTGCTCAATATTTCACGTTGGATCTGATCGGTCGCATTCCTAAACTCACGCACAGCGCCGCCCATGGTTCGCGCAAAGGAAGGAATCCCCTTGGCGCCAAACAGCAGCAAATAGACCAAAAAGATGAATACGATTTCTGTAGCGCCCATGGCGTCAAAGGTACAAATTCAGCCAAAGGGAACTAACTTCGGGCGTGACCCATTCACCAACAACCTTGCATCAATGAGATCCACGGCACTTTCCTTCGTCATTGCTATGGTAGCATCCGCTTTTCTGTGTGAACCAGCGGTTGCCCAAGCGGACTACTTCCAACAAACCGTGGACCATCAAATTGCGGTGGCGCTGGATGATACCGAGCATACATTGCGCGGCGACATCGCGACCACGTACACCAACAACAGCGGCGATACGCTGGAATTTATATGGATTCATCTTTGGCCCAATGCCTACAAAAATGGACAGACGGCGCTGGCGCAGCAAAAATTCAGGCAAGGTGAAATGTTCATGTTTTGGGCGCTGCAACGTGACCTCGGGGGCATCGATTCGCTTGACTTCGCAGTGGATGGTGTCGTAGCGGAATGGTCCTATCACCCTCAGCACATCGACATTGCAAAATTGACATTGCCCAAGCCGCTTGCGCCCGGGGAATCGCTGGAATACGCTACGCCTTTCCGGGTGCAATTGCCTTCCGGCAAAATCAGCCGACTGGGTCACATTGGCGAGTCCTACCAGATCACCCAATGGTACCCTAAGCCGGCGGTATACGATCGCGACGGCTGGCATGAGATGCCTTATTTAAATCAAGGCGAGTTTTACTCCGAGTACGGCTCGTTTGATGTTGAGATTACGCTGCCCAAAAACTACGTAGTGGGTGCAACGGGTGACTTTGATCCCACTTGGGCGGACAACCAGATAGAGGAGGTGTTCTTGGATTCAATCGCCCTCGCGACTGCACGCCGAATCGACGCCACGGAATTTGACGATTTGGAGTTGAATCCCGATAGTGTCAATGCCTTTCCAATGTCTGCCACTGAGACGAAAACGCTGCGCTACCGGCAAGACAATGTGCATGACTTTGCATGGTTTGCCGACAAGCGGTGGTGGGTACTCAAGGGAAGCACCGAGTTGCCATGGTCAGGACGGGAAGTCACTACTTGGTCCATGTTTACGCCTGCCGAAGCGCAACTGTGGCGCAAAGCACCCGAGTACATCGCCGATGCGACGCGCTACTATTCGCAATGGAACGGTGATTACCCGTACGAGCAAGTCACTGCCGTGGACGGGACCATCAGTGCCGGCGGGGGCATGGAGTATCCCAACGTAACGGTGATTGGTGAATCGGGCACAGCTATGGGACTGGAAACGGTCATCGTGCACGAAGTCGGACACAATTGGTTTTATGGCATTTTGGGGTCCAACGAGCGCACCAATGCGTGGATGGATGAGGGCATCAATTCATTCAACGAGACCCGCTATTTTGTAGAGAAATATGGCGATGCGATTGGCCTCACGGGCATGGTCGAAGAGGCAACCCCCATCATGAAGTCCTTGGATTTGATGGGTCGCTCATATGAGAGCCGCGATGCATTGGCTTACCTGTTGAGCGCCCGCATGAGTGACGATCAGCCCATGCAATGCCATTCGGATGCATTCAGCGGCATCAACTACGGCACGGTCGTCTACAAAAAATCAGCCGCTGCTTTCGAATACTTGCGCCAATCCCTTGGAACGCCGCAGTTTGATGCAGCAATGCGTTCATATTTCAGTGACTGGAAATTCAAGCACCCAAGTCCGGACGATTTGCAACGATCACTAGAATCCAGCACACGAAAGGATCTTGCATGGTTTTTTGACGGCCTCATTCCAACCACAGGCCAGACGGATTATGCCATCGCAGGGTTACGGCGCGAACGTGGGTCTTCAGGAGATTCGTTGTTGGTTTCGATTCAGAATCGAGGAGATCTGGAGGGGCCGTGGCCTCTATATGGTTGCGTAGCTGATTCGGTTTGGAAGCTCATCGACTGGTACAATCCTTTGAAATCAAACGCATCGGGCAATTTGCTCATCGCTGCAAAGGATGACAATGGTGCTTCGTATACAGCGTTGAGGATCGACCACGAAAGCGTTTCCATGGATGCTCATCCACAAAACAATACGATCAAAACATCGGGACTGTTGCGGTGCATCGAGCCTTTGAGTTTGCGCATGCTCACCCGGTTGGAGGATGGCACCAAAACCCAACTGAACTGGCTGCCTGCAGTGGCCTGGAACGCGCACGATGCATTGCTTGCGGGACTCGTTCTGCACAACAGCGTGTTACCGCTGCGCAATTGGGAGTGGATGGCGATGCCGCTGTGGAGTGCGAGCCGTTCCGAACTGGCAGGAATTGGACGGGCCTCGTTCAAAATGGGAAATGGAAGGTTCGAAGCACAAATCCGAAAATTTGCCCAGGAAGGCATTGCAAATGTTTATGACATCGATTACTTCCGGTCGAGCCTCCAGTACATTCATCGGTTCAATGCAAACCCTGGAATTCCGTTGAGGTCCGAGTTGAGCGTCTCCCTCATCGACGTTCGCGAACGATCGAAAGGGCTTGGGATTGATCCGGGATTTGCGCCCAACCCGACGACAAATCGACAAGCGGTACGACTCAATTACACCATTGGTCGCGAGCGCGGCAACCTCCAACAAAACGGGGAGTTGCGCATCACCGCAGCGGGCTCAGAATCGTGGCTTTATGGAGCTTTTGGCGGTCGCAATTCATTCTTCAGCTCTCCGATTTTGCCAGAACTCATTGATCGTTCACTGACCGTGGAGGCCATTTGGGAAGGCAGAAAAGATGTGAATCGTCGGGGACTTGGCTGGAATTGGCGCGTCTACGCGGCTCAGTCTTTTGGTTCGGTATGGGTTTATCCGCTCATGAATGCGGGTATAGCGGGCAACACTGATATGTTCAAAGACCATGCCTTCCTAGGACGCGGTATGGATGGCCTGCTGAGTCGAATCATTGCGCGAGAACAAGGCGGTTTGTCTATTATGGACGTTCCATATTCAAGCAATGCAGATGCGTTTCAGACCCGTGTAGACCAAATGCTCTCTGCACGAGTATCACGCGACCTTACCAAGCGCCTGAGTTTATATGGAGGGGGTTTGATCGGGAGAGAGATGGATCTTTTCACAGCAGGCTTGGAGGTACAGGTGTTGTTTTTGAAAGTTCAGCTGCCCGTGATTCAACGACTCAATGGCTTCTCAACACTAAACTTCAAGGGTGGTACCACGTTCAGTGTCGTGATGAACCTCGAAAAACTGAGTCCGTATCAATTGCTCAGACGCGGTGATCTGATCAACTAGACCAATAAAAAGGCCACCCGGTGTGGGTGGCCTTTTGTTTACCAGGCGATTGAAGCATTGTTGCTCATCCGCGCTGGTGGGGGAGTCGATTGAGTTTCGAGCGGATTATGCTTTCAACTTTTTACTCAAGTCCAATACGCTAGGCGTTGCAATGAAGATGGAGCTGTATGTTCCAACTACAACACCAATCATCAAGGCAAATACAAAGCCTTTGATGTTGTCACCGCCCAACAAGAAGATGGTGAGCAATACGACAAACGTCGAGAGTGAGGTGTTGATGGTACGGCTGAGCGTGCTATTCAAAGCATCGTTCATGAGGTCTGTATCTTCCTTTTTGTCGCCATATAGACCGACGTACTCACGGATACGGTCAAACACAACCACCGTATCGTTGATGGAGTATCCGATGACCGTTAGGATCGCAGCGATGAACGCTTGGTCAATCTCCATGGTGAATGGCAATATCCCAGCGAAGATGCTGAATGCGCTCAGCACGATGATCACGTCGTGTGTCATCGCAACCAATGCCCCTAAACCATATTGCCACTTTCGGAAACGGAAGAAGATGTAGAGAAAGATGATGAGCAACGAGAAAACGGTTGCATTTTGAGCGCCTGTGCGGAAGTCATCCGAGATGGTACTATCCACTTTGTTGTACTGGTCAATGGTGTAATCCACACCGGTCACCGCTAGCCCTTGAGCCAACGCCGCTTGAATCAACTCATCCTGATTCTCATCTTGGTTGTCAATCATGTAGTTCGTCATGATACGAACTTTGGAATCGCTGTCCTTTGTCTGAACAATTGGGTTGCCTGTCTTTCCTTCTTCGGTGAAGGCCACAGCCAATGACTCTCGGATTTGTTGCACGTCGACAGCCTCGTCAAAGGAGACATCAAACGTTGTACCTCCTGAGAATTCAACGCCATACTGCAAGCCCTTGGTTGCAAGGCTGGCGATCCCGCCCACCACAATGATGGTGCTGAGGATGTAGAATTTCATGCGGTTGCCAATGAAGTTCACATTGATCTTGGTGAACCAATCCTTGGTCATGTCGGTGTAGAAGCTGATGGGCTTCTTGTTTTCCAAACGGCTGAAGAACACCAATCGCGTCAGTACAATCGCAGAAAAGAGCGATGTGAAGATACCGATGATGAGCGTCGTGGCAAATCCACGAATGGCACCGCTACCGAAGCTGTACAGCACAAATGCTGTGAGCAAGGTGGTCAAGTTGGCGTCAATGATTGCGCTGTAGGCTTTTGAGTAACCGTCTTTCAAAGCCACCATCAAACCTTTTCCACCTCGCATCTCCTCTCGGATACGCTCATAGATGAGAACGTTTGCATCAACGGCCATACCAATGGTCAAGACGATACCTGCGATGCCCGGAAGGGTCAATGCTGCCCCCAATGACGCCAAGGCACCGATGAGGAAGAACAAGTTTGCAATCAAAGCCAAGTTGGATACGACACCTGCGCCTTTGTAGTAGAAGATCATGTACAGGAGAATCACAGCCAATGCAATGACGAATGAACTGAATCCTGCTTGGATGTTTTCTTCACCAAGCTGCGGTCCAATGCTGACTTCATCTACGATTCGAGCTGGAGCAGGAAGTGATCCTGCTTTCAGCAAAGAGGCCAAGTCGTTGGCTTCAGCCATCTTGTCTTCGATGCTTTGGTTGGAGCCGAAACTGATTTGTGACCGACCGTTGGTGATGGCCGACTGCACGCTTGGTGCACTAAACACCAATCCGTCCAAGATGACGGCAACAGCGCGCTGGTTGTCCGCAGCGCAAGCTTCTGTCATTGCACCCCAGATGCCTGTGCCTTCTCCGTCCATGGTCATGCTCACCACCACGTCTCCAATCTCGTCATACGAGACGCGGGCGTCGATGATGCTTTTTCCGCTAAGTTTCGCCTTGCCTTTTCCGCTTTCGTCTTTGATCGCGTAAAGTGCAGCAAAGCTTTGAGTCGGTTTTGCCTCCCACATCAAGCGCAAGTCCGATTGGAGGGCACGCTGTGCTTCAGGGCGGCGCAAAAGGTCATTGACACGGTTGGTGTCTGCAATTGCTGTGTAACCTACCACCGATGATCGACGCTGCGTTTCAAGTTGCAAAAAGGCAAACAATGGGTTCATCGCGCGCTGCTGCTCCAGGGTGAGCAAGCTGTCGGCGGGAGCCTCATCTCCAAACAATTCCGGGCTCATGGATCGTCCCAACGCGTTGTTGGCTGCAGATACACGGGCAAAAATTTCGTCGTTGAAGTACGTTTCCCAGAACTCAAGGTTCGCGGTGCTCTTCAATTGCTTGCGTGCACGCTCTCGGTCATCAATGCCAGGCAATTCCACCAAAATTCGTCCGCCGCTGACTTTCTGGACGTTGGGCTGTGCCACACCGAGTTGGTCGATCCGCTTGCGGATGATGCTCTCGGTATTGTCAATGGCCGTGTTGCTCTCGTTTTGGAGAATGACAAAAATCTCTTCGTCAGTCGATTGCGCTGGAAACAAATCTTTGCTTTCCAAGTTGTGGAAGATGCGCCAGAGATCGATGGGGTTTTCGGACGAGCCGTTGAGCTCTGTCCAAGACCGTTCGAACAAATCGACATACGTCAATCCTTGGGTCGTGCGCTGGGCCGCCTTGGCCTGTGCAATGGCTTGACGAAACGTTTCGTTGCTCGAGTAGTCACTCAAAGCAATGAACAGGTCTGGAATGCTCACTTCGAGGGTGACAGACATTCCACCTTGCAAGTCCAAACCGAGGTTTAGCTCTTGCTCAATGACTTCTCGGTACGTGTGACCAAACACTGGATAAATCTCAGCATTGGCACTGTCACGCAAGAATTCGCGGGCAGCTTGGGCAGCAGATGTGCTCCAATCGTCTTCGCTGATTTCTCCATTGCTTTCGAGCGAGTCTGCTACGAAGGCTCCATATTGTGCTGCTTCTTCTTCATAATTACCCGCTACCCAGTTGAAACTGAGTGTATAAAGTGTCGCAAAGGACAACAAAACGGTAAAGAGCAGAACGGCATTCTTATTTTGCATGATGCAAGGTTGTTTTCAGGGGCGCAAATATAACTTAAAAAACCTTCAAAAATGAGGGAGTCTAAGGGTACGAAGTACCTTTGCAATATGTTACAGTTGTGTTGGAATTTTATAACAGCCGCGCTGTTTGGATTTTTTGTAGTGATCGCAATGGCCTCATTTCCATGGCAAAATGCCTGCGCGCAATCCGGATCTTACCAGTTGGCGGTTTTGAAATACCGTGGAGGAGGAGACTGGTATTCCAATCCGACGGCGGTTCCTAACCTTGTCGCCTACTGCAACGATCAGCTTGGGATGACATTGAGTGAGGAGGTGGCTACAGTGGATGTGGGGGCGCCAGAACTCTTCGATTACCCTTGGCTCCACATGACGGGGCATGGCAATGTTGTTTTCTCAGGCTCGGAGGCACGGAACCTGCGAACGTACTTGGAGGCAGGTGGGTTCCTCCACATTTCGGACAATTATGGAATGGATCAATACGTCCGGCGAGAGATGAAAAAGGTGCTTCCTGAATCTGACTGGGCGGAATTGCCCTGGTCACACCCGTTGTTTCACGCCATATACCCGTTTGAATCGGGATTGCCCAAAGTTCACGAGCACGATGACCTGCCTCCGCGCGGCTACGGTTTGTTTTTGGACGGGCGATTGGTCGTTTTTTACGACTACGAATCTGATCTCGGCGATGGTTGGGAAGATTGGCAAGTGCACCGAGATCCCGAAGAAATAAGGCAATTGGCGCTGCAAATGGGTGCCAATTTGATTGCATTTGCCCTCCAAGGAAGCGTTGAATCCAATTGATTTGGGACGTTCTGCGTAGCGAGACGATCAAGACTTCAGGCGCTGGTGATGGATACGTGCCAGCGACCTTCTTTTTGCGTTTTGGTGAGTTCCAGCCCCTGCCATTCCATTGCAGCCACGAGGTCATCCCAGCTGTCTTTCGCCCCCTCGGCGTAATGCAAGCGCAGGTCTTCGAGAGCATCCGTTGCTCCCGCGACTTCGTTGAGCACGGACCAATAGTCTGATTCGGTCAAGCCAATGCGGTCCGTACCAAATTGCTCCCACAACAAGCGCATGGCCGTTTGCAAGGAAGCCTCACCACCTGTAAGCTGCATGATCCTGACGTCGCAGAGAAGCGCAAGGACTGCACCTTCGACATAAATCGATCCTTTGCGACCAGGCACCCCTGGCTCGTAGCCATCGAGCCACGTGTCGTAACTGGATTCGGCAACGCTGCAGTTCAGTCTACCTGGGTTGTTGACATGGCGATCCAACAGCCGCTCAGTGAGGAGGCACCAACCTTGCAGGTCAATCACGCCGCTTTCAAACAAAAACAGGTCACCCATGTACGTGGTCACTCCCTCTGCTACATAGCCGAGACGACTTGGGCACGCCTGCGAGAAATCATAAGGCGTCCATTCAGCGGGACGGATTCGCTTGACATTCCATGCGTGGTAAAGCTCATGCGATGCGATGCCAATGAGTTCGTCATAGCCTGCTTTGGTTTGGCTCTTTGCTGAAGGTCCGATGGCGATCACCGTGGTGTCTTCGTGTTCCACTCCATGCCGCACTTCGCGTTCCGGTAGCACATACATGAAGTGATAATGCTCTGCAGGGAACGATCCAAAGTGTGCGATTTGACTTTCGGTGAACGCGATGTGGTCCTTCAAAAATGAATCGGGGTTGGGCTGATCCTTTCCGTAAATCCAAATGTGGAAGGGAGTGCCTTGGGATTCATAACTGAGATGGGTCATGGCCTCAGCCGCTAAAATGGGACTGTCCATGACATGTTGCACATCACGAGCATGCCATTTTCCGTTTGAATGTTTCAACCCCGTTGCCACGGACCAGAGGTCCGGAACATCGGTCAAATCGATCGAGTACCCCCAGTCTTGGTGGTCGGGATGGTACAAAAAGCAATTGACGGGATTGATGTAAAGAATATCTTCTGCTGCACCTGTGGAGCCTGCATTGAACAGGTCAGCGAAAAAGGTCCAAGAAACGGTGTGGATACCTGCTGGGACCTGCCACTTGTGCAACGTGGATTTTTTTAAGTCGATCCAAGTACCGTCGGATTGTTTTCCGCGCATGTTGTAGACGTAGCGTCCAAAATTGCCCTTTTCATATCGCCCTGGACGCCACACCGGAAGTTGCACCTCAAAAGGACCTTCACAAGGGAAAATGGCAGTCAGTTCGATTTTGGGCGTTCCTTCCAATGCGCGCCGGATGGCGACTTGGATGTTTTGTGCTGACTCGGAGGCGCGGGTTCGACTCATTGTTTTAAAACGGCTTGTATCGGTTTGCCAGTGCAGGCATTGGGCATGGGACTGTGAATCAAAGCGGCTACGGTGGGGGCGATGTCTTGGATGTAGGTGCGCTCGTAGGTGATGCCTTTTGGTACATGCCACCCATAAAAGATGCAAGGGACGTGGGTGTCGTATGGAAATGGTGAGCCATGTGTCGTACCTGCCAAGCCGTATTTGATCCAGCCGGGTTGAATGACGACGATGACATCTCCGGAGGTATTCGCGGACCAACCGTTGCGAATTTTTTCTACGATGGGATCACCGGCGGTGTTGCCCGATGTCAGATCACGGCCAGTAATCACCATGGATACGCCTTCGTATTGCTGACAGAGCAGTTGAATTCGCCGTTGAGCTTCGTCCAGATCGATGCCGCGCTCACGCATCAAAGGACGATTGAAAAAGAATTGATCATTGGAGTAACTCAAGATCCATTGCTCATCTCCGTATTCTGATTTTAAATCGGCCTTGACGTCTTCAATCATGTTTCCGGGCTTCCAATAATCCACTGGCATGCCCACTGATCTGGCCAAAGATGGAGGGGTAGCCGCACCATGATCTGCAGTCAGCCAGCACATCCAATTTCCATTGCCTACTTTGGAGTCGAGTTGGTTGAACAATTGTTTCAATAGGCGATCCAAGTGCACGTAAATCTCCATGGTTTCCCACGCATTCGTTCCAAATTGATGACCAACATAGTCGGTTGAAGAAAGACTGATGGCGAGAAGGTCAGTGATGGCGTCTACTCCGAGACTTTCTCCCGCGAGAGCTTCTACAGCGAGGTCGATGACCAAGGTGTTGCCGTGCGGAGTGCTTTTCAAGATATCGTAACCTCCATTTGCTTCGCTCAAGGATTTCAGATCGTACGGGAATGTGGCATTTGCCCCTCCTTCAAATGGCTGTTCGAACGGGTTGTTGTCGGGCCATTCTTGAACGAAATCTTTTTCGGTTCGCTTGATTCGCCAACCTGCATTGAGATGGCGTTCGGCGTGTCCGCGTTTGTTGAATTTTTTGACCCACGAAGGGAGTTCATCGGTGTATTTGCTGCTGGTGATGAAGTGTCCTTTGTCTTTGCCATAGAACCAATACGCTCCGTCGGCAAGGTGTCCACCGGGCAACGTAGCTCCGCGATCCTTGATGCTCACGGCGATTACTTTTGCATTCATCCCGGTGGCGATTTTCATTTCGTCTCCAAGCGTGCTCGATTTCATGCGATGAGATGACATTTTACCGTCGCGAGCACCGGCATTTTTCAAGCCTACCGTTTCGACATTCGGGTCATACGCACAGTACACCGATGCTCCAGCATTTCGATCGTACCAATCGTTGGCGATTACGCCGTGGAGTCGTGGGGTGGTGCCGGTGTAGATCGAGGCGTGTCCAGGACCTGTGTAGGTCGGCGCATACCCGAAATGGTGATCTCCGCAAACGAGTCCTTGCTGTATGAGCCGCTTGAATCCACCGTCGCCAAAATTATCCCAATAACGATAGAGGTAATCCATGCGCATTTGGTCCACAGTAATCCCCACAACAAGTTTGGGATGCTCTCCTAAATTCGTTGGTCTTTGACGGGGTGATTTTGCGCTTTCACCTTTTGTTGGGATTCGAGTCTGCGGCGATTTGGAGGTGTTTCTTTCTGCAGCCTGATTTTTGCGATCGAGTGTTTCGCGGGCCTTTTGATCGAGCTGTTCAGCAGAGTACCCATTGGCCTTTCCCTTGACTGTTTGTCCGCCTTTCGCATTCTGGGATGCGGGTGGAAGTCCAATCTGTGCCACAGCTTGGAGGGTTGCGATGGCGAAGAGGCAGGTCAGCAAATGCAATTTCATTGATCGGTGTGTTGATTTCAAGTCCTAAAGTTACGCAGGACGAGCGCTTCAAGCGAACGACTGAATGGACCGCTTCAATGGACTGGCTCCATTGTGGACCAGATCCACCATCCCAGCGCAATGCAAAAAGTCACATTCACAGCAATGTTGCCAATTGACCACGCTAGCCCATGCGATGAATGAAGCGAAATGGTGTCCGCTGCAAATGTCGAAAATGTTGAGAATGCCCCACAAAATCCTACGGTCCAGAGCAAAAACAAGGCGTTCATCTTTGTCGAATCTTCGGGGCTCTTGGAATACGCGGCGATCAACCCGAGGAGCATGGCCGTGGCGAGGACATTGCTCGCTAAAGTGCCGATTGGTGCCATGAAACCAAGTTTTTTGATGGCAAGTCCCAGCGCATAGCGCGCCACACTTCCAAGTCCACCACCTAGGAAAACCGCGAGAAAATTCATGATGCATTGACGGGATTACCCACCATCTTGTGTTGGACACGCCAAAGCAAATAACCGAAGAACCCCCCGAGTATACTGCCACCCAAAATGTCCAAGGGGAAATGAACTCCAAGGTAAATGCGACTGTAGCCAACCAACAGCGACCATCCCAATAGAATCCAAAGCCAAGAGCCGCCTCCCAGCACCAATCCGACAAAAACAGCAACTCCCGTGCAGTTGGCTGCGTGCGAACTCACAAATCCAAATCGACCTCCGATGTAGGGCTCTGTTTTGCCGGGTGGAACCACCAAGTTTACATCGCCTTTCAACTCAATGGAGTGCGACGGTCTGAAGCGTTGAACGGCAGGCTTGATTACACGTGCTGAGATGACATCGGTTCCTGCAATGCACAAGGCGAGCAACAACACTCGGACCAGCATTCGGTCCCATTCTTTGCTCGAGGCTTTCCAAATTTCCCAGAGCAGCAGGACATACAGCGGCGCCCACCACCACGTTCCGGAAATGGCCCACATGATTTGGTCACCTCCTGGCCAGTGCGCATTGAGAATCTTGAAGAGCCCGAAATCGAGGTTGATGAGGAATTCTTCCATTTTCGTTAAACCCGTCGGCGGGCATTATGCATAAATCGAATCAATATCCGCTTGGTAATGAGCGACGATGGGCTTCCGCTTCAACTTTAATGTCGGAGTCAATTCTCCGTTTTCAATGCTGAACATCTGAGGTAAAATCCGAATGGCTTTGACTTTTTCCCATTTCGCAAAAGGCTCCATCAGGCTGTCCACGTCTTTTTGGATGCGATCAGCGATGCGCTGGTCATTTCGAATGCCCTCCATTCCAGGGAAGGGGTGGTTTTTGCGCTTGCACCATTCCTCAACGGCTTCAGCGTTCGGTACGACAATGGCACCCGGGAACTTTTGTCCATCACCGACGACCATCACTTGCTCGATGAACAGAGAGGCCTTCAGTGCGTTTTCCAACAACTGTGGCGCGACGTACTTGCCACCAGAAGTCTTGAACATTTCCTTCTTGCGATCCGTGATTTTCAGGAAACCGTTGTCAAAAATGCCAATGTCACCTGTGTGGAACCAGTCGCCGGTCATCACCGCAGCTGTCTTTTCAGGTTCTTTGTAATAACCCATCATGATGTTGTGGCCTTTGACCATGATTTCGCCATCGCTGGCAAATTTCACTTCAACGCCTTCGATGAGTTTTCCGACGTATCCAATGCGCATCAATCCCGGTTCAACATCTGAGTTTACAGTCACTACGGGACTGGTTTCGGTCAATCCATATCCTTCGTAGACGGGGATGCCAGCGGCATTGAAAAAGCGTGCGAGCCGCGGAGCCAAGGCCGCCGAACCACAAGCCACTGCTCGGATGTTGTCCAAACCGAGGGCAGTTTTGACTTTGCTGAACACGAGCTTTCGTGCAATGCCCAATTTCCATTCGTAGAGCGCTCCATTTTGACCGTCGGGCTCCCATTCCAGTGCCAACCCCAAAGCCCAATTAAAAATCGCGGCTTTTACGCCACCTGCAGCGCGACCCTTCTGAACGATTCCGTCGTAGAATTTTTCCAACAGTCGAGGAACAGCCGTGAATACGGTGGGTTGTGCATACCCCAAATCTTCTTTGATGGTCTCCAAGCTTTCAGCGAAATAGATGTTGGCACCGATGTGCATGTACAAGTAATGCAGCATGCGTTCGAAGATGTGACACACCGGTAGAAAGCTCAAAACTCGGTATTCGTGGTTCAGCAAAACAGGCGGGATGCGCGGGATGCTGTGCAAGATGTTTTGCACAACGTTTTGATGGCTCAACATCACGCCTTTGGGAGTTCCGGTGGTTCCGGAAGTGTAAATGATCGTTGCCAAATCTTCTGGTTTCACGCCGTTCATGCGATTTTCCAATTCCGCCTGTTGCGCATCACTTCCCGCCTCGGTGATTTCCGACCAATGCGTTCCATTCGCGCTGCGCTCAAAAACGAAAACCCCTTGCAGCGTGGGAACTTTATCCTTGATGGACATCACTTTGTCGTACAATTCCTGGTTGCTGACGGCGCAGTATTTGCTTTCGCTGTGGCTGAGGATGTATTCGTAATCTGCCTCCGTCATGGTCGGATAAATCGGCACGTTGATGCCGCCAGCCGACATGATTCCATGATCCATGATGTTCCATTCGCAGCGGTTGTTGTGCGAAATCAAAGCGACTTTCTCACCTCGTTCGAGCCCCATGGCGATCAGTCCACGCCCAACACGATCCACCGCTTCGATGAATGTTTCCGTTGAATAACTGATTCGGTTGCCGTTGTTCGGCATGGACATCATCAAATCCAGCGGGTTGTTCTGGAGCTGAAAGCGTGGGAAATCAAAAAGGCGCGTTGGCTGTTGCATGTTGTGATCGTTTGATTCGGGGCGTGCACGATTCCTATTTGCAATCGGCTCACTTGGGCAATTTAGTGAATCACAAAATAATAGCAAGCAGAATCACATGCGATGTCCGCAATATTTGCAATGAAGCGCATCGGAATCATGGCCATCCTTTCCGCAACTCGGGCATGCTTGAGTGGATGCGCTTTGTGCATTTTCAGATTTGAGCATATTGCCTCGGATCATTTCGACCCCAACCAAACCTGAAGGCACAGCGATAATGGCGTATCCGATGATCATCATGACAGAGGCAATGATTTGTCCTGGAACGGTCTGAGGGGCGATGTCTCCATATCCGACCGTTGTCACGGTCACAATGGCCCAGTAAATGCTGCGCGGTATGCTGGAGAAGCCCGCCTGCTCATCTTCCACCAGGTACATCAGTGTCCCTAAAATCGTGACCAGAGCGAGCACGGCGCTCAGAAAGACAATGATGCGTCGCCGACTCGCGCGAAGCGCAGATTGAAGTTGTTTGGCTTCGGCAATGAATCCCACCAGTTTGAGCACTCGGAATACCCTGAGTACTCGGAGAATGCGAATGATGCGCAGACTACTCGACCCTGGAATGACAAGTGCAATGAACGTAGGTAGAATAGCCAACAAGTCGACCAATCCGAAAAAGCTTCGGGCGTAGTGCCAGGGCTTTTGCACCACGGCCAAGCGCAGCACATATTCGAGGGTAAAGAGGGCTGTAAAGCCCCATTCGACAAGTTCGAATTCTCGATGGTAAGCAGCTCCCCATTCAGGGACAGACTCAGCGATTACGGTGCATACACTGAGGACAATGAGCCACAGCAAGGCCACATCGAATGCTTTTCCAGCGGGAGTATCCGCTTCAAAAATAATTTCGTGAAGTCGGTTCCGTGAGGATTTCATGTCCTCAATATCGTTCAATTAGGCGAAAAATGGCGAAACGACCAATTCCTTGCTGCCCGGTGTGTGCATGTAAAATCCTTGGCCACTCTTGGCTCCCAAGTGACCAGCGGTCACCATGTTGACCAGCAAAGGGCAGGGGGCATATTTCGGGTTGCCCAAACCGCTGTGGAGCACTTCCAAAATACTCAGACAAACATCGAGGCCAATGAAATCGGCCAGTTGCAAGGGCCCCATCGGATGGGCCATGCCCAATTTCATTACAGTATCAATGGCCTCTACTTCTGCCACTCCTTCATGCAAGGTGATGATGGCTTCGTTGATCATCGGCATCAAAATCCGATTGGCAACAAAACCAGGATAATCGTTGACTTCCACGGGGATTTTACCGAGCTGCTGGGAGAGGGTCATCACCGCGGCGCACGTTGCATCCGTGGTGGAATATCCGCGAATCACCTCTACAAGTTTCATGATCGGCACCGGATTCATGAAGTGCATACCGATCACTTGGCCAGGCCGATTCGTTGCAGCGGCGATTTTGGTGATCGAAATCGAAGAAGTATTGGAGGCTAAGATGCATTCAGCAGGAGCTGCGGCATCTAGCTTTTGGAAAATCTGAAGCTTTAAATCAGTGCGCTCGGTGGCTGCTTCGATGGCCAAATCTGCATGGGCTACGCCGGACGCAATGTCTGTAGAAGTTGCGATTCGATTCAGCGTGGCAGCTTTGTCGGCCTCTGAAATCTTCTCCTTTTTGATCAGTCGATCAAGGTTTTTTCCGATGGTGGCCAATGCGCGTTCGAGGGCAGAGTCCTGAACGTCGATGAGGGTCACTTCAAATCCAGATTGAGCGAAAACGTGAGCAATGCCATTGCCCATGGTTCCTGCTCCGATGACGGCAATGTGCTTCATGAAGGAGAGGTGGTTATTTTTTGGCTTTGCTCGCGGGAGACTTCTTCGCTGTGCTCTTTTTGGCGGCAGCCTTCGGAGCAGCAGTTTTCTTGGTTGCTGCTTTCTTGGCGGGGGCTTTTTTGGCTGCGGTTTTCTTGGCCGGGGCCTTCTTCGCTTTGGGTTCTTTCTCTTCAGTGGAAGCTTCTTCCGCTGCCGCCTCTGTTGTCGTCTCCTCGTCCTTCTGACTTTCAAGCGGGAAGCAGTCGTTCGATTTCAAAATGCTGAACCATTGCACCAACTTTTTCAAATCTGAATTGTAAACACGCCCGTGATCCAATTCGGGGATGACGCCGTCGACAAATGACTTGGTCGCCGAGGCATCTCCTTTGATGTCTGGCATGTCTGAGTCACCAATGTGTTCATTCATTCGATTGAGCACTTCCATCAATAAAAGGTCTTCACCTGTGGTGAACATAGTGATGTCGGCTAGGCTGCTAATGCGGCTCGTCCCGGGGATGCTCAGGCGCTTTTTGTCGATCATTGACTCGACAATCAAGTTGTTCCTGTTGGTCACAACGATACGAAATAGACCCGGTTTGCCAGCAATGGCGATGATTTCTTGAATGATCATTCAGGTGGTTTTCAGAAGATTCTTGAGTGCGAAAATAGGTCAATGCCTCTAGTCCTGCGAATGGTAGAGCCGTGAATCACCTATTTTTCAGTGTTTTTTGGATAAACGGGCAAGGAATCCAAAGCTTCAAATCCATCGTTTCCGAAGGAAAATGCCTGATGTTTCAATCCATTCGATATGACGATGGTAGGGGTTCTAAGGGTCAAATGGTAGCGCAGAATTTGATCGAGCACTGCCTTGCTCAATGGCACGTCGTGCCGTTTGCATTCGACCATGAGCAGCGCTTGACCTTGACGATCGTGGCAGATGATATCCGCTCGCCGGTTCATGCCGTTTAGGGTGAGGGGGTACTCCACGCTTATAAGGCCAAGCGGATAGTTGAAAACGTGAGAAAGGTGATGCAACCAATGTTGCCGGACCCACTCTTCAGGTTCGAGCGCGACAAATTTCTTCCGACTCAGGCACATGATTTCGTTTCGCTTGTCCGAGGCGCGGCAATTGGCAGCAAAGGGAGGAAGGTTCAGCTGCGGAAGGCGTTGTTCCCCGATTTGCACCCAAACTGGATTTGTTTCCTTCGGCATAAGGCCAAAAATACCCGTTGTCGCGTTTTCGGCCGCGATTCGGTTCCATTATCTTCGTGCCATGCCGCATCGTCAAATCATCCGCGACGTTCACTCTGGATCATTTCGGTCCGTGTACCTGTTGCACGGCGAAGAGCCCTTCTTCATTGATGAAATCGCAAAAGCGTTGGAAGATGTGGTGGTGGAAGAGTCCATGCGCGACTTCAACCAAACCATCGTTTACGGCCGCGATACAGCAGTGGATCAGCTGTTGGAGGCGGCTCGCCGATTTCCAATGATGGCCGATCGCCAGCTCGTGGTCATGCGAGAAGCACAAGATTGGCCAGCATGGAAACGTGCCAGCGACATGGTGAAACTGGAGGCGTATGCACAATCTCCCGTGGCCACCACGGTCCTTGTTTTTTGCTTCAAAAACAAAAAGGCAGATGGACGGCTGAAAGCGGTCAAGGCGATCAGCAAAGCGGGGTTGTTGTTTTTGAGTGAGAAAGTTCGAGACTACAAATTGCCCGAATGGATTTCAAACCAGGTGCAGGAAAAGGGAATGCGCATTTCGGGGCAAGCCGCACAAATCTTGTCGGAGTACCTCGGAAATGATCTCCGCAAAGTGATGAATGAGCTTGAAAAACTTCGAATCGTCCTGCCAGAAGGGGCTGAGATTGAACCCGAGCACATCGAGCAGCACATTGGGATTAGCAAGGATTTCAATGTTTTTGAGTTGCAGCGTGCCATCGGCGCCAAAGATTTGGCACGCGCCAATCGCATCGTTGATTATTTCGCGTCAAATCCGAAGGACCATCCTGTGGCCATGGTGATGCCCGTTATGGGAAGTTTTTTCAGCAAGGTCTATGCTTACCACGGCTTGAAGGACCGAGCTCCTGCGGCTGCGGCCAGAGCGCTGCGCTGCGCACCTTTCGCAGTGAAACAATACGGCGAGGCGGCTCGAAATTATCCGCTGGAAAAAGTTGGCAGGGTGTTTGGGTACTTGCGAGAAGCCGATCGAAAAGCCAAGGGCCAAGGCAATGCGACCGTTTCTGATGCCTTGTTGCTGAAAGAGACGATGTTCAAGATTTTACATTGAATGACGCTGAGCCGAGCAATACGGAACAAAAACAAGTAAAAATGCATCGTTTCGCATGTGAAATTTTGGCAACAGAGCACACGGCATTACCTTGCCAACGTTGTAATTTCGACTTCGGGAAATCGCGACGATGAAATACCCAAAAGAATTGAACCCCACAGAGTCATGAAGACAATCTTTTCCAAATATCTTGTTGCCATTGCGGCCACCTTTTTGATCCTGAACGTTGGCGCGCAGGAAGATAATTATGTGCCCAACGGCAGTTTTGAAAATTCCGACTTGCGCAAATTGAAAAGCCAGGGTCAATTGGAAGAGTACACAGAGAACTGGTTCTCTGCCACGGAGGCGCTTCTGGATCTCTATGCAGAGGGAATGAAGTCTGAAAAAGTCAACATTCCGAACAACATCTATGGCAAGCAAGAACCCTCTGATGGTGTTTGTTATGCCGGCTTTCGTGCGTTCAGCAAGGACCCGAAGCTTCCGCGCACATACTTCGAAGTGGAGTTGGATTCGGACCTCGAAAAGAATCAACTGTACTGCGTCTCGTTTGACATCAGCTTGAGCGACTTGTCGCGTTACGCAGTCAACGGAGTGGGCGCCTACTTGAGCGACCGAAAGATTGAACAAGGCAACACCGGTGCTCTGAATCGGAAAGCGAGCGTTTTGCACAAGTCAGATAAGGTCATGTCACTGCAAGATGGATGGGAAACTGTTTGCGGCACTTACATCGGCACAGGGGAAGAGGAGTTCCTCATCATTGGTGGATTTCACAAAGACAGCGATGTGGAGGATGAGAAGATGAAAAAACCCATGGGTATCTCGGGGGTCATCAAAAATCAGGCATATTACTATTTGGATAACGTGAAGTTGCGTCCCATCGAGGCAAAATCACAATGTGCATGTTCGGCAGCGGATGAGGTTCGAACGGACTTGGTCTACGGTTCTTCAGTGGTTTTGAGCGAGAGCATGACGCCTGATGATATTGTGAGTATTTCCGCGGTTTACTATGCGTTCCTCAAGCGGCGCCCAACGGGCGCTGGTTCTGCAACCGTCGCAAAGTTGGCCGATATTCTCAAGGAGAACCCGTCTTGGAAATTGCGTGTGATCGGTCATGCGGATGAGGACGAGTTCAACGAAGGAAAAATCAACCCCCGCTACCGCGGATTGGGTGAGAAGCGAGCAGATCAAGTGGTGGCCAAATTTGGTGAGGTCGGAATCGATGCCTCACGATTGGTTGTTGATACCATGGAGAATTCGGATCCTGCGAGTACGCGTGACACTGACATTAGCCGAGCTCAAAATCGTCGTGTGACCTTTGAGCTGATCAAGTAACCGCATCAGAATGATGGGCCACACTGCCCGGAGTGTTGTCAGTGCCGCCTTGGTGCTCGGACTCGTTTGTCAGGTCTCGGTGTTTGCTCAAATTGCGACGACTGGCAATGAGCTCATTGTCAACGGCAGTTTCGAGGAAAGGGCTTGGTGCCCAGGAGACTACACGCAATCGCAATTGAGGACCATTGTGGGCTGGAATCAGGCGAATGCCGGCACACCGGATCACTTTGACGTATGCTCATCGGGGGGGAAAGCGGGCGTGCCTGACAATATGTTCGGAAGCCAACCTGCCTTGGACGGAAATGCCTACGCTGGACTTGTACTGTATTCGCAATCGAAGCCCTTTTATCGTGAGTATTTGCAAACGCAATTATCTCGCCCGTTGAGGGCAGATGAGTGGCTGTGTGTGGAATGGTGGGTTTGCGCGGCGGATCAAGGTAAGATCATTACCGACGGGTTAGGCCTTTATTTCTCAGAGGTCCCGCCAAAGGCCGTTGGCGAGGGAATGCTGACTGGAAGTCCTCAGGTGAGTAATCCTGAATTGCATCTGCTGAGTGATCGCTGGAGTTGGACGCGGCTGAGCGACGCATTTCAAGCAAAAGGAGGAGAACAGTTTGTGACGATTGGAAATTTTAAATCGCCCGAAGTGCTTCACGTCATGGAACGCAATGACGCTCCTGTGGAAGCAAGCAATTGGGCATATGTGTACTTGGACGACGTCCGTGTTCGCCCCGTATCGTCGCCCTCTGAATGCTCGTGCCTCAACGGAACCATTGAGGCTGCAGTTACGGATCCTCCCTGGCAAACGTATCAGCGCAAACATGTGCGCTGGGATGCTGTTTTGTTCGATTTTGATGAGCATGAGCTCACTCCTGAAGCCAATAACGCGTTGGATGTGTTGGCCAATGAAATGCGAATCAATCGATACTTGGTCATTGAGGTCAATGGTCACACGGATTTTATCGGCTCGGAGTCATACAATTTGCAATTGAGTGAAAAGCGCGCTGAATCTGTCATGCTTGCGTTGCGTGAAAGGGGTGTGGATCCGAATCGTCTCAAATTGGCCTGGCACGGGAGTGGACGGCCAACCGGTGATAATGGAACGAAAGTTGGAAGGCAGAAAAATAGAAGGGTCGAGTTTGAATTATTGGAGCATGCCTATCTGCCTGTATCAAATTGAGCACTGAGCTCACGTTTGAAGCATGGGCTCAGCTTCGCTGTTCTCGTTCTTGGGGATGAGCTTCAGAAAAATGAGGCTGATTGCGAAGAATAAGATCAAGGCCAACACACTCGAGCGCATCGACCCGGTAAAACCCTCGATGTATCCCCAGCTGAACATGCCAATGATCAACCCTCCTTTTTCCAAGACTTCATAAAAACTGAAGTAGCTGGCGTGGTCTTCTGTTTGTGGTAACATTTTGGAGTAGCTGGAACGGTTGAGGCTCTGTGTTCCACCCATCATGAATCCGATGATTCCGGCAGCCACATAAAATCCATTGACATCTTGCACCAGTCCATAGGTGTAAACGCATACACCCGCCCAGACAACAATGCATCCCATGAGCGTTTTGATGTTTCCGATTTTGCTGCTGACCCAGGAAACGAAAAACGCACCGGGAATGGAGAGAAGTTGAACGGCGATGATTGCAACAATCAGCTCGTTGTCTTGGAGGTTCACCTCTTTGATACCAAAAGAAGAGGCCATGAGCATGATGGTTTGCAAGGCCATCGAGAGGACAAAGAAGGCCCATAGAAATCGGATCAGATCCTTTCTTCCGGCCATGTCGCGTGCGACTTGCCTCAGTTCTCGAAAACCGCTGGAAAAAAGATCGCGGGTGATTTTCTGATTCTTGGGATTGGAAGGCAAGGTGCGGAAGGTGGTCTGAGACCAAGTGACCCACCACACAGCGACGAGTATGAACGCCCAAGGAGTCATGAAGCTACCGACGCCCATGATCAATCCGAGGCAGATCAATAGCAACACGACGCTTCCGATGTACCCCATGGCAAACCCTTTTGCACTGAGTTTGTCGTGTTCTTCGGGTGGGGCAATTTCTGGCAGGAATGCATTGTAAAATCCCAAGCTGCCCCAAAACCCGATATTGGCCAAGAATAGAGCGGCCATGCTCCATTCGAGGTGTTCCGGGTTGAAGAAGTACAAGCTGATGCAGCCTAGGGCTCCGCTGTAGCAAAAAGCTTTCATCATTTGAAGCTTGCGCCCTGTCACGTCAGCCATACCGCTCAGCAGTGGCGATGCAATGATCACGAAAAGGAAGCTTGCTCCAAGCACGTAACTGTAGAGCTGGGTATTGATCAACTCATAGCCCCAAAAGATGACGGTATCGTTGATGATTTCACCGGATTCGTTACGGTCAGAAGTCAGCGCATTGAAAAAGATCGGGAATATGGCAGTGGTGATGACCAGCGAATACACGCTGTTTGCCCAGTCGTACATCGTCCAAGCTTTCTTCACCTGTTCGGGTGTTTTCTCCGAACGAGAGGTCTTTTGTGCAGTGTTGGGTGCATTGCTCATGTGTCCAAGATAGTCAGACCGTTGTACTTTTGCCGTGATGATTCACGAAAAGACTTCTGGGCGTGCTTATGACATTGTCATTGTAGGTGGGGGAATTGTAGGCGCTGCTACGCTGTATCAATTGCAACAGCGCTATCCCGAGCGTACCATTTTGCTCATTGAAAAGGAAAAAGAACTGGCGGACCACCAGACTGGAAATAATTCGGGCGTCATCCACTCTGGACTGTACTACCCACCCGGTTCTTTGAAAGCCAAGAATTGCGTTGAAGGCCGAAGATCGTTGGTGCGATTTGCGCAAGAACACAATGTTCCGCACGATGTCTGTGGCAAAGTGGTCGTGGCGGTAGAGCCGAAGGAACTGCCTATGTTGGAAAAAATTCATGGCATAGGGCAGGAGAATGAAATTGAAGGGCTGGAGCGCATCGATGGCGATCAACTGCGGGAAATCGAGCCGCATTGCAAGGGTGTTGGTGCCCTCTGGGTCCCGTGCACGGGCATCATCGACTACCGAGCCGCTACGAGAAAGATGGTGGAGCTTGCACTTGGCTTGCAATCCAAAAGTGCCATGAGACTCGGGGAAGAGGTGGTTTCATTTGAACGCTCTGGTGATGAGACCATTGTGCGAACCGACAAGTCATCACAAGGTTTTGTGGCCAAGCATGTCGTCGTTTGTGGAGGTCTTCAGGCCGATCGGTTGGCCCGCAAAGATGGCGTGCCTCTGAAAGAACGTGTCGTAGGCTTTCGAGGTGACTATTACGAGCTGACGGATCAGGCCAAGCACAAGGTGAAGAACCTCATTTACCCGGTTCCAAATCCGGACTTCCCATTTTTGGGGGTGCACTTTACGAGGATGACCGATGGCGAAATTGAGTGCGGTCCGAATGCGGTCTTCACTTTTAAACGGGAAGGATACGGAAAGACTGATTTTGATCTGAAGGACACCATGGAAGCGCTGGGGTATGGCGGAACGTGGAAGCTGTTCTTCAACAATATGGCCTTTGGTATCAATGAATACCGACGCGCATTTTCAAAACGCCTGTTCCTAAAGACTTTGCAGCGCATGATTCCTGACCTTACCATGGATGATTTGCGGCCAGGGCGTTCGGGCGTCCGCGCCTTGCTTTTGTCGCAGGATGGTGACACCAGGGATGACTTTCGCATCTCTTACACCGATCGTAATATTCATGTTTTGAACGCACCATCACCAGCGGCAACAGCTGCTTTGGCCATTGGAGAGCACATCGCGTCACTCGCTCAGGAGCGGTTTACCTTTTAAGTATCCATGGTCTTTGTGGTGATTGGCCTGTGATCGGGTCATTATTTTCGGTGAAAACGGGCAAAAAGAAAGCCGCCCGTGGGGCAGCTTTCAAAATCCAAGTCTCTGGCAAGGGTTCACGCAGCTTTTGGTATGCTCGCGTGAGGCGATTGGGTCTGTTCAAGGAAACCTCGAAACAAGTTTAGTTTTTCTTCTTCGAGTCTTTCGCGTCTTTCGAGCAAGTCTCTGATGACTTCCCTGAACAGCAAGAAGATTTCCCGTCTTTGCTGTCTGCTGTGCTAGATTTCGAAGAGCAACAGGCAGCGCCTGATTTCCCATTTCCAGTTTTATCAGCTGAATCTTTCGATGAGCAGCAAGCCGCTCCTTCTTTGCCTTTGGTCTTGTCTCCTTTGGCGCATGTTGAAGCATCGGATGCTTTGGCTGCATTTCCTCCGAGGTTCACGCTTTTTGCCGAAGAACCTGCGTCTTTCGTTTGAGCAACTTCAGAAGTGGAGGTCTTAGAAGATGAATTAGCGTCTGTTTGTGCATTTACTGCAAAAGCGAAAAATGCGAAAACGCTGAAAATCAATACTTTTTTCATGCTAATGGATGGTTGGTTGATTCGTCAATTTTGGTTGGATGTCTAAGATAGGTGTTTTTGTTGTTTCAGCAAGTGTTTTCGTTAACTTTGTCCCCGCTTTGTGAAAGAACAAAGCATCATTAGGAGAGGTGCCAGAGTGGTAATGGAGCAGTTTGCTAAACTGTCGACGGGCAACCGTCGCCGGGGTTCGAATCCCCGTCTCTCCGCACAAGTACAAAAAGCCAGCGCAAAGGGTGCTGGCTTTTTTTGTGCTTTTTCAAGCAGAAGGGTGGATTTGTGCCTCTAACCTTTCTCGCCTCGACATCGCTTCAGGCTGTGACGTATGATCTGATTTCAGGTGTTGCTTAATTTATCATATAAATAATTTATGGAATGATAAAATGTTGTGTAGTTTTGTACCATGAAGAAACGATCCAAACGCAATTACTCAGGCGATGATTTGGAAGCCATGGCGAAGGTTTTGAAAGCGGCGGCGCACCCGGTTAGGCTGGAGATTTTAGAGGTTTTGGAAAGTCACGAACCATTGGATGTTTCTTCGCTTTGTGCTGCAATCGGGGCGGAGTGTCAGATTTCCATGATGTCCCAGCATTTGGCAAAGATGAAAGACAAGGGAATCTTGAAATCTGATAAAAAAGGCAAGCAGGTCTTCTATAGCATTGCCAATCGTCGTTTGCTCAACGTTTTGGACGGTCTCACAGGAGTGATTGGAAAAGGGAACATACAGTGATGGAGGTGTTTGGGTACTTCTCGGCTCTTTTGATTGGTTTGTCGCTGGGCCTTCTTGGTGGTGGAGGTTCTATTCTCGCTGTGCCGGTATTGGCCTATTTGTTTGGACTGGATGAGAAAATGGCCACTGCATACTCTTTGTTTGTTGTAGGCTGTGCGTCACTCGTTGGAGCCATGCGTCAGCAACAGAACGGAAACATCGATGGCAGGACAGCCCTTGTTTTCGGTTTTCCGGCTGTGTTGGGTGTTTGGATTGTCCGTCATTTTGTGATTCCGTCATTGCCAGATGTGTTGCTCACGGTTGCTGAATTTGAACTCACCCGCCGGATGGGCATGTTTGGTGTGTTTTCTCTTCTGATGATTTGGGCTGCAATTTTCATGTTGAGACCAAAGGAGCAAAAAAGCGGGAGTGGTGATGTTGTGTTCAACTTCCCCGCGATTTTCAGCGAAGGACTGATCGTCGGTGGGCTTACTGGATTTGTCGGGGCTGGCGGCGGGTTTCTGATCATTCCCGCATTGGTGTTGTTTGCCAACCTCGATATCAAGAAAGCAATCGGTACGTCGCTCGCGATCATTGCATTCAAGTCGTTGCTTGGTTTTCTGCTGGGAGATGCCATGGATTCCGTTATTGATTGGTCATTTTTAATGGCCTTCACGGGATTGGCGATTTTGGGTATTTTCGCCGGTGTTGGCTTGGGGGGATTCATCGAAGGAAGCAAGCTCAAGAGGTTTTTTGGGTTTTTCATCATCGCCATGGCGTGTTTCATATTCACCATGGAATTCATCATTCAACCTGACTACAATTGATTCAATTTATGCCATGAAAATCGAACAGATATACACCGGATGTTTGGCGCAAGGAGCATACTTCATCCAGAGCAAAGGGGAGGCAGCAGTCATTGATCCATTGCGTGAAGTTGCTCCGTATTTGGATCGCGCAGAGCGAGAAAATGTGACCATCAAATATATTTTTGAAACACATTTTCATGCGGACTTTGTCAGTGGTCATGTCACGCTTGCTGAGAAAACGGGAGGGACAATTGTATACGGTCCTAATGCAGAACCTTCTTTTCCTGCTCACATAGCTTCCGATGGTGAAGATTTTCAGGTCGGTGACGTTACGATTCGTGCAATGCACACTCCAGGCCACACGATGGAGAGTACGACATATTTGCTGATCGACGCCGAAGGCAAAGAGCACGCAATTTTCAGCGGAGACACCCTATTCTTGGGTGATGTGGGCCGGCCAGATCTGGCTCAAAAATCGGCTGTGATGACTCAAGAAGAACTCGCCGGTATGTTGTTCAATAGCCTGCGAGAAAAGATCATGCCTTTGCCGGATGATGTTACTGTATACCCCGCGCATGGCGCAGGGTCTGCGTGTGGCAAGAATATGATGAAGGAGACTGTGGATACATTGGGCAATCAAAAGCGCATGAATTATGCATTGAGGGCTGATATGTCGCAGGCTGAGTTCATTGAAGAAGTCACGGACGGATTGATGCCACCACCTTCGTACTTCCCCCTGAATGTGAAGCTGAACAAAGAAGGAGGGTACGCCGATATCAACGATGTTTTGGATCGGGGGCTGAGGGCGATGCCGCCTCATGAATTCGAGGCAACCGCCGATGAGGTTTCCGCTTTGGTGCTAGATGTTAGAACACCTGAAGATTTTGCTCAGGGCCATATCCCCAATAGTATTTTCATTGGTTTGGACGGCAATTTCGCACCTTGGGTGGGAGAGTTGATTGTCGATGTGCAGCAACCCATTTTGTTGGTTGCACCAGCAGGACGTGAAGAAGAAGCGGTGACGCGTTTGGCTCGCGTAGGTTTTGACCGCACTCTTGGGTTTTTGAAGGGAGGTGCAGAGGCTTGGGCTTCGACCGGTAAGTCACTTGACACGGTTCGTTCGATTTCTGTGCAGCAATTTGAAGCGGAGTACCCGGCAGATGGGAAGCGGGTGTTTGATGTGCGGAAGGGGGGTGAATATGAATCTGAACACGTTCAAGGGGCGCGTAACGCGCCGCTCGGTTCTCTGAACGAACACCTCGCTGAATTTCCGTCTGAGAAACCTTTTTATCTGCATTGTGCAGCGGGCTACCGTTCGATGATTGCATCGTCGATGCTAAAAGCAAGAGGCATTCACAACATGGTGGATGTTCAGGGCGGTTATGAAGCGATTGGTCAGTCGGATATTCCCAAGACGGATTACGTCTGTCCATCTACGTTATGACGGTGCATTAGCCTTAGACTTGGCTCTTCAGGATTATTCTTGTGCCAACATTGCACACAGAATAATTTGGTCTATCTTTGCCCTCGCTTTTAGAGCACGGGGCGTGGCCTAGTCCGGTTACGGCGCCTGGTTTGGGACCAGGAGATCGCAGGTTCGAATCCTGCCGCCCCGACATCCTAAAGACAAAACGCTCAGCCCCTAGGGACTGAGCGTTTTTTGTTGCGGATTTGTTTAGCGCTGGGCTTCAGGCTCTTGGTGCAGCGTCAAAAATTCAGATTCATCACATGCTCATCGCTGCAGTCGATGTCGAAGGTCCTGGTGATGGTCCCTTCCTCCAGGCCGCAAAGGCTATTTCCGAAAGCGTCATTGCCACAATAGGCATCGAAGGTTTGG
>CBFIEJ010000026.1:0-29513 GCA_965661575.1 uncultured Flavobacteriales bacterium | reverse complement strand
ATTCCAGGAGCGCGTAGGCCAGAAGAGCTTCGGGGTCAAACCAAGTGGAATCAGTACCGGGGAGATAACCGTCCAAGCAAGTTTCAGGTTCGATGTATTCGACGCAATCGCAATTTTCATCGATGATTCCCCAACCGTCTTGGCAACCCCAACCAACATTGCCCATCAAGTCCGGGCAGTCCCATTCGATATCGCCATCGCCACAACCCACATCAACACTGACCGCGTAAACGATGTCATTAGCAGTGTTGCTTTCAAAGTCAATCGGAGGCAAAATCGTGGTGTCTTCACCGCAGATGACTGTTACATACATCGATAAATTGGTATACGACTCGTTCCAGTAGTATTCTGTGGTAAGCGTTCCAAGAGGCAACATTGGCCAAGTGTAATTCGGCTCATACTGTTGCCAACCAGAGTCCATTTCGTTTCCGGTTCCCATTGAGTCTGGGAGCACATCGAAAGCGAGCTGAACCTCAAAAAAAGCATTCTCTGGGTCAAGAGATGGAATGACGTTGAATTCGAGATCGACCGTGGTCTGACCGTAGGCTGAACCGAGACCAAAAAGAATCACGGCGAGTGAGAGGAGTGTTTGTTTCATTTCAATTAAAAGTTTTGTTCAAAAGGGAATACCACGCTTCGTCCTCTGTGTGACACGGTTTTAGTAAAAAATAAAGGGATGGCCTATTAAAAAGACATAGCTTCGGCGCATGATTATCAAGCGCAATCCATTGAATCACAGAGAAACATCATTTGGATTCATGGAAGTACTCGCGGAATCAGACGGCAAGCCTCTTGTTGAGTTTTTGCATTTTGAACGAAACGGCAGAAGCCATTCCCACGATGAATGGGAGGTGGTAAGAGTAACAGCTGGTGGGGGAAAAATCATGGTGGGAGAGGAGGTTGTCGAGGTGCGCGCAGGCGACACATGCCGCATCCCGCCGCACACCTCGCATTGGATGGAGCCCGATGGTACCATGGATATTTTGATATCGTATTTCGAGGAGTGAAGGTGTGTGCCACGTCATCCACGTGCGTCGTTTAAAAACCTCTATAACTGGTTGTGCGATCATTGGATTAATGTGCTTAGTTAGCAAGACTAACCTTTAATCTTTCAATTCATGAAAAAGAGAATGATCGGAACCCTCTTGGGTTTCTTGGCCATGTTTGGCTTCGGAGCCATTTATTATGGTCTCCTTACGGCTGAAGCTGGTGCGGAGATGGCAGCGAATTTTGCGAGCTGTATGCATGCTGAACCCAACATGCCATACATTATTTTGGCCAATGTGATGGGCGCCTATCTGCTGGTCTACACGTTTGATAAAATGGGGGTCAATGACGCAAAAGCCGGCGCTTACCAAGGTGCTATGATCATGGCGATTGTGTTTGCGATGTCCAATCTGTTCATGGGCGCACAATTCACAATTTGGGATACGCAAGGATTGCTGATTGAATGGGGCGTGGGCATCGTGCATGGTGTGCTCGGAGGTGCAGCCATTGGTGCGTACAATTCTAAGATTGGCTAAAAACTCATTTTTTCATCGCACAAAAAAAGCCCGGCTGACATCTGTCAATCGGGCTTTTTGGTGAACACAAAGTTCGTGTCACTTGGCGCATTTCATCAGCGAACCATCAACTTCTGCATGGGAGAACTTCCAAATTCGCCCACTTGAACGAGATAAGCTCCGCCTGCCCACTGACTGACGTCGATGGGGCGGCCATCCCAGGTGCTTTCCATGACCACGCGGCCCTGGAAATCGAGGATGGTGATGGGGCTGAAAGCAGGGCAATTCCGCAACGAGAAACTTTCGGTGGCCGGATTCGGAGCAATGGTCCATTGCGGAGCCGTCTCCGTGGTGGTCAGTTCAAATTCATCGACACCGGTGACATTGCCATAGATGTAGTATTCGTACTCCGCGCGGGCTGGTGATAACGAAATGGCATCGGCGTTGGATGCTCGGATGTAGAATAGAAGATTTTCACCGTTGGTTTCCGGAAGAAGTGCTGTGTAGGTTCCGTCATTTGAAATCGCGTCGCCTTGTGCGCCGTCATCGGACATGGCAATGGATTGGAAGTTACTCGCAATATCTCCAGTGGTCCACATCAATTCCAAGCCGGTGGCGTCAATGGTTGGAACTTCGATGATTCCGTTTTCCACGACGACAGATCCCATAACTGGAGCTGCATCAGAAACTTCGGGGTGATTGCTCAAGAAATCCATGCGCTCTTCTACGGTGCTGAGAATTCCTGCGAATCCCCAGTCTGTCCAGAAGGCACTGTTCACATTCGTGTTGAAGTAGACAAAAGGAAATTGATCGTTGGGATCAGCTTCTGCGGCATCATTCGCGAGGGACTGTAACGCTGCGATTTCTGAGGCAAGTTCCTGAATTTCCATCGATTCCTCCATGATCGTGCGAATGTGCGCGAGGTAGAGCCTGCGATAGAGCGGTTGGCTGTAGAGGTATTGCATCAAAGGACGTTCATCCCAACCAGCACCGTTGCCCGTGAAGAAGGGATCGAAGTGATAGACGTCGTCAGGACTCCAATAGCTCCAGCCCAAAATGGCTCCAACAAAAGAATTGTCAAAGTCCCACGGAATCATTTGGAATCGTCCCTGTTCATCTTGGTAGAGGTAGTAATTGTGGACGTAGTAACCGTTGTAAGTGTCGAGGTTGCTCACCACCGTATTCACGGCCATGGCCCAGAGGACGCGATCAATGTTCAGGACGTCACCCAGCTCATCAGGAGAGAACTCCAAGGTGGTGATGAGGTCGAGCAAGGCACCCCACCCGTCATCGGACTTGATGGTGTAGCTGTCGTAATAGTTGGTTGTGTCCGATCCGAGGTAGCTCAACGATGGAATTCCACCATCGGTGCCTCCGCCTCCGTTTTCGCTGCAGAAAACACCTGCACCGTCGCATTTAAAAAGCACACCATCATTCTCGTCAAAGTGCTTGTTCAAAAACTGACGATTGATGGACTCCGTGTTCACATACAATCCCGTATACGCTCCTTGCGTGTGCAGCTCGATCAGATTGATTTCAGGGGAAGGCAGGTATTTTCGGTAAATTCGACTGGCGATGTACTCTTTGCAATAAGTGGGGTCCAGCCACGCGTTGGCCAATTTCACTTTGTTATAGCCCATGAGGTCCTGCCCGGAGATCCAATGATTGAAATCGAGGTTGTAAGGCACTTTGACGCTTCCCGCCTCGTTCGGAAGGCAGAAGGTTGAATTGCCTTTGTAACGCACTCCAACACTGTCTAACGAGATTCCGTCAATGGACACATTGGCTGGGATCCGGAGCGACGGATTGTTGAAAAATGCGTCAACAAGGACAGAATGGTAGTTGTCATCTTCAAACGTCACATCCATTTGACGCAGGATGCTCGGATCAAATAAGCTTCCATCACCATTGTACAGCTGCTGCGGATCGTGGGTGATGAGGTTTTGACTGAAACCCATTTGGACTCCAACACAAAACACGAAAAGAAGAGATAAAATTAAGCGCATGTTGTAAATCTAAAGCAGTATGGCGACTTAATCCCAAAGCAAAGCATTGAATGCCGTGCTCGAGGTGTCAGAATTCAATCCATAGGTTTGTTTCATCAACACGACGACCTCTTGTGTCTCGGGATCGGCGTAAAACTGTGTGTTGAAATAGCCGCTCCAAAAGAATCGGCCAGCTCCAGCTGAGTCGCTTTTAACCCCAAATGCCAACCCTTGTTGCCAGGGACCGGAAATAAGTCCTGGCGCCTGATCTGCCATCACGCTATCCACGGTCGCTTCCTTCAAGACCCGAACACCCTTGGCCTGTCCGCGGCCGAGGTACATCTGCAAAAACGTGGCATAATCGCTTGCGCTAGAGGTCAATCCTGCTCCGCCCGAGCAAAGAGGCCATTCCGCGTGCATCGGGTAATCAATGGTGTAATCGGGGTGTTGATGCATTTGCCAGGAAGATCCATTGGGAGTGCGTTCCACGACGTTGGCTACGCGGGATTGATCAGGCTCAGGCACGACAAAATGCGTGTCATCCATGCCCAAAGGCTCAAAGATTTCCGCTTCCACGAATTCAGCATAAGGCTGCCCTGAGGCGACTTCTATGACGGCAACCAAGACATCGAGGCCCAAACCATAGGTCCATTGTGTTCCGGGCTCGTGAGCCAAGGCCAATTGGCCGATTTTGTTCGCATTGTCGAAGGTGCTGCGCTCGTCGCGTGGAAACAAGTCGGTGACGTCATGTTTGGTGTAAAGTTGTTCATACCGGGGGTCGCCAATTTCGCCATAGGGAATCCCGCCGGTGTGGGTCATCAGGTGCCGGATGGTCAAGGTATTTTCAGCAGGCACAATCGAAAATGTGGTGTCGGCCATCAAGGAATCCAAAATTCCGATTGACGCAAAAGAGGGAATGTATTTTGCGACCGGATCATCCAGTTCAAGAAGCCCCTTTTCCCAACAGACGAGCGCGGCTGTTGAAGTGATGGCCTTGGTTTGAGAGCAGATGCGAAACAGGGTGTTGGGTTGCATGGTGGCTTGGGTCAAGGGGTCTGCAAAACCATAAGCTCGGTGCAGAATGACTTCGCCATCTCGTGTTGTGAGCAGCACGGCTCCGGGAATTTGATTGGTCTCTACGGCCGCCTCAATTGCACCATTCAGCATTTGCCAGCGCTTGTCAAGAGGAGCTTGACACCCTGCGATGGCCATGATGATAAGAACCAATGCCATGGGCACATCAAGACGGCGTTTTATGCGTTGTTTCTCCATTGGGCGAAGTTAATGATTGGCGGAATCTGACTTTAATTCACGATGTTTACAGCATGAGGAATGTCTCCAAAGGTCTGCTGCTCATTGCTTTTGCAACGCTATTCCTGCATGCTCAAGTTCACGCAAAACACCTGGTGCACGTGGATGCTACGAGCGCTAAGGCACAGAAAACGGCACTGCTGATCATGAACGGATTTGGAGGGAGCAAAGCGGCATGCAAAGCGCAACTCGGGTTTTGGCGTGATCAGGGCATGGACGTTTTCATTCCTGAAGTGTTGCTTCGACCCTCGTTGGAGACAAGTTCGGAGGCAATGGACGCTTTTATGGCGACGCACCACTTGGAAGATTACAAGGAGGTGAAGGTCATTTGTTACATCGCAGGAGCTTATTTGCTGCACACCTTCCTCGTGGAACATGAGTTGCCCAACATAACAAGCATTGTATACGATCGCAGTCCTACACAAGAACGTGCGCCGCGCGCTGTGATTCAAAAGGCTCCACTTTTGGGAAAATTGAGCAAAGGCCGGGTGCTTGAAGATTTGAGTACGGCAGAATGGCCAGAACCACCAGCGGCGCCCTCCTTATCCAAAGGCCTGATGATTGAAAATCGAGCAACGTCACTGATGCGCTTCCTCGAGGACGAATGCATGGCAATGGGGCCGCTAAATTTTGATTGGCGTTCCATAGATTCCGATGCGGATGATGCCTTTCATATCGCGCTTGATCATGACATGATGTACCGGCGATGGGATTTATTAGGGGCTGCGGTGTTGCATTTTTTTGAGACCGGTAATTTTCCATCTGAACTTTCAAGAGAACGATTGGCGGAGGATCCTTTTGATAAAAACATGGTCATTCCTTGAGGCAAGCATGAAGATTCCGAGCACATACAATTTGAAACCTGCATTTCAACGGCTGCTGATGCCGGTTCTAAAGGCCCTGCATCGCGCGGGGATTTCTCCCAATGCTCTGACCTGGTTGGCCATTGCTTGGTCTGCGGTGCTTGGTTGGATGTTTGTGAAGGGGTTTGCCAATCCCGACTGGTATTTTGTCATCCCACTCGGCTTGCTGTTGCGGATGGTCTTGAACGCTTTGGACGGGATGATGGCTCGTCAATATGAATTGACCAGCACCAGCGGCGCCTACCTCAATGAACTGGGTGATGTGGTGAGCGATGCACTGGTGATGTGGCCACTGGCGTTGCTCCCAGGCGTTCATGCGGGTTGGGTGGGCGGATTGTTGTGGTTGGCTGCGCTGAATGAAATGACGGGAGTTTTGGGTGGATGGCTGGCGGGTGAACGACGCTACGAAGGTCCCATGGGTAAGAGCGATCGCACGTTGGTCTGGGGGCTGTTTTGCTTGTTGCTCGGAGCAGGAGTTGAGGTCACGAGATGGGTGGAACCCGCAATTGCTTTGGTCATGATTTGTTTGGTCTTGAGTACTTTTATCCGAATCCGGAAAGCCTTAAGGCCATGAACAAGCTGATTTCTTCTTGGGGCATGAATGCCGAAATTCAATGGGTGATTTTCATCATTCTATGCATTTTGGTGGTCAGCTCCTCGGCGTGGTTCATCTTGGGTCGGCTCAAGCCATCTAAATTGGCAACGGAATTGCAAGTGCGCACTCGCTCATGGTGGGTCATGTGTGCATGTTTCATTGTGACAACGCTCGTACATCCTTTGGTCACAGTTCTCGGATTGATGTACCTCAGTTACGCCCTGCTGCGCGAAATGTACCCCTTGCTGAAATTGGATGCGCGCGAGCGAAACGTGGTGCTCGTCTGCTACGCAACGGTGCCCATCCAGTACGGCTTGGCGTATGTTGGATTGAAGACTTTGTTTTTGGCATTCATTCCTGTGTTCATGTTTGTCTTCATCCCATTTATATTGGTGGTGCGAGGGGAAACCAAAGGAATCGTTCGGTCCATTTCATTGATGCCTTATTCCCTGATTGCTTGGGTGTATGGCATGAGTCATTTGGCTCTGTTGTTTCAATTGCCAGAATCTCCGGGATTCACAGCAGGTCCGCAGGGGCTGTTGCTCTACTTGATATTTTTGGTGGGAATGAATGATGTGCTTCAGTTTGCTTGGGGAAAGACCTTGGGGCGGCGTCCCGTTTTGCCCACGGTCAGTCCAAACAAAACGTGGGAAGGCCTCATTGGTGGCGTCTTGTCCATCACGCTCATCGCCGTTGCGATGCGATTTTTGACACCGCTGAATATCTGGCAGGCTGCGATCGTTGGCTTTGTTACCGCAATTGCGGGTTTCATGGGCGATGCGATTGCCTCTGGCATCAAACGAGACATTGGAATCAAGAATTCAGGACACGCCATTCCAGGCCATGGAGGATACTTAGATCGATTGGATGGCTTTTCTGCGGCGGCGGCGCCATTTTTTCACATGATCTTTTTCTTCTGCTACAGTTGAGTGTCAAGACACCATGGTGAAACAGCGAAAAAAACAGGCGGAAACCAATTTGAATCTTCCCGCACCTGCGTCATGGCGTCGTAGGACCATGCTTGTCTTTTTGTACAAAGTATTTTGGCGAACGATTTTAGGTGTAGTCATCGGTTTACGTTATCTCGGTGTTCGTAAAAATCAGCCTGATGGTCCTGTGATTTACATTGCCAATCACAACAGCCATTTGGATGCAATTTCCATGATGACGGTGGTCCCTCGTCACCGGTTGCACCTCACGCATTCGGTTGCAGCCCAAGATTTCTTTGGCAATTCATTTTTTCGAAAATGGTCCATGGAAAATTTGGTCAACGCCGTTTTGATTTCTCGAAAGCGTGGAGACGATCAGGTCGATCCCATCGAGTTTTTGGACGGCTTACTTCAGGCAGGCAGAAGTTTGATTCTCTTTCCTGAAGGTACCCGGGGCGTTGCCGGTTCGATGGGTGACTTCAAGCGTGGCGTAGGTCATCTTGCCTCGCGCCATCCCGGCATTCCTGTGATTCCGATTTACCTCGATGGTCTGTACCGCAATTTGCCCAAAGGACGGGCTATGATTGTGCCATTTGGAGGGAACCTGATCATGGGAGAACCGCTGGTATTCGGTGATGAGGACGTCGACGAAATTACCTTGCAGACTCAAAAAGCACTCGAAGACATGGCTCAGGAGCTCCGAGATGCCAACCGGATTTGATGTTGTTTTGATTAGCTAAAGTCGAATGGACTACATTTGAACCAAAGCTAACCCCTTTGCTATGATTCAATTTATTCGGCGATTTCGCCTCAAAGACGCGGCGATGTCCGTCTTCTTTTGCCTGCTCGCGAGCATCGTAATTGCTCAAAATGCTACGATCACAGGTACAGTCTTGGACGCAGAATTCAAGTACCCGTTGCCCAGCGCTTATGTATCGATCAGCACGGTGGATGGTCTGATGACTTCGACCGACATGGATGGCCGTTTTTCGTTTGACGCGGTCCCTATCGGACGCCATGTCGTGACGGTAAGCTTCATGGGCTACGAATCGCGAACCCTCGATGGGATTGTTGTTACCAGTGGTCGTCCAGTGGTATTGGAAGTGCAAATGAGCGAAAGTGTCGTTGCCATTGAGGCAGCGGAGGTCACCGCCACTCAATCGGGGGAAGTGATGAATGAAATGGCAACCGTGAGTGCACGCGCATTCACGGTGGAAGAAACAGATCGGTATGCTGGATCACGAGGAGATCCTGCCCGAATGGCCAGCAACTTTGCAGGTGTGCAAGGTGCCGACGACAGCCGAAACGATATTGTGGTCCGAGGAAATAGTCCAAGTGGCGTGTTGTGGCGCATCGAGGGCGTTGACTTGCCCAATCCCAACCACTTTTCTGTGCCCGGTACAGGTGGAGGCCCGGTCGCAATTGTCAACAATAAGACTCTTGCGAATTCCGATTTTTTCACCGCGGCATTTCCCGCAGAATTCGGAAACAGCACCGCGGCAGTATTCGACTTGAAGTTGCGCAACGGTAACCAAGACCATTGGCACGGAAGTGCTCAACTTGGATTTCTAGGCACAGAAGTTCTCGCAGAAGGACCACTGAACCGCGACAAGCGCTCGAGCCTATTGGTGAATTATCGTTACTCCACGGCCTCCATTTTCTCTGCGGTGGGCATTGACATAGGCACCAGTGCCGTACCCAAATACCAAGACGGTAGTTTCAAACTGTTCACTCCAACCAAGGGCGGCGGATCCTTGTCATTTTGGGGCATTGGCGGAAACAGCAGTGTCGATATTGTGATTTCCGATCAGGTATCACCCGAGCGCAACATCTATGGCGACAACGACCGCGATCAATACTTCCGTACAGGCATGGGCATGGTGGGGGTGACTCAAACCCAACCCGTGAACAATAGGATGTACATCAAGTCCACACTGGCCGTCAGCCGCGACCGGCAGGACAGTGATCATGATTACGTCACGCGGGATTTGGTCGGAGATCTCTATCAAAATGTAGATACCAGTCCGCTGATGTCGTACGGTTTTGTCAAAGACCGGGTGTCGCTTGCTGTGCATGCAAACCGAAAGCTGACAACGGAGAAAGGCACAGCAACCCTTCGCTTTGGGGTGAACGCTGACGCCATGATGTGGTCTTTCCAAGACAGCATGCGCTCGTTCATTTCGGTGCCAGATTCGATTGGCGCAGATTCTTTGGGCGATTGGAACCGACGCTGGGATGCCGAGATGAACAGCGCTTTGATTCAACCCTTTGTACAATTGAAACGCCGTCCGAACGATGCGTTGACTTGGACCGCTGGCGTGCATGCGATGATGGACACCCGCAGCGGTGCAGCCTCATGGTTTGAGCCAAGGTTGGGACTGCAATGGATTTCAAAAGGCGGAACGGTGTGGTCTGCAGGCTCGGGATTGCACAGCCAACTCCAATCGTCTTACCTCTACGCTTCGGCGATCAACGCATCGTCGCCTGGACCGCTCAACATGCCCAATCAGAACTTGGGATTCACACGCAGTGTGCACAACGTCATCGGCATGACCCAGCGATTGACCGATTTGTGGACTTTGAAATTAGAAGCCTATCACCAGCATTTGTTTGACATTCCGGTTGCTGACCAGACTACGGAATGGGGCCAAAACAATGGCAGCTATTCGTTGATCAACGCCGGAGGTGGATTCTCTCGTTTGTTCCCTGATGCCCTGGTGAATGATGGCACGGGTAGAAATGTGGGAGTGGAGATGACCCTGAGTCGTGCCTTCCGAGAAGGATGGTTTGTGTTGCTCACCGCGAGCGTATTCGATGCCAAATACAAGGGGGCAGATTTAGACCCCCGAAATACGGACTTCAACGGGAAGTACGCGTGGAATTTCTTGGCGAGCAAGGAGTGGCGATTGTCTCAAACGTTTGCCCTTGTCACAGGCCTCAAGGCCACCATGGCCGGCGGCCGTTGGTACGGTGAAGTGGATGAGGAAGCGAGCCAAGAGCAACGCGAAATCATTTATGTGGATGCAACTCGAAACACCCAACAATTTGACGACTATTTCCGTTTGGATCTCAAAACAAACCTCACGTGGAACCGGCCAGAAACGACCCACGAGTTGGGCATTGATTTCGTGAACATTTTGAATACGGAGAACATCTTGAAGCTTACTTATGCTCCGGATGAAATGGACATCAACGATCCGAATTACAGCTCAGTGCGAGAAGAATACCAATTGGGCTTCCTGCCCATCTTTTTCTATCGGGTGGATTTCTGAGGGTGTTACGCCAATCGGATCACTCAAACGAGACCGATGCCACCTCCAACTCGAAAGGCTGTGCAGTGCCATCGTACTTCATGAGGCCAAATCGGATGACCTCGCTGAGCTCCTTGGCGGGATTTACCTTTCCAATGACGCCTCGTCGGGGCTCTTCCCAAACGAACTTTTTCAATGGAATGACCACATCGCTCCACTCTTCACTCACGTCAAAGTTGGTCTGTGCGTTGGGTAAGTACCATGCGCGCTGAGTGTCAAAAACAATTCTGAAGGGGCCGCCTGTGCCTTTGCACCGAATGCGCACAGTCTCAAATTTGGAGAGATCAAAGGATTTCCAAGGGCTTCGGATGGAGCTGAACCCTCCGTTGTTTTCGAGCCGTGTGTGGCCGTACCAGAGAAAGCCTTCCTCTTTCCACTGCACAGCGCCCTCGGAGACGCCGCCCATGACATCATCATTTTGAATGGTCCAAGTTTTGGGTGCGTTTCCCTCGGCTTCAAAGTTGAATTCGAGTTGCGGATTGAAGAGAGAAGTCGCCATGATGAAAAGCAAAGTGGAGAATGTCATGAATGTAAAACAGCTCGTTGCTGATTCGGTTCAATCGGCATCTTGTTCGATGCAAAGAACCGTGAATGGCTCCGAACTTTTGACTGAGCGATGAGGTTGAAAACGCATGATCCGAGTTGCCTGGAACGACAAGTACGCACACCCTTTGCCGGAGAATCACCGATTTCCGATGGAGAAGTACCAATTGGTGCCAGAACAACTAGAGCATGAGGGCACGGTTGAGGCAAGTGCATTCTTCTCCCCAGAGCCGCTCAGTGAAGCGCAGATTTTGTCGGTCCATGACGAGCACTATTGGCAAAGGCTCAAAGGACTTGAATTGAGCAGACAGGAGGAACGGCGCACGGGCTTTCCACATTCCAACGCGTTGATTGAACGCGAGGTGATGATCATGGGTGGAACGCTTCAGTGTGCCCGCTATGCGATCGAAGATGGTGTTGCGCTGAATGTGGCGGGAGGAACGCACCATGCGTATTCTGACCGCGGCGAAGGTTTCTGTTTGCTGAATGATATGGCGCTCGCAGCGCAGGTTCTGATTGACGAGGGTTCGATTCAGCGAGCATTGGTTGTGGATTTGGATGTGCACCAAGGCAACGGAACGGCAAAGATTTTTGAGGGTCGCTCGGAGGTTTTCACGTTCTCCATGCACGGTGCGAGCAATTATCCCATGCACAAGGAATCCAGCGATTTGGATGTTCCACTTGACGATGGTACAGATGATCGCACGTATCTGAAACTCTTGCGGGAGCACTTGCCGCAGGTTATGGATCAGTCGGAGCCAGACTTGGTGCTGTACCAATGCGGAGTGGATATTCTCGAAACGGATAAGCTCGGTCGATTGGGTGTTAGCGAAGCGGGATGTCGTGAACGAGACCGACTTGTGTTCGAGGCGTGTCATCGGAATGATATTCCCGTGGTGTGTGCCATGGGCGGTGGATATTCGCCTGAAATCTGGAACATTGTAGAGGCACATTGCCATACGTTTCGTTTGGCGGCTGATTATTGGGGCTGAATTGGCCTTACTTTGGAGGAAGAATCAAACAGCATGTCAGAATTCCCTCCTTGCCCCGAATGTCAATCGGTTTATTCTTACCACGATGGAACGTTGCTGAATTGCCCTGAATGCGGCCACGCTTGGAATGCGGAGGAAACCGCAGCAGAACAAGCCCTGGAAAGTGATGAAGGCGCTGTGAAAGACGTAAATGGAAAAGTGCTTGTGAATGGGGATAGTGTTGTGGTGGTCAAAGATTTGCCGGTCAAGGGAGCTCCCAAGCCGGTCAAAGCGGGCACCAAAGTCAAGAATATTCGCATTGTGGATGGTGAGCACAACATCGCCTGTAAGATTGACGGGTTTGGCTCGATGGGCCTCAAATCTGAATTTGTCAAAAAGGCTTGATAATTTTTGGAGGCAGACCTCGGTGAGATTTTTGGATACCGACCCTTCTATATTCTCTCCTTGGGAATAACTTTGGGCGGTCTACTCATTCATTCCTTGAAAAGCTTTTTGAACATGATTCTGAATCGATCCAATTTTTCTTCCTTTTTGCTTGTCATCGCCGCTCCTTTGTTGATTTGGGCATGCAGCAGTGCTGAGCCTCTTGCTGAACAAGGGCCTAAACGCGTGTTGATCGAAACATCGTTTGGCGAAATGATTTTAGAACTCAGCGATTCAACGCCCGGGCACCGTGACAATTTTGTGAAGTTGGTGGATGAAGGATTTTACGATGGGCTTTTATTTCACCGCGTCATTCAGGACTTCATGGTACAGGGGGGTGATCCGGGAAGCCGCGGAGCAAAACCGGGCAAACGCTTGGGGTCTGGAGGTCCGGGCTATACGTTGGACGCTGAAATCCGAGCGGATCACCTGCACACCAAAGGTGCTTTGTCAGCCGCCCGCCAGGGAGACAATGTAAACCCTGCTAAAAAGTCTTCAGGCAGTCAATTTTATCTGGTTCAAGGAAAGCCTCAGAGCCAAGCCCAAATGCGCAAGACGCAACGTCGGGTTCAGTCGAAAGCACCTGAATTTGAATACACTGAGGATCAGCTGGCACAGTATGCAACTGCCGGCGGTACGCCATTTCTCGACATGGATTACACCGTTTTCGGTTATGTCGTGGCCGGAATTGACATCATCGATTCCATCGCTGCGGTTGAAACGGCTCGAGGCGATCGTCCCGTGGAAGACGTAATCATGAACATGCGAGTGATTCGCTGAGTTCAAAGACTACATGGAGGTCTCGTTAGCCTTAGAGTCATTGAATGATCAAGGAGCTGCGCTGTGGTTGGGCGTTTTTCTGTTGAACGAGTAAAATGTACTGACCAGGTTGAAAGACTGAAACGTCGAGCTTCAGGTCCTTTTGGGTGGTCTGAACGTCCAAGACAATCCTGCCGCTGATGTCGATCAAGTGCAACTGGGCTTCGTCATTGAGGCCTTCAATTTGCACATAGCTCTTTGCTGGATTGGGATAGACCAGAAGTTCCAAGGGCTTTTCGTTGAAAATGTTTGATGCAGAGCCCTCTTGGCCTGTTCCACTACCTATGGCTTCGGAAGGTCCATCATAGGTCGGAGTGTCGTCGTCGGTTTCATCTTCGTCTGTGTCACCCTGGTCAGTGTCATCATCGTCGGTGCCGTTGCCGTCCTCATTCTCATCGGTGCCGTTGTCATCCTCATTCTCATCGGTGCCATCGCCGTCACCCTGATCCGTGTCATCATCATCGTCGGTACCGCTGCCATTGCCGTCATCCTCATCCGTGTCGTCATCGGCGCCGTTGCCACCGTCGTTGGTGCCGTCGTTGGTGCCATTGCTCTCGTCGTCATCGGAATTGTCCTCAGGCGTCCAATCAATCGTGCACGTGTTTGAATCTGTGCGCCATATATTGAGCTCAGCCACGCTGCCTGAATCCATGAAAAAAGAATTCACCCAATCACCGCGTAGGGCTACAGTGCCGTCACAATTGATTGCAACCATCCCAAAGGGTCGCTGAAAAAAGTTGTTGTAGACAGCGTTGTCTTGGTTGTCTGCGTACATCGTAAACGGAAAGTCGTGTTCAGGGGACTCTTCCCAACCATGAACTGCCCAGCGTCTGTTGACATAGAACGGAGGCTGCACCACGGTGGTATCATTGCTGACCGTGGGTGGGCAATTGCTCGGGCAGTTTCCGTCTGTCGGATGCGCCTCGACGCCGTAAACAAAAATCCAATTGATGTCGTCGGCATGACTCTCGAGATAGTTTCGAGCGGCTACATATTGTTGACCGTTGTTGTCGGGTTCAAATGTCCCACGAAAGCGCAGGCAGGATACTGACCCGTTGATGAGCACCACGGGTTTTTGTCCGCTGAGTTCAGTGTAAAGGTTGAGGGGATTCCCATCAAAATCATAAACCGTAAAGTCAAACACTGTGTCGCCTACTTGATAGCCATTGCTCATGTCAAGCATTTCACCGTAATAGATGATGTCGTCGACTGGAATGGAATCAGCTGGGCAGGTATCTTTTCCAAAGCTTCCATACTGCGCCTGGGCGGAAGAAACGCTGAGAAAAACGAGGCATACAACGAGAATTGAGGAGAATCTTGTCATTTGAATTGTCTTGCGTTACATACGACAACTCACAACGGAAAAGGTTCTAAATCAATGGTTAACTCCTGCAAAAATGGTTTGAGCTACAGTCAAGTGTTCACTGAATGCACGGCAAAACCAAGATTTGCTGCACCCGGTTCACCGGCATGGATGCAATGGCCTCACCCGCTTTCTCGTCATTCTCATAACGTTCCATAAGTATGTCCAAAGAGCATTGGCAATACTTCTCGGCAATGTCCTTGTCCATGTTAACGCCCGCTTGTTTTTTGCAGCTGGACATCCAACCCGTTTTGAATTTCTCGGAGAAATCTTTTCCATCGTCACATGAAGCGAAGAGGAAAAAGGCAAGGAGTAAGGACAGGTAGAGGGGATGCTTTATCATCAGTGATTGGATTTGATAAATAGGCTGACCTGCCGGTTGCCGTCTGGGCTGATTGCTTGAACGGTATAAATTCCTCGGGCAAGTTGGGTCGCATTGAAGAACGCTGTGTGGCCAGTCACAGGTGAGCTATGAATCAACTGCCCACTGAGACTGTGGATGGTCAATGTTTCAATGGTTGAAGTCGATTGCACGCGCACAGTGCCGTCCGCACTGGGGTTGGGGAAGATGTGCATTTCGATTCCATCGGCAATCCATTCATTTACACCATCCGGCGTGTTGTTGTACGTACCCGTTGGAAATGGCTCATTGGAGAACTCATTGGTGAGAGGTCCGTCCGTGACACCCAAGGCACTCACGTTCCAATTGGCCTGTACGAATGCATTGCCATCCGGTCCCGTGCCATTGACCCGGTATGCCCAAGCATCCGTGTATTCCCAACTTGCTCCCAAGCCGTCTACGTCGATTTCACCATAAGTGTCGACCGGAATGCCGGCTTCAAAAAGTTCTATGGCGTCATTCCCGTTGAAATTGCAAACCGCTCCCGCCTCACCAAAAGTTGGGGCGAAGCCGAAATATGCAGCGAAGGCTTCCGCATCGTTGGTCACGTAGATGAATGAACCCGCCTCGGCTCCTTCGTCTGGAAATGTCCATTCGACACCATCTGTACCGCCTCCATTTTGAGCGGTACCCAAGCCGTATTGACCGAGCGTTTCGAGATCATCCAGGACATAAAGCTCCAGTGCTTTCGGAGCTGAGCCAGCATGAATAATGCCCGTCAAGATCAATTGGTTGGATGGCTCAAAAGCGGTCCCCTCGCAATCGCAAGCTTCAGTGAGTGTGTCAAAAACCGTCAACGCATCGCCATCGTCACAGGCATCTCCGGGGTAAACACACGTCAGATCGTCCACGGTTGCTTCCGCATCGTAGTTACAAGCAGTTTCAGCCATACATCCTGGAATCCCCTCAGATTCAGTGCAGAGTGGATAAGGACATGCAGAGTCTTCAGTGCTCGCGCCACTCGAGCAGCCTACTCCGCCGACTGCCCAATTGCCATCTTCGGATTTGAATGCCCAACTGTCAGAATATTCCCAGCTCTCACCTGAGCCGTCGACATCGGCATCACCGTAGGTTTCGATGACTGCTTCATTGAGATACAATTCAATTGCGTCATCGCCATTTTGATTCACAGCAGTGGAAGCTTCCATGACCACGTCAAATTCGGCGATGCATGCTCCAAAGTAAGAGCTCATTGCTGCCGTGGACCGCGCAAGAAGGAGGTGCTGTCCCTCGTCGAGAGGTTCAGCCGGGAACGCGTATTCTTGTCCGTCGGTTCCTCCGCCGTTATTGGCTGTTCCTATTCCATAGACACTGAGGTCATCGACATCTTCAACTGCTAAAAAGTGCAGTGCTTTTCCATCCGACCCACCCGAGGGCACGTCGAGGTCCAAGACCCCTTGCAGAATGAGTGAATCCAATTCAGCTGCGGCAGAAAGTGGAAAAAAGCTTGCACATAATAACAGCGCAAGTGCTCCTGAAATTTGATGAGATGACATGGTTGCTAGCAAGGTGGTTGAGCTAGCAATTTACACAGGTCGATTCAAATTTCCGAACCAGAATCAATCACAGGATAAACCGAACACGGATAAGAACGTGAGCAAATCAGGAGTGGCGATGAGTCCATCGTCATCGAGGTCTCCCAAACAAGCCGCTCCAGTCTCAATCTCACAAGATCCATCGTCATGTGTGGCCATTGCATTGTAATTGGTCGCCGCTTCGTACGTGCAGCCAAAAACAACCAAACCAGCACATGAGCCATCATCGGCAGAAGCCATGGAGTCATAATTCTGATAGAATGGATCTGTGCATCCTCCGCAAATTGGATAAACACAAGAGGCATCAGCAATGGTTTCAGTGCCATCTGTGCAATTGACTCCACCATAGGTCCAGATCCCGCCCACTTTATAGGCCCACGAATCCAGGTATTCCCAGGCCTCACCTGAGCCGTCAACGTCAGCGTCTCCGAACGTCTCAATCACAATTCCAATCTCGAAAAGCTCAATCGCATCATCTCCATTTTGGCTGATGTCTGCATTTGCGGTCAGTACGTGTTCGAATGAACCGAAGCAGGAGGTCGCCAAATAGCTCTCCATCACTTCAGGCGTTCGGGCCAGCAAAATATCGTCACCAGCACTCACAGCCATTTCTGGGAAGCTGTATTCTTCTCCATCTGTTCCACCGCCATTGTTGGCGACTCCGACTCCGAAGATGCTCAAATCTGCGATGTCATTGGAAGCAACGAAGTGCAGTGCCTTTCCGTCAGATCCCCCACTGGGAACCGTAAAGTCGATGATGCCTTGCAGCATCAGCGCATTTGAGAGTTCACTCGCATCAAAAATGCAGGAAGCGTCATCGCTGTTGGCTCCGTCATCGTAATTCAATGCAGTCTCATCGGTACAGCCCAAGAATTCGCAGCATTCTGCGCATGCGGTGTTGGCGTCCTCGTTGTAATTGTCAGCGTCAAAATCCATGCATCCGGTGAGCACCGCTTCACATGATCCATCGTCTACAGTCGCATTTGAGTTATAGTTGAAGGCAGTCTCGTCCATGCAACCTGGAATGTCTGCAGGGATTTCACACAAGGGATAAGGACAGTTAGATTCGAATGTATTGGTGGTTCCGTCAGTGCAATTGGTGCCTCCGTAAGTCCAAGCACCTTCCACCTTGTACGCCCACGAATCCACGTAGTCCCATTCCTCACCCGTTCCGTCTGTATCGATGTCTCCAAACGTTTCGATCACAGCATCATTGAAGAAAAGTTCAATGGCATCGTCGCCATTTTGGCTGATGCTCGAATTGGCGTCAAGCGCATGTTCGAAGGATGCAAAGCAATCGGCGAGAAAATAGCTCGACATGGCATCGAGGCTTCGTGCGACAAAAATGTCGTCACCTGCTGCAACGGCCATTGCAGGGAACGTGTATTCTTGACCGTCAGTGCCGCCTCCATTGTTTGCGACGCCGATGCCATAAACACTCAAATCAGCGATGTCGTTGCTTGCAACCAAGTGAATCGCCTTTCCGTCTGAACCGCCACTTGGGACAGTGAAATCAATGATGCCTTGGAGCATCAAGTCGTTTTGTCCTGACACTGTGAGAGACAAGCTTGCAGAAGCGAAAGTGAAAGCGAGGCAGCGCAAGGCATTGCTTGTGTGGCGCAAAGAGTTCATGATTCTTCGGAATTTGGTTCAGACGAATATAGGATATTTTTCGTTCAATTGGCAATTTTACGGCCTTAGGGTGAAGGGTGAAACAATCCTTGTCACTGCATATGCCAGTGATTCGTATTGAAAATTTGAATGTAATTTTGAACATGAATCAACGCGATTTAAAGGCTTTGTATGGAGTGGTTTTTGGAGCACTCCTCCTGTGTTTGAACGGTTGTAGAGTGGCTGAAAATGAAGTGGAAAATCCAGTGGGATTTGCACTTCAGCGGGGAGGAGGGACCTTTGAATTTTTGACGCCTGAGGGAGCGACAGCAGAGAATATCACGGTTCATTACCGGATTCCGGCGTTGGGCGACATCAGCAAGATGCCCGTGCTTTTTGTGTTGCATGGCGCCGAAAGAAACGCAGCTTCCTATGCCAGCGACTGGGCGGAACTGGCCGCAATGCACCAAATGATGGTTTTCGTACCGGAGTTCACGGAGGCAGAATACCCGGGTAGCGTGGGGTACCAGCAAGGCAATTTGATGGTTGGTGACCAAATTCGATCCGACGAAGAGTGGCTGTTCAGTCTGATGGAGCCCCTGTTTGACGAGGTCCAGGAAAAGTTGGGCGCAGAAAAAGTGAGTTATGATGCATGGGGTCATTCGGGAGGCGCACAATTTTTGCACCGGTTCGTTTTGTTTGGCAGTGATCTGCGATTGAATCGCGCAATTGCGGCCAATGCAGGTTGGTATACGTTGCCGGAAGATGCCTCGAGTTTTCCGTATGGATTGGCAGAATCGCCCATCAATGAATCTGATTTGGGTATTTCCATGAGCCAGAATCTTTTGATTCACTTGGGGAGCGAAGACACCAACTTCATGGAAACAGGCTGGACCGGTGCCTACGTTCAGGGCGACAATCGGTTTGATCGCGGCCAATATTTCCATGCCCGCGCTCTGCAGATTTCCGAGGACAATGGTATCTTGCTGAATTGGAACCTCGCTGTGGCGGAGGGCATTGGACACAATCCAGTGGCCATGGCAGCGGAAGGTGCCCAAATACTTTACCCTTGATATGACTCCAATGCAGCGATATTTTGGTTTTCTGTCAGCAGCAGTGGTCTGCTTGGTTTTTCTCGCAGGTTGCGCCAAAACCGATGACGTAGATGTGCCCGTTCCCGTTGATCCCAACGAGGGATACACGTTTCAAGTTCCTGATCGGGCGTTTGGGGAATACATGGTGTATCGGGGCATCCCTGGGGTACAACAACGCACAGATACCCTCGAAACGGGCGGATTACAGATTAATTTTTACCTCAATCCGGATTTGGTAGTGGGCGTCAATGCCTTGAGCTTGAGCAAGACGAGTAGCAATGTTTCTGCGCTGGAGGCTGCCGGTGTTGCGACAGCGGCGCAGAAAATTCAAGACCTCAGTGGTGTTGAATTTTTCACAGGACTGGACACCTTGATTGTAACCTCCAATGATTTGGTCAGTTTGGACTTGAATGCCAACACCGAACTGGTCGAGTTGAGTATGAATTTTTGCAAAGTAGAGGCCTTGGACGTGACCGGTTGTCCCAACTTGAAGAAACTCAGATTTCGCGGAAGCTCCCAGGCCAACGCACTCTTGAGCGATATCGACCTTTCCAACAACCTTCAGTTGCGTCATTTGCACTTGCGATCTCACGCCTTCACTTCGATTGACCTTTCAGCAAACACGGCGTTGATTGAGGAAGTGGATTTGTCGGAGAATCCAGGGCCTGACGGAAATTCAGGCACAAGTGACATCGTCATACCCGCAGCCATTTACGATCAAGTGCAAGGCGCGGGAGGTGTGCTTTTGGGTGTTATTCCTGAATGATGTTGGCGGCGGGTTTAATCTTCGCGGCGGCAGTGACCGCTTTTGTGGGATGGAAATTGATCCAAGGCCGGCATCCACAATTGATGCTGCTGGCTGCGGGTTTGATTTTTCTCATGGCTTCTTGGGCGCTTGGCAATCCGCTTGAATTTTCTGATTCGACGGGATGGCGAGGGTTTGATTTGTTTGAGCTTATCGTTCGGTCCATGCGATCCAAGCTGAGTGGGATTGGCACGATGATCATGATCATCGCGGGATTCGTTGCCTACATGGATCACATGGGGGCCACCAAGGCCATGGTCAGAGCAGCCATGCGCCCCATTGATTTTCTCCGGGGTTTCCCTCACGTTGCCGCTGTGATGGTGCTGCCGCTGGGACAATTGCTTTCTTTGTGCGTGCCCAGTGCAGCTGGCCTTGGGCTTTTGATGATTGCTTCGGTGCATCCAATTTTGCTGCGCATTGGCATTTCTCCGCTGGCTTCCGTTTCGATCATTACGCTGTGCACTTGCTTTGACATGGGGCCGGCTAGCGCCAATACCGCGCGAGCAGCAGATTTGCTTGGAATGGGCAATGTCACTTATTTCTTGGGTCATCAAGCTCCGCTTGCAGGTGGCATCACTTTGGTGATCATGGCTGTGGTGTTTTTTCAATTGCGAAGAATGGAACCCGCTCAATCGAACACCGTTCCGGAATCTGAGACGTCTCAACAACGACCGTTTTACTTTGCTTTTTTGCCCGTGCTTCCGCTCATCTTGCTGATGACGTTCAGTTCATTTTTCCAGACGGGTCCGGATGCGGTGGTTTTAGATACTTCCACTGCGATGCTCATCTCATTGGCTTTTTCGATGATTTTGCACTGGTTCTCAGGTGCAAAAGGTCAGGAAATTGAAAACGGACTGAAAGCGTGTTGGGCGGGCATGGGAAGAGCTTTTAGTCAAGTGGTGACCCTCATCATTGCAGCCGATTTGTTTGCGAAAGGTTTGATAGAACTGGGGCTCATTGAAGGATTGCTCCTCATGGTTGACGGCCTTGGTTGGGGCGCGTTGGGCATCCTCGTCATCTTTGTAGCCTTGATCTTTTTTGCCTCCATTTTAATGGGCAGTGGCAATGCCAGTTTCTTCGCCTTTGGTCCATTGGTTTCCAAAGTGGCTGAATCGATGAGCATACCGGGCATTCGATTGCTTTTGCCAATGCAGCTCGCTTCCAGCATGGGACGCGCGGCATCACCTATTTCGGGTGTGGTTATCGCCACTTCTGGCATTGCTGGGGTGAATCCGTTGGACGTCGCTCGCAGAAATGCGCTACCCATGGCCGTCGCTCTTGTTTTGATGCTTTTAACCGAATCCTATTCCTTGCTATGAAACTATTCAAAAATGTCCATGTGCATGCACCTGCCGATCTCGGTCGGGGTGATGTGTTGATGGTCAATGGCCGCGTTGCTGCGATTGCACTCGCCGATGCTGCGCCCATTGAGCTTCGTGGTCTTTCGGACTTGGAAGTCATCGATTGTACGGGGCTTTCAATGACCCCCGGATTCATAGATCAGCACATTCACATCACAGGGGCCGGAGGCAAGTATGGATATGGTTCGATGACTCCTGAGGTGCACGTCACCGATCTCATTCGCTGCGGCACAACCTCAGTGGTTGGACTGTTGGGCACCGATGGAACAGCACGCAGTTTGAATTCACTGTACGCAAAATGCGCGGCCTTGGAAGCGGAAGGCTTGTCCGCTTGGATGCTGAGTAGCTATTTCGGGTTTCCTCCCAAGACCATCACCAGTAGTGTTCACGACGATTTGTTGTTCATCGATCGTGTGGTGGGTTGCAAAATCGCTCTCGCGGACGTGCGCTCTTCGTATCCCACCGCCAATCAGTTGCTGGCATTGTTGCGGGAAATTCAAGTGGGTGGCATGATTTCAAGCAAAGGAGGTGTTTTGCACATTCACCTCGGTGCGCTTCCTGAAGGCATGGATATGCTCTTTGAATTGATCGAAAAATACCACGTGGACATCAAGCGCTTGTCGCCGACGCATGTGGGTCGAACCGCTCATTTGTTTGAGCAAGCGCAGCGCTTTGTGAAATTGGGCGGTATGGTGGACCTCTCCACGGGAGGCACCCAGTTCCTTCCGCCATGGGAAGCCCTCGCACAAGCGCACGCTGACGGGGCCGATTTGCGTCAGTTTACATTGAGCAGCGATGGCAATGCGGGCATTGGGATCTTAGACACAGAAGGTCAGTTGACCGGATTCAAAAAGGCCCCAATTGACCTGAACCTTTGGAATGTTCAGCAAATGCTCCGGGAAACGGATGTTCCAGCAGAGCTTGCATTGGGTCTTGTTACCTCAGGCCCAGCCCGCACCATGGGGTTGAAACGCAAGGGACACATTGCACAAGGAATGGATGCGGACGCTTGCTTATTCGACGATCAATGGAATTTGACAGGTGTCGTCTCTCGTGGCGAAATTCTCATGTGGGACGGCGACCTGCGCACCCAAGGGAATTTTCCGCGCGCTTGATTTCGCCTGAAACGATTCGCTTTAGAACAAAAACTGTGTTTGGAATGCTGCGGTCCAACCGTTGGCATCGGGTCGGTTCTGATAATTCAGGTATTCTGCAGCCAATTGCAATTTCAAAGCATGTTCTGCAACATGCCAAGTGAGGCAACCACCAATGGCATCAATCACTTCCAAGAGGTAGCTGCTCTGATCAAATTCCGGAAAGGTTTGACCGAAACGCGCGTCAAGTTGAAGGCCATTTTTCAAGAGGTAGCCACCTTGAATGTTGTAGGCGTTTCCAAGCATGAGATATTGACTGATTTCCGTTGGCATCAGCAGGGTTCCCAGTGAAGCGCTGGTATACGCACCGTCGAGTTGGTAGGCGGCTGCATTCGTGAATTCCGCGAGCAACGAAGCTCCTTTCCATTTGGCCAAAAGGTCGATGTGATTCTTCAAATAATGCGGCAATTGCTCTGCACCGTTGGCATCAAAAATCAACCACTCTCCATGGCTTTCACCCACGGGACCACTGGCGCCCATGTTGTAATTCGTGGCCCATCCAATGACCGCCTTGGGTGTTTCATTGCGTTCAAAATCGGAAGCGCTGGTGGCGTCAAAATCACCAAACGGATACACATCCAGACGACCACCGATTTTCAGCCCGCCCTTGTCCGTGTCATTTGAAAGTGCTCCAAAGCTGTTGATCCCGTCACCGGAAGTGACGGCGATCACGGGCTTGATCATCATGGATTCGGTGTTTCCAAATGTTGCAGCAAGGGACAATCCAAACTCCCGACCGGTGTCCACAAAGGTGCGGCTCATCAGAGATCGTTCCGGCATGGCCAAGTGACCCTCGTAAAATTGCATCTCTCGGTTGTTGGACGGATTTTGAAATTGTCCGGTGCGAATGGAAAGCCAATCATTGACAGTATAATTGATGTAGGCATCCAGCAGAGGAGTGGAAGCGATGTAATTGGCGCGAACCAGCACATCGATGCCACGTTCCATGTCACTTGCTTTGAACGTGAGGTAGGCTCGGCGCGTGTAGGTGCCCAGAGCGGGGGATGTTTCAGCATCGGTTTGGCTCAGGTTCATGCCAGGCTGCGCCAACCCAGCGAAGCCAAACACATAGCCAGAGCTTGGAAATCCGACTTCCAAACCTTGTCCCTTGCGGAAGGTGGCCGAGAAGTCCGCTTCGCCGCCCGTGAAATCTTCCTCTTGGGCGGCCACTGGATCAGCGCCCAGGCATTGAAATAGGATCAGCAGACAAACAGCAAGGGGAAATTGAATGCGGTTCATGGTGAGATGATGTCTTTGGGTAAAATGCGGTAAACGGGGAAGGCTTCGTTGGCTTTGGGATCGATGACGCGATAGCGCACAAACCCATTGCTACCCTCCGGTTCCAATAGTTCTTTGGTGAGGTGAAATCGAGGTTGGTTGGCAGGAATCCACCACGAACCAGAAGGAATCGTGATCAATGTATCCTCTGTTTCGGCCTGAACGATGCGTTCGAAAAACCCTTCAAATGGCTTCGGAGCCAGTCGGTCAGACACCAAATTGTAACGCTGGACGTGAGCCGCCTTAGGCGCTTTCAGTTCGGTCAATTCCAGTCCCAGCGTTCGGAGTACTTCGGATGCTCGGGTCTCAGAAGCGAGCAGCACATAGCCTCCGGGAAATGCTCGGGTTGCTGTTGCCGTCTGGTTGTTGCTGTCGGAAACGTCTTCTTCAAAGGTGCGCAGGGCTTTGCGGTTCAAATCGAGCAACGTGACCTCGGTCACGGTCTTTTTTCGTTGGGATTGAATCACCACGGGAGAGGTGTCCGACTGACCGGTTTGGCGTGCGCGTTGAATTTCTTCTGGAAATTTGGCGCTCGATTCTAGGAAGCTTTTGGCGAGGAGCAGTGCTGTTTGGACCCGTCGTTCAAATCCTTTTCGACCCAGGCCAACTCCGCGAATTTCCATCAATGCGGCGAGGCTGGAGGACAACCCAAATGATGTCACAGAAGAACGAGGACTTGCGGCGCCCGTCCTGAATTCACGTTTTCCACGGATCACGGTTGGGCGAAAATAATTGGCGTAGCGGCGACCAGTTCGTTCCATGACGGCACGAGCAGGATCAATCAACAGGGATTCGCTGGCGTTCCGAATGGCTTCTGGTACGTTGAGGTTTCCCGTGTACATGAACATCACGTCAAAGGGTGAGGTCACGCCAAAATCTCCCATGTCCACATAATCTGCACGGTAGGGTCGGTATTGGTGGAAATCCACCACCACGTCGGCATCAAAAGCAATGAAGTCCTTTTTCAAGGCGATCATTTCGGTGTTTTCAAGCTTGGATTGATCGCGGTTGAGGTCGCGTCCGTTGGCTGCATAACGGTCCAGCCGATTGACTCCATCGGGATTGACCATGGGCACAATTCGCAGTTTTGTGTTGTTCAGTAAGGAGTTCCAATCACCGTCTTTTCCGAGGTGTTGGCTCAACGCCAAGAGACCTTCGATGCCTGCCGGTTCGTCTCCATGAATGCCTCCAATGAACATGACGCGAATGGGGCGGTCTGACGCCTCACCGCCGCGTTCAATGGCGACAATCGGAATTCCTTTCGCAGAGTATCCGATGGTGTCTCTTTGCCAACCTTGTGCTTCTGAGGCTTCTCGGTTCAAAAAATCAAGGAGTCGTTCGCTGTCGGTGAAGTCTCGCTTGGTAGCAAATGCTGGAGTTGTAAAAGCGGTATCAGGCGCCGGAAAAAACACTTCGCGAATGGCCTTGGGATCTTGGCCTGTAGCAAATGAAGCCGAGATCAAAAACCCGCAGAGGAGGATGGAAGGAAGAATGCGTCGAACCTGCATGAATCCGTCAAATGGAAAATTGGCTCAAGACACGAAACGTCCATTCACTGCCTCCAAATGCGTTGCCTGCAGTCGTGATCGCTGCGGGATCGGCTTGGGTGCGTGTGATGCCCAATTGCAGTTTGGCTCCATAATCACGCCCAAAATACTTGGAGATCCCGAGGTCCTGGTAGGCGCTTCGCGCGTAAAAAGTCGGGTTGTTGAGGAATGAATTCTCAGCAGCATTCAGGCGTGTGTAGCGCACGTCGACCGACCAGAGGTTGGTGAAGCAATAACCCGCTTGGACGTTGAAAGCCGTCCCCAGCATCATGCGCCCTCGCACGTAAGCATCAACACCGCCTTCGAACGTGGTAGACAACGTGCCGTTGTTGCGCACACGTTGCACGATGTCTTGGTCCGGGACGTTGGCATCCGTCATGATGTATTCACCTAGCAAAGTGAATCCCTTGAATTTGAAAAGCAAATCGGCACCTGCTTTCCAATAGTCGGGCAAGGCCTCTTCAAAGTTGGCGTCGAGGTAGAGGATGTCCCCACTGCTACGTCCGCGCCGGCTGCTCATTCCTTGATTCAAACTGCCGTACGCTCCAAGCATGATTTTGGGCTGCACTTCACGCACGAGGTCGACTTGCCTGAACTCGCCAAACGAGCGAAACAGTCCCAATGGAAGCCAAAGCACGCGTCCTTCGTATTTGAGCCCGCCGTGGTTTCGGATGTTTTCTGCTGCGCCGTCGCCAGTCACCACTGATCCGGCCAGTTTGAGCCACCCATTGGCTCCAGCTCGCAGACGACCTTCGGCGAATGCGCCAAATTCTCGGATGGTTCCAAAAGCGGACGTCAAACGGCTGCGTTCCACAAATTGCAGGGTGTTGGAACCCATGCGCAACTCGAGGTTGTCGCTGATGGCTGAGCGTTGTCCGAACGTGATTCGAAATCGGTTGTTGGGTTGATACGCGCACCAGGCATCCATGAGCATGCCAGACACATCGTCGCCATCGCCATCTGGATTTGATAATTCGTACTGCACCCGGTAACGAAACTTTTGAGCGCTTGACGCGCCAGCCCACCGCATGCGAATGCGCCGTGCCCTGAAACGGGTGGTCCACTCGTCGGTTTCCGAAAAATGTCGGGTTTCGGAGGTGAACTGTGCCAGCCCACGAAACTGCAAAGAATAGCCCGTGGCACGGTTGTGAAACACAACGCCTTCGCCGCGTTCGTAGGCATCTACAAGTCCGTTGGCATCGATGGGCATCTGCGCTGAACTGGACTGAATGCCATTCAAAGCAGCGAATGTGATGGCCGCAACTTGAAAGAAACAAAGGGCATTCGATTTCATGGGCTTGACGTGGATTCGTTGATGCACCCTACGGATGACAGGCTAAAACTATAAAAACTCAAAGTCATTTCCATTTGACGTTGCATCCAACTGACGGCACCTGTCCTTCTGTGGGCACTTTGTTGCCAGAAAGCAACAAGTCCAGAGCTTGACGCAAATCTGCACCGGTGATTGGAGTGTTGTTGCCTGGTCGAGAACCATCGAACTGCCCGCGGTACACGCATTGATTGTGGGTGTCAAAAAGACTGAAGTCAGGCGTGCAAGCCGCATCATAAGCACGGGCGACTTCCTGGGATTCGTCGTAGAGGTACGGAAAAGGCATGCTGTACTCCTGAGCTAACTGGCCCATTTCAGGGAATCCATCTTGGGGATGCGTTGCGACATTGTTGCTCGAAATCGCCACGAAATTGACTCCTTTTGCCTGATACTCGTTGGCGACATCGACCAATGCCTTCAGCAGATGAATCACAAACGGACAATGGTTGCACATGAAAACAACCAGCGTCGGGCCGCCTGAAAATAGGGCTTCGGAATGCATCATCTCGCCCGAAATGGCATCAGGTAAACGGAATTCGGGAGCGGGGAATCCGAGCGGAATCGAAGTGGTAGGAGTGAGTGCCATGTCTTCAAATATAATGATCGAAACCTTGGAGGGCGTGGTGTCGAAAAGACCTTATTTTTGCCCTCGCTTGCGTCGCCTGTCTGTTCTGTAAATCTGACCAAAAAGTGCCCACCATGCCATTGCATCAACACGCTGTATTGTACGTTTTTGAAGTACTGCCCGATCAGGCTGCTGAATTTGAATCCGCATGGGAGGATGTGACGTTGGCCATCAAGGAGCAATGTGGAAGTGGCGGATCGCGTTTGTACAAGAGCGGAAGCGGCACGTATTGGGCACACGCTTTGTGGCCTAGCCGAGAGGCCATGCAATCGGCTTCATTGGAAGGGGCCGACGAATTGCTCGCCAATCGAAAGCGCATGGTGGAAGCGTGCAGCAACATCGAAGCCATCGGCGAAGGGGATATCGTAGCCGATTTTTGGACCTTGGAGGCCTGAGCTTCCGCGGTGAATATTCTGATCAACTGAATGGGTTTAACCAAAGAGTCCTAACCAGACAAGGATGTCCTGAACCGTCACATTGCCATCTTCTGTGAGGTCTTGGTCTGGGCAAGCTTCGCATCCGAAAAAGCTTAGCAATTGAAGGAGGTCAGATACGGTGATGAGACCATCTTCGTCGTAATCACCCGCGTAAGCGCACGTGCCATACATGTACGTGGCCAGGGAGTTGAAGTTACTTGCCTCGGGATCGGTGCAACCCAAAACGTCGAGGTTGTCACTCGAGAAGGTCATCCCCACCCCAGTTTCAACTCCTTCGCCGTCTTCCATTGCAGTCTGGGCCAATATATTGAGCGTACCCTCTAGAACTGATCCATCAACAATGGTGAATTGCCCTAAGAAGACCAAGCCGTCTGATTGTTGCGGAATTTGACTACCTCCATTGTACCATGCACCACCTGTACTGTCAGCAAGAACGATGTCGCCTTCCGAATCAAGTTCATTCAGTGGGGCTAGCCAATGGGATACATGGCCAGTGAATGTATTGGCGGAATACTCCCCGGGGATGTCTCCACAACTGAGCATAGTGGAGAAGGCATACGCTGGGAATGCTGGAACAAATGCAGGATTGAAGTTGTCGACCACCACCGTTCCAAAATCACCTCCAAATCCGTAGAAGCTTCCGTCTGAAGAAATGTTCAAAGGGTTGTCATTGTCACCAAATACGGCCAAAATTTGGTCGTCTTCATGCGCTAACTCTGCGTATAGTCGGTAGGTAATGGAGCCAGCTGGAAGATTTCCAAAGCCTGACAGCTCTGTTTCGTGCACCACCCATTCGGTCAGGACCAATCCTTCGATGTGGCCATTGGTGGTTTCGTACCAATCAGCAGCTTCCCAACAACCGAGCCCAGAAAAAGGTATGAACTCGAGCAAATCACGCACATCGACCCAACCTGAGCTATCGACATCCATCTCACCGGCGGTATCGTACTGACCCAAAGCATACAACCAAGTGTTGGCGCCTATGAAAGCATCTCCATCGTGGTCGAACCACTCACAGGGAGTTTGGCCGCGGAGATTGGAAGGGATGAGTCCAGCAAACACCAGAAGGAGCGGAAAAAAGAATTTCATTGTGAGAAGATAAACATAATTTCCAACATGTTAACGTTTGAAGCAGATGAATCATCCCTAATTTTGAGGGAAAGCGACTGCTTAATGAACTCATTTTTAGCCTTTTTCGAATCAATGGCATCTTGGCAGAAACTGCTCTGGATCATCGGGTGCATGTCACTGAATCTGGTCCTTGAAGGCTTGCGTCCGTTCTTCAACGGTGGCTACAGGAAATGGCCTCACACCCGCACCAATTTGATTTTTCTTGCCACCACAATGGCGATCAATTCGGCTTTTGGGGTGCTGACCGTCGCTGTGTTCCATTGGGGAGCCAATGCTCAGTGGGGGTTGCTGCATTGGGTGGATTGGTCCACGGGTTTGGAACTGTTACTGGCGATTGTGGTGTTTGATTTCATCGCCCAATATTGTGTCCACTGGTGCCTTCATAATGTGCCATTTCTGTGGCGTTTGCATATGGTTCATCACAGCGACACGCACGTGGACGTAACCACGGGTACGCGTCATCACCCGGTGGATTTTGTCGTCAGGGAATTGTTCGCTGTCGCGGCGGTCGTCTTCACGGGTGCTCCATTGGCGTTTTACGTTTTTTACCGCGTGCTCACCATCTTCTT
>CBFIEJ010000025.1:0-31940 GCA_965661575.1 uncultured Flavobacteriales bacterium | reverse complement strand
TCCGGAGGGAAAGTTTGAATTGGCCTGCAAGCTGATGACAGGAGTCGCACAGGTCAGGACATTGCTTGGATCGGTGGTGAATTCTGCTTCTAGTTGAGCTACAATTACCTCGATGGTATCCGATACTGTGGCGTTGCAGAAACCTTCGTAGCTCACTACATACGTCATCGTGGAGTCCGGCGTACAGAGTGTGGTGGCAGCATTGGGGTTTTCGAGGAAGTCTTCAGGCTCCCAGGTATAGGTGGCATTGGGTGCTCCTGATACGTTGAGCTCTATGCTGTTTCCGGGACAGACAGCGACCAACGGTTCCGTTGCTATAATATTCGGGGCCAGGCAGACGGTTTGGGCATTGAAAGACCCGCCTGTACTTCCTGTGAACCCCCAATAAACAGTGTTTTGTCCGTCGAAGATGTCGTCAATTAAATTCACTTCTTGTGCAAGTCGAAAATCACAATCAAAATAGACAGCTACAATGCTAGTGTTGGGATCCCATGTGATGCGAACGGGATGATCCTCGCCGTCTTCGATGTTCAAACCATCGATGTTAGCATCCACAGGGCCAGCCAAACCGGTCGGTGGAGCATGATCGACAGAACCGTCCGAAACAAAGCCAATGTGATCGGTGATGAGGTCGCCGTACTGACCATTTTGCCATGTGTCGAACTCAATGCCAAAACTGGGGTTGAATCCACTAAATCCTAGAGCGCCTCCTGTTTCTCCCAAAGCATTGATTCCAACGTCTTGAAGAACGAAAACCATTCCGTCGGCACCTGTTGCATCGATGGTTCCGAAGTTCATGCTGAAGGTGAGCTCGAAGGGAAAATTCAGATCGATTTGCTCCCCATACCAGACAGTACCGTTCTGGTTGCCCTGTGTGGTCGTGAGTTGATAGCAATCGCCTTCACTTGCTGTTGCTGTCCCGTTTAAGAAATAGGTCTGAGCGGAAAGGTCAATTGACCAAGCCGCAATGATGATCACCACGATTGCCTTGCTCATGCGGGAAAAGGATGAGTGGGGGGTAGAATCTTGCATGTCCATTAGAATGCGATTCCTACCTTCAGGTTGAGCCGTCGGTTCGTCAAATAATTAGGAATGGCGTACAATCGGCCATTGACGTCTTCAATCCATGTGTGATTGATGGTATTTCGGATGCCCAAAATGTTGAACACTTCAATCGATACGAAGCCGCTTAAATCATCTTTCTCTTTAACTCGGCTTGCACCGGTAAACAATTCACGTGAAAAGCCAATGTCAACGCGTCGATACGTGGGCGTTCGCAAGATGTCCTTGTACCGTTCAAATGATGGCGGGCCGAAGGGTAAGCCGGTTCCAAAGTACAGGCTAATGAGTACTTTGTAGGCTTCGTTGCCGGGCATTTCATCTTGAAATAGAAGGCTCATGTTGAACCGCTGATCTGTTTGACGGGGAATGAATCCTGGAGAGATCAAAGCACTGTCAACAGGCACATTGTCCAGGGTGTAGCCCGCAATGATTGGCGTGCCAGCACTGTTGTAATATTGCCAATAGTCGTCATCATTCAGATCTTCTTCCGTCTTCATCACCGACATGCGAAACCAGCTTTGCACACCGTCGATGAACTCACCATTGAGCATGAAGTCTGCGCCCGTTGCATATCCTGAGCTGTTGTTCGTGGCATAGTACCGTTGTCGAACGTTTTCGATTTCATAGGGAATCAAGGCGTCCATTCCTTTGTAATAGACTTCGCCGACCATTTTGAATGGACGGTTGTAGAGCTTGAAGATGCGGTCCATTCCGAGTACAAAGTGCGTGGCTTTTTGAGGTCGAATGTCAGCATTGAGCGTACCATCGATGCGACGCATCTCACGATAGAAGGGAGGTTGCCAGTATACGCCAGCCGCAAAATTCCAGACTGTAGAGGGTTGACCCTCGGCTTCCAGAGGACGATAACTGATGTGGCCACGCGGTCCTCCGACAAGGAGTGGCCCACCGGATTCATTGTTGCGTTCATTGATGAACCCCCAGTGATGCCCTCGAACGCCAGCGTTGACCTCCCAGAGTCCTTTGAATCGATCTTCCCAAGCCCAGCTGCCTTGGACGTAAGCCTGACCACGCTGGGCGGTGACATCATTCGTGGCGCGAATGACATCCTCCAGCTCAATCGTCTGCTGAGGCCCTTCATCAATGTAGCCAATGCTATCCTGCGGATGGGGTGAAATATATCCCGCCGAATCGGTGAGTGACCATTCAGAGAGATAGTCTTCAATTTGTTCGCGTTGCCATTTGACTCCCCATTCAATCAATCCGCTGCCGCTTCCGAATGAGCTCGAACCTTTCAGGGCACTGCTGATGACATTGGCGTAAAGTCGATTTCGAGCGTGGTTCAGGAAGACTCCTACACCTCGATTGACGGATTCTTCGCCCAATTCATCCGATCCCAAATCCCGGTCCAGTTCGTCGAGAAAGTATGCGCCGAGGATATCAAAGGTCTCAGATTCTGCTGTTTGGAAAGCGGAGGTGATCCACCGTACGCGGTGGCTTTCACTGGTATGGTTGAGGGCAAGTGCTCCAAATCCAGTCCGATAGGAAGTTTTTTCCTGTCCATCGAAGTAGATCTTGAGTCTCAGGGCCTCATTGATGTTTCCGACGTCGGACTGCCTTTCTTCGGGAATGAAGCGGTAGTCGTTTTGTCCGTAAATCCCCAACAATTCGATTTCCCATGGCCCATATCCGTCCGGGTCAATGGTGATGAAAGATTGCACGTCCAAATACCGTGGTTGGTATTCGCCACCTTCGTCCAAGGATCCGAGAACATATGAATTGTCCCGATACCTCACTCCAGTGTTGGCGGTCCAGAGGCGATGGCCAGCAGGTCCTTTCTGGCTTACGAGATCTTGTTGACCCTGGGCTCCGAGCATACTCGCTGTAAATCGCGTAGCGGCCTTTCGAGGTTTGCGGTACTGGATGTCCAACACCGAGCTCATTTTATCGCCGTATTTAGCTTCAAATCCACCTGCCGAAAATTCGATGGACTCCACCATGTCGGGGTTCGGGAAGGAGAGGCCTTCTTGTTGGCCCGCTCGCACCAAAAAAGGACGGTAAACCTCGACATCATTGACATAGACGAGGTTCTCATCAAAGCTGCCTCCACGGACGTTGTATCCACTCGACAATTCACTGGTGAAGTTGACCGGAGCCTGAATGAGCAAATCTTCTATGGTTCCACGTGGTGAAGGAATTCGGGCAGCAACTTTGGGGTCAATCCGTTGTATCGGACCGGTTCGCTCCCCATCTGCGATCACTTCTGATGTCTGTAGGGCAACACCCGGGATGAGTGTCACGTTGACAACAGTTGACTCTGACTCCTGCAGGAAGACCGATACTTCTTGAGATTGAAATCCAACAAAGCCAAATCGAATCGTCCAGGTGCGATTGGGACGCAGCTGCAATTTGAAGGTGCCGTCAACCGCTGTGACCACACTCGCAGATTTTTGTTCAAGCGGAATGACAGTAGCCCCAGGTAGCGGTTCACCCGACTTGTCCTTGACAATTCCGGTTAGGGAGAAGTAAGGGTCGCTCTCTGTTTGACCGATTGAAATGATGGCTTGAGAGCAAAGAAACAGCAGGGAAAGGAGGCGAAGGGACCGGCGCATCATCGCTTCAGAGAACCGTTGCGGATGGCTTCCACAAATTTGGCCCAGGCTACAGGGTTGAAGAGGCTGATCGGAGGAAGCTGGCCTTTGTAATAGTTTTGCTGCGCTTGTTGCTGCACGCTGTAATTGTAAACTTCGCTGCCGTCCCGTCCAACTTCCATCAGTCGATCATAGATGTCTGCCGCGTCGAGACGCTGCTGTCCAATGGTGAAGGCATCAGGGGAGAGTTGAAGTTCCAAGAAATCTTCTCGAAAACGCTCTTTTGTCGGCCAAGGGTAAATGTATGCCTGATCGATTGCAATCGTATCTCTTCCAAGGGGTTGGACAACATTCATTCGAGGTAATTCCAGGTCATTAGGGACAAAGAACTCCTGCGTGATGTATCCGACAGAGGATACGGTGATTGTATCGTTTTCCAAAGCAGGAATGCTGAAAAAGCCGTTTGCGTCGGTCATTGTTCCGCGCAGATCTCGTTTCCGAAAAACTGTCGCAAAGGGAAGGGGCGACAGCGAGTCTCCAGTTACGACCATGCCACTGATTTGCACAACATTTGCGCTCGGAGTTGCCGTGGTATCCGAAGGTGTAGATTGCGAGTGTCCCAACGCTGAGAGCAACAAAGCCAAGAGAAACAGTGCGGTGGATTTCTGGAGAATTGGCATGGATTCGAAAGTACGTAAATTACTGATGGACTTGGGCCTTCAGGCGTTAATTCGATTGAGCTGTTTTGAATTCTGAAGTAAAGTGGAATTGAAGCTCGGGATAATTTCCAATTTCCATGTCCAAAAGGAATTTTGAGGGAGCCAGATATACATCGTTTTTGTCCTTATCATAGACCATCTCGGTGCCCTTGATGCGCTTGAACTCCTCGAGTTTTTCTTCATTTTCACTTACAATCCAGCAGGCTTTGTAGTAGGGTTTGGATTGAAACTCACACTTCGCGCCATACTCATGTTCAAGTCGATATTGAATCACTTCAAATTGTAACTCCCCAACGGTACCTACAATCTTTCTATTGCCCAATTCCCGGATGAATAATTGAGCAACTCCCTCATCGGTGAGTTGCTGGATTCCTTTTTCGAGTTGCTTGCTCTTCATGGGATCTTTATTCACCAATTCTTTGAATATTTCAGGCGAAAAACTGGGGATTCCTCGGAATTGGAGGGTTTCTCCTTCTGTCAAGGTGTCACCAATCTTGAAACTTCCGGTGTCATAAAGCCCCACAACATCCCCGGGCCAGGCCTCATCGACAACGCTCTTATCCTGAGCCAGGAAAGTGGCGGGATTCGCAAATTTCAGTTTCTTCTCTAGCCTCGTGTGGTTGAAAAAAGTGTTGCGCCTGAACGTGCCGCTGCAAACCCGCATAAATGCGATACGGTCGCGATGCCGAGGGTCTATGTTCGCGTGAATCTTAAAAATGAAACCAGTGAATTTTGGTTCTTCAGGCTCTACTTGTCGCACATCCGTCTCGCGGGGTCGTGGGTCAGGAGCGATGTCAATGAAGGTGTCAAGCATTTCTTGGATGCCAAAATTGTTGACTGCACTGCCAAAGAAGACGGGTGCCAAATCACCATCGAGGTAGGGTTGGGAGTCCCAATCTTCATAAACCCCTTCAATTAAATCAACATCATCTCGGAGTTGAGCCGCATGCTCTTCTGTGACCCATTCGTCCAAATCAGGCGATTGGATGTCTTCAACGGAAACAACATCTTTCGAAATCTTGGTTTTGTCGGGGTTGAAGAGACGTAATTGCTTCTCGTACAGGCTGTAAACACCTTGAAACGAATGTCCTCCGCTGATGGGCCAGCTGAGCGGGCGCACTTGAATTTGCAACTTCTCTTCCAGTTCGTCCAACAAGTCGAACGCATCTTGTCCTTCCAAGTCCATCTTGTTCACGAAAATGATCACAGGGGTCTTTCGCATGCGACACACTTCCATCAAGCGTTCGGTCTGTGCTTCGACACCTTTGACGCAATCAATCACAAGGATAACGCTGTCTACAGCGGTCAACGTACGGTAAGTGTCCTCTGCAAAGTCCCGGTGACCGGGTGTGTCAAGAAGATTGATCAAGCGATTTTTGTAGTGAAATGCCATCACCGATGTGGCGACGGAAATTCCCCTTTGACGCTCGATTTCCATAAAGTCGGAAGCCGCGGTTTTGGTGATTTTGTTGTTTTTGACCGCACCGGCAGTTTGAATCGCCCCTCCGAAGAGTAGGAATTTTTCGGTGAGCGTCGTTTTTCCAGCATCAGGGTGACTGATGATGGCAAACGTTCTGCGTTTTTTAATTTCTTCTTGAATCAATGCCATTGCACGGTAAAATTACAAAGCAGATCGTCGAGAATGCACCAACAGGTCTTGCCATTGTTGAATGGCTTTCGATCGGCCATATTGTTTGAGTTGGTGGGGCGTTGGCATCGGCCACGGTGTTGGGTCCGCCAGGGAACGAGCTAATTCCTTGTGATCGCCAGCTGTGTAAAGCTTGCCTTTGGTGCCATTGCCGAGTAATTCCGGTGTTCCACCAGCGTTCGTTCCAACCACAGGAATACGTCGAGCCATGGCTTCAATGGTAACCATTCCGAACGTCTCAGAATTGCTACACATGGCATAGGCATCGCAACAATCGTACGCCAATTGAAGGGCTTCAGTTGGAGGATGCCAGTGAATTCGATCTGAAATACCTAGACTCTCCGAAAGTTTTTTGAGCGTGTGAAGCTGGTCGCCTTCGTTTGTATTTCGTGTGTTTTCTCCAATGATCAGTGCATGCCAATTTTCGGCAGCGGGTTCGGCCAAAGCGCGAAGAAGATCGTCATGACCTTTGAGCGCGTCGATGCGGCCAAAGAGGCCAACGATCGGAACATCTTGGGGCAATTTCCATTTCTTTCGGGCCTGTTCTTGATTTTTCACTTCCGTGAACCATCGATCCTCGAGCGCAAGTGAAATCACTTTCATTTGGATGGAAACCAACGGTGTGTTTGCCAGTGCTTCCCGACGGAGACATTCAAGAGGTGAAACCCAATGGTCGATTGCCGCAAAGCGATTCCGATGCCATGGTGCTTTTTTCGGGTGCGGGATTTGCATTCCCTGTTGAAAGATCAAATCGCAATAGGTGTTTCGGGTTGCAAGCGCAGCCAGCGGTAAGTCGCGCGGATCTCGGATCCACAGTGCCTCAAACCGGTGGGCGATCAGATGATGCTTCAATCTGCGTCCTGCTCTGATCGGAGCGTATCGACGCTGTCGCTGAATGAGGCGCAATGGTAAATCAGACGCGACAACGGCTTCGGCCAAAGGGCTGCCCGGTACGGCACTGATCTCGACATCATGCCCGGCGTCTTTCATCCAGGTCGCATAACGCAGGAGGTTTCGCTCCAAGCCGCCCCAACCTGAGGAACTGGAAAGGAACGCTAACCTCATCGCCGATCAGGCCGCATTGTCATTTCGCTGAAGACGCCTCGTCCACCTGATTCAATTGCAAATGCAATGGCATCGGCGATGAACTCAGGTTGCATCCCGTCTTCAAATTGCGGCCGGTAATTTTCCCTCAATTCATCATCCTTTGTCTGATCGATGAAAGACGTGTTCACGGCGCCGGGGTTGATCGTCGTCACCGCCAAATCTTCCCTGAATTCGAGCCTGAGGGATTCACTCAAGGCCAAGACAGCATGTTTCGTTGCACAATAAACTCCGCTGTTCGGGAATACATTGCGCGCTGCAATGGAACCTATTTGGATGACATGTCCCTTGTTCTCTATTAAGCTTGGTAAGCACGCATGCAACGTGTTCAAGACACCGCCAATGTTGACATCAATCATCTGCTTCCAGTCGCTGAGTGCCGCTTTTTTGAGCGGGGCGAAAATGCCGAGGCCTGCATTGGGAATGCAGACATCGAGACCACCCCACTCCTCGATAGAGGCCGACACAGCTTGGCTCACTGATGTTTCATCGGTAACGTCAACCTGTCTGAATCGGACGAGCTCGCTGGGACATTTCGCTGCGACATCTTGGAGGGATTCTACATTGCGCGCCAGCAAAGTGACCCGATGGCCCGCTGAAGTCAAAACTTTAGCGGTTGCAGCTCCAATTCCGCTGGAGCCACCTGTGAGGAGGATTCGAAGTGATTTCACGGTGCAAAGTTAGGCTCAAATACCCTTAGGGATTTACACCAAACCGGATCGGCTGAAAGCCGATGACGCGGTCATATCCACTGATGTCCCAATAATATGCGATGACTTGGTAAACATTGTCCTCGCGGGAGTGTGAGCCTTCGATATCGCCAACATCTCCGGGGTACTGTCCGAGTGATTTCTGATTGTTTTTCCCCAGTGCCTTGGCATTGCGTGTGAGGTACAAGTAGTTGTAATAGCCCTGCTTCAAGAGAAGCGTTGCTTCGTACTGTCTGCTGATATCATTCCAAATCAACCGGTGCGTTGGCTTGAAGTCCCAGTCAGAAATGCCTCCGAAAATGTAGATGTCTTTTCCCGGCAAGGGCTCGAAAGCGTTGAGACGAAAGTGGACCTGGACATAATCGCTGCCGGTGGTGTTTTCTTGGCGATCATTTGCAATGGTGAATTGCCCATCAATGTCCCGTCTCGCCTTGTGGAAAGCAAAAGTGCGCGGGTCATCTTTTTCAAGGTAAACATGCCAGAAGGCCCCACTTTCTTCGATCTTTTCTATTCCCAACGCCGCAAATTGATTGCTTTTCAAATCCGCAAAGCGCCAGCTGTTTCCACCGGCAAACGATTGTTCATCGGTGGGGTTGTAGACCACCTCACTCCCTCGAACAAATTGAGGTTCAATTCCAGCAATGGCCGATTCCCACCGGCCATTTTGGAGCACTACGCATTGCAGTGCATCGTAGGCATCGTAAAGAGGATAGCTACTTTCACCATGTTGGACGGTGAAGTCGACTTCCTGATGGGTCCGCTTATCGCGAATGATCGTTGACTCGAGTGCGCGCGCTTCAATGTTCACTTCTGTCTCGTACAAGGTGAATCGTCTCTGAATCAGGGCAATTTCGGGTTGGTCGATATCGTAAACTTCAACGATGTAGTTGCCACTCAAAGTAAACTTCATCAGGTCATTGGGAAACGATGATCGGTAATGCGTGTAAGTAGCTTTGGTATTGAAGCTTGCTTCTATCGTTTCGAAACCTCCCGAGGTGAATCCGCTGATGTAATCCGAGGGATCCAAGTCTGGAGAGTCAAACCAGTCGAAGGTGCAATGTTTCCAGCGCACTTCGAGTCGCCGTTGGTAGGACGAGAAATCGTCGAAGGCCAATTCCAATCGTCCTCCGTTGAGTGGTGCAAAAGCAGGCGCAATATCAACACCCAAAGGATGCAGTTGAACCGTTCTTATTTCAGGAGAAGAGAAGGAGATGGGATAGGCCAATTCCTGTGCCACGGTCGAGCGCCCAAACAGGCACATCGTAAGGAGGAAGTAAACGAAAGGACGCTCCACTCGAACTAGCCTGTCAACTGTGACCCTCGAAGGGCTATTGGTGCTGGTTCTTGGGTGGAAGTTGGACATTGATGCAGAAATTTACAAGAAAGTGGTGCAGGCTTCGGTACCGAGGCCTAACTTTGCGCCCCGAAAAGTAAACCTTCGCGAGCTGATGTCCCGCAAAATTCGGATTAAAAAAGGAGCAGATATTCGGTTGAAAGGCCGACCAACCCAAACGGTTGATGCTGCTGCGTCTACGGCTACCTGCGCCGTACAACCCCCCAACTACCACGGAATCACCCCCAAATTGGAAGTGAAAGAAGGATCTGCCGTCCAGGCCGGTTCGCCTCTTTTCTTCAGCAAAGAAGCTCCAGCGATGAAGTTTCTGAGTCCCACCAGCGGCAAGGTGAAGTCCATTGTTCGGGGAGCAAAACGGCGAATTCTCGCTGTCATTGTTGAATCAGACGGCAAGAATGACGCTGTCGCTTTGGATAAAATCGACGTTGCTTCGGCATCTGCAGAGGTCATCCGAAAAGCGATGTTGAGTCACGGCATGTTTCCTTTCGTGGAGCAGCGGCCGTTTGCGGATGTTGCGAATCCAGACGATACTCCGCGGAGCATCCACGTCAGTGGTTTCGATTCGGCGCCGTTGGCGCCGGACATGGAAATTGTCCTCAAAGGCCGAATGGAGGCATTCCAAAATGGCATTTATGCGCTGAGCGCACTCGTAGGAGGGAACGCCATCCACCTTGGAATCCGTCCAGAACAAACCATTTACAGTGGTCTGAAGAACGTTGAGTTGACGTCTTTCGATGGACCTCATCCTGCAGGAAACGTAGGCGTTCAGGTGCATCACACGCTCCCAATCAACAAAGGTGAGACGTTGTGGACTATGCATGCCGAGGACGTCGCGAATTTGGGGGAGACACTCGTTTCAGGTGTGTACACATCGAAGCGAACGATTGCGGCAACCGGTTCAGAGCACCCCCATCCGCGTTATTTGCAAACCCACCTCGGATGTGAATTGTCTTCTCTGACCAACGGGATGAATGATGCTTCTGTCCGCGTTATTTCTGGCAATCCGCTTACTGGCACGCATGCTGCTGCTGATGGATATTTAGGAGGCTTGGACCACCAAATCACGCTGTTGCCTGAAGGCAACGATCCGAAGTTTCTGCTTACCGCTGGTTGGCTCAGTCCCGGTCTTGATAAATTTTCACTGTCAAAGTCTTATCCGACGTGGTTGATGCCAAAGTCGAAAGAATTTGTCATGGATACCAATACGGGAGGAGAGGAGCGAGCATTTGTAGTGACTGGTCAGTATGAGCCCGTGTTTCCGTTTGACATTTATCCGGTCCAATTGATCAAAAGCATCATGGCCAACGACATCGATGCCATGGAAAAATTAGGCATTTACGAAGTGGCGCCAGAAGATTTTGCCCTCTGCGAATATGCATGCACATCGAAGATTGATGTTCAGGACATTGTGAGAGAAGGCTTGGACAATTTGAAGAAAGAACTAGGATAATCAGCGATTATGAAAGCTTTGCATAACATGTTGGATTCAATTCGCCCTCATTTTGAAGAGGGAGGAAAACTGAGTCGTTTTTGGGTCGTTTACGACTCGCTCGAGACATTTGCCTTCACACCGGGACACACCACCAAAAGTGGCGTGCAAATCCGTGACGGGGTGGATTTGAAGCGGACCATGTTCCTGGTAATTGTTGCCCTGATTCCAGCGCTTCTTTTTGGCACTTGGAACCAAGGTCACCAGTACATGCTCTCCATCGGTGAAGTCAGCGTTGCGGATCCATTGAGTGCGTTATTCTTCGATAAACTGCTGATTGGTGCAGTGAAGGTGCTGCCCTTGGTCATTGTGAGTTACGGTGTGGGCTTGGGTATCGAGTTTCTGTTCGCAGGAATGCGCGGTCACAGCATCAATGAAGGTTATTTGGTCTCAGGCATGTTGATTCCATTGATCATGCCTGTGGATGTGCCACTTTGGATGCTTGCTCTCGCCGTGGCGTTTGCTGTGATCATCGCCAAAGAAGTGTTCGGCGGCACAGGAATGAACATTCTGAACGTCGCGCTAACGGCACGTGCATTTTTATTCTTTGCCTACCCCAAGCAGTTGTCAGGAGAAATTTGGATTCACGAAGTCGCTTCGTCGAAAGCGGGAGGACTGCTTGTAGACGGTTACACGGGAGCTACTGCCCTGGGTCACCTGGCGTCAACCGTTGGGAAATCACCGACTGAACCAGCAGTTGCTGGTGTAATGGACATGTTTGCCGCAGACGGGATGTTCAGTTTGACCAACTCGTTCTTTGGTCTGATTCCGGGGTCAGTAGGAGAGACGTCGGCATTGGCCATTTTGATTGGAGCCGTTTTGTTGATTTGGACGGGTATTGGAAGTTGGAAAGTGATGTCCTCTTTCTTGGTAGGCGGTTTAGCCATGGGAGCCATCTTCAACTTAATGGGGCTCAATGCCTACATGACAATTCCTGCTATCCACCAAGTGGTAATGGGCGGTTTTATGTTTGGCATGGTCTTCATGGCAACGGATCCCGTAAGCGCAGCACAAACAGAGCGAGGCAAATGGATTTATGGCTTTTTCGGAGGCTTCTTGTCGATCATGATTCGCGTTTTCAACCCGGCTTACCCTGAGGGGGTGATGATGGCGATTCTGTTCATGAACGTGATGGCACCTCTGATTGATCATTACGTCGTTCAGTCCAATGTGAGCAAGCGTGAAAAGCGCATGGAATTGGCGATGGCACAACGCGCAACAGCTTAAACTGAGAACCATGGCAATTGATAAAAATAGCACGGGATATACGTTTCTCTTCTCAATCATAATGGTTGTTGTAGTTGGAACTTCGCTCGCCTACACTTCTCTTTCTTTGAAGGAACGTCAGGACGCCAACGCGGCTGACAAAAAGATGATGGACATTCTTGGGGCCATTGGAATTGATGCGAATCGAACAAACGCCAGCGAGCTTTTCGCTGATTATGTGGTGGAACGCGTGGCCATTGATATGAATGGTCGAGAATTGCTTGCTACGGCAACAGCGGTGGATCCAAAGGACAAGGCCGATCCGTTCGGAATTGATGTCAAGAAAGATTACCGTGCCAGTGTGAAATCGGCGGTCAAGGCGGCCGATGGCGACGAGGCGGCGCTGATGGCTGCGCTGTCCGAAGATGATCTCCGATTCCCGCTCTTTCGATGCGATAAGGACGGCGAAAGTCTCTACGTTATCCCAGTGGTTGGATCTGGTCTTTGGGGGCCGATTTGGGGCTATGTGGCGCTCGAGGAGGACAAGACGACCATTTACGGTGCCAACTTTGATCACAAGACTGAAACACCTGGACTTGGAGCCGAGATCAAAGAGACTTTCTTCACAGAGAAGTTCAAGGGAAAGAAGCTAAATGCCGACGCAGCAGCTTTATTCACAGTAACGAAGGGAGGTGCACCTACAGATGAGTACAGCGTAGATGGCATTACAGGAGGTACGATCACTTCGAAAGGAGTGGATGAAATGATCAACCGAACGTTGAAGGTTTACTACCGTTATTTTGAATCAGAAACACGAGCGCAGAGATGAGTACTGATACAGCAGCAGCGCCCAAGAAGGAATCGCTGTTTTCCAAAAAGAACCGCCGGCTCTTGAGTGATCCGTTAGACGATTCGAATCCAATCACCGTGCAGGTTTTGGGCATTTGTTCAGCCTTGGCGATTACCGTGCAACTGCAGCAGGCTGTGATCATGAGTTTATCTGTGTTGTTCGTAATGATTGGAGGAAACGTAATTGTCTCCCTGCTTCGAAACTTGATTCCGGATCGCATTCGAATCATTGTTCAACTCGTGGTTGTGGCCTCTTTGGTGATCATCGTTGACCAAGTGCTCAAAGCCTTTCAACCGGACATCTCTGAAAAGCTCTCTGTTTTCGTCGGCCTGATCATCACGAATTGCATCATCATGGGACGTTTGGAGGCATTTGCTCTGGGCAACAAGCCGGGACCATCATTCCTAGATGCCATCGGAAACGCCATGGGATACGCCTGGATTCTTCTCGCAGTATCTGTGGTGCGTGAGGTGTTTGGAAGTGGAGCGATCTCATTGCCTGGCATGGGCCAAGTGAAGTTCTTACCAGCGGAGTGGTTCATGAGCGAAGGTGGTTTTTATGAAAACAACAACCTGATGATTCTGCCACCAATGGCCTTGATCACGGTTGGAATCATCATTTGGATTCAGCGCAGTCGCAACCAATCCTTAATCGAAGAGAACTAATGGAATACCTCAGCATATTTGTGAAGGGCATCTTCATCGAGAACATGATTTTCGCCTATTTCTTGGGCATGTGTTCATACCTCGCAGTCTCAAAGACTGTCAAGACAGCCAATGGATTGGGGCTTGCCGTTATTTTCGTTTTGGGCATCACCGTTCCGATCAATTACCTTCTCGAGAACTATGTTTTGAAAGAAGGCGCGTTGCAGTGGATCAGTCCTGAATACGCCAATGTCGACTTGAGCTTTTTGAGCTTCATCATGTTCATTGCTGTGATCGCTTCGATGGTTCAACTGGTCGAGATGATCGTCGAAAAGTTTGCGCCGGCTCTTTACGGAGCGCTGGGTATTTTTCTGCCCCTCATTGCGGTGAACTGTTCCATCCTTGGAGGAGCATTGTTCATGCAGGACCGACAATATCCAAGCATCGGAGAAGCGACTGTATTTGGCCTTGGATCTGGGGTCGGTTGGTGGCTTGCCATTGTCGCAATCGCGGCGATTCGCGAAAAAATTCGCTACTCACACGTGCCAGCTCCTTTGAAAGGCCTGGGCATCACGTTCATCATCACGGGTCTCATGGGCATTGCGTTCATGAGTTTTATGGGCATTGAAATTTGATAGAGATGACGACTACTATTGTTCTGACAATCGCATTCTTTTTAGCGGTAATCCTGCTGCTCGTAGGTCTTCTACTTTTTGCTAAGGCGAAGCTATCTCCGAGTGGAAAATTAAAAATCATCATCAACGGCGAACAAACGCTCGAAGTCGACGGTGGAAGCACGTTGCTCACAACGTTGGGCAACAATGGTGTCTTTTTACCATCTGCATGCGGAGGTGGCGGAACGTGCGTGCAGTGCCGTTGTCAAGTCGCAGAGGGCGGAGGAAGTATTTTGCCAACCGAAGAACCTCACTTTAGCCGGAAAGAAATCGCAGACAACTGGCGTCTAGGATGCCAGGTCAAGGTCAAGGAGGATATGGAAATCCAAGTGCCTGAGGAGGTGTTTGGCATCAAGAAATGGGAGTGTGAAGTGGTTTCCAACTACAATGTAGCCTCCTTCATTAAGGAATTCGTGGTCCGACTGCCTGAGGGCGAGTCCCTTGACTTTGAAGCGGGTGGCTACATCCAAGTCGACGTTCCTGAAACGGTGGTCGAGTTCAAGGACATTGACGTGACTGCGCATCCTGAGCACCACAAAGACCCCAAGACGTTTCAGAGTGAGTGGGACAAGTTTGGTTTGTGGGACCTTAAGATGACGAATGATGAACCGATCGTTCGTGCTTATTCGATGGCCAATCACCCCGCAGAAGGCAACATTGTCATGCTCAACATTCGAGTTGCGACGCCACCTTGGGATCGGGCTCGAAACGCATGGATGCAGGTGAATCCAGGGATTTGCTCGTCGTTTGTATTCGCCCAAAAACCGGGTGATAAAGTCGAGATTTCAGGTCCTTACGGAGAGTTTTTCATCAAGGAGACGGGCTCAGAAATGGTTTACATCGGAGGTGGTGCGGGTATGGCTCCCATGCGATCGCACTTGTTTCACCTGTTCCACACGGTGAAAACCGATCGTAAAGTGACTTTCTGGTACGGTGGACGATCGAAGCGTGAACTTTTCTATCTGGATGATTTCAATAAGATCGCATCTGAATTCCCCAATTTCGATTTCCATGTCGTGCTTTCGGAGCCGGCGGAGGGAGATGACTGGAAAGTTAAAAAGGACATTCATGATGAAGGCGACGGTTTCCTTGGCTTCGTTCACAACGCTGTAATTGAGCATCAATTGGCTCAGCATGATGCGCCGGAGGACATTGAGTTCTATTTCTGCGGTCCTCCCATGATGAACCAGGCGGTTCTGAAAATGTGTGACGATTGGGGCGTTCCTCCAGAGAACGTCAGTTTCGATGACTTTGGCGGTTGATCAAATGCGGTGGACTGATTGGTGCATTGGCTTCACGGTCATGGCGCTGCTCAGTGCCTGTGGATCGTCAGAAGGCGGTGACCTACATCCGGCTGATAACCCAAGTGATGGGTCAAAGGAACATCTACATGCGGGGGACACGCAAGGAACGACGTACTTGGTTAAATACCACGGAGAGGAAGAGCTTGAACAGTCTGTGATTGATTCTGTATTGGAGGTTGTGGATGTTGAATTCAACCTCTGGAGACCTGACTCAAGGATCAATCAAATCAACTCATTTGAAGGCGGTGATCAGCTTTTCACTTTTGTCGACACCTCCCGCCTTTGGTCTGTAATCTGGTCACGAAGCATTGATTTGTTCGAAGCTTCGCAGGGTGCATTTGATCCAACGGTTCATCCGTTGGTTGAGCTTTGGGGTTTTGGACTGAGCAAACGTGGTGATGTTGATGATGCTGACGTTCAACGCATCTTGCCCGATGTGGGGCTCACACTGGATCGCATCGATTTGGAGGAAAATGAGATTGATCGGATGTACGAGAGCACATACGTGAGGAAGGGAAACCCAAACACTTCCATTGACTTCAACGGGATTGCCCAAGGCCTAACTGTTGACCTTCTAGCAGATGCGCTATGGTCGAACGGAATTCACAATTTCATGGTTGAAGTGGGGGGCGAGGTGAAATGTCACGGTCTTCGTTCAGACGGTCAACCTTGGCGCATTGCCATCGATCTGCCTGTCGACCAATTGGATGGTCTTGATGAGAGACAATTGCAATCAATAGTTGCGGTGAAAGATGCAGCGATTTGCACGAGTGGCAATTATCGTAAATTTTACGAGGAAGATGGAATCAAGCGTTCGCATACGATCAGTCCTTTCACAGGGTATCCTGTTCAACACAGCTTGCTCAGCGCGACCATTCATGCAGTGGATGCCGCAACAGCAGATGCGTTGGCAACTGCTTGTATGGTCTGGGGCCCAGCCGAGGGCAAGCAATTCATCGAAGCCTATCGGACTGAGAATGAATTTGAGCGGATTGAGGCACTCTTCATTTATGCCACTGAAACCGAAGAAATGGAGACTTGGCAAACGGCAGGATGGGACGCATCCCTTACTCCGGATTGATCGTATCGCTTGTTACGAAGCTTGGTTTTCAGTTGGTTTCAAGCATTCATCTTGAGGCCGGGCACCACAAACAGAGCACGAGCCCGATTCGTTTTTGAGCATCGGATTTTGACTCGCACAAGTGCCTGCAAACTCTCCGTCTTTCTTGACGAGTATCTTGATGGCGATACCGGCAAAACCCAATGCCAACATTCCGACAGACAAGGCCACTACTTTCCATTCCATTGAGCAAAATTACAACGTGAACCTTGCCAATTCGCCATTGAATAGGGGTCTTGTGAAATTTTTCGTAAATTGATAAGGCTTAAGGCTAAATCCATGTTATCCCGATTGCTGTATTCCGTCGCCCCTGTGATTGCAACGCTGCTTGCCACATTCGGCATGCTCGGGAGCGCATGGGGGCAGCAGGGACCCTGCGACTGTCCGGAGTGGAATGACCGGCCCGTGAAGGAGATTACAGACAGCAATGGAGCTGGCACAGGAACAGCTCATTGGACTTGCGACACCACGTACGTTCTCACAGAACCGGTTTTCGTGAATCCAAATGATCATTTGACCATCGATCCTGGGACGCTGATCAAGGGGCGGACAGGAATCGTATTTGACACACTGACCTATACATTGCCCAACGGCAATCCCTCCCCGCGCGAGGATTACGTTTATAGCCAGCACGCTGGAAGTTTAATCATCAGTTCCGGTGCAGAGTTGCATGCAAATGGAACAGCTGATTGCCCCATTGTATTTACATACGAGGACGATCCGATGGATGGTTCCGTTGGTTACGATGTGCGTGGGAACTGGGGAGGACTCATTGTCTGTGGCAACGGAGCACTCAATACGTTTGATGGAAACGACGAAATCGAAGGTGTCATCGATTACACGGGGCAAGACAGGCATGTTTATGGTGGGGACGATTCACCAAATGCGTCATCAGGTGTGTTGCGCTACATCAGCTTGCGCCATGCTTCGACGTCCCTCGGGATTTCCCAATTCGGGAATGGCATCGAAACGAATGCCTTGACGCTTTGCGGAGTTGGAAACGGCACAACGGTGGAGTACATCGAGGCAATTGCCAGCGGTGACGATGGCATTCAGATTTTCGGAGGGATGGTTGATATCCGCCATGCGGCTGCAATTTTCAATGAAGAGGATGGCATTGAGTATGATCAGGGTTGGCAGGGTCGAGGACAATACATCTTTGTGATCACGGATGAACTCAGCGGTGCTGGCGAGCACGCCGGAGATTATGAAGGAGATGACTACGAGGAGTTTGATGTTGACATGACCTTCATGCCGTATTCCAATCCTTTGCTGTACAACCAAACGTACGTTGGTGCAGGTGAGGCCACTGCGATTCGATTGCACAACGGAGCCGGTGTGCGCCTGCACAACAGTCTCTTCGTGAATTTCGGTCTCGGAATTGATTTTGAGGATGAAGATCCTTGCGATGCATGGGAGTTGCTTTTGTTTGGGGAGACCAACATCGAGAACAACCGCTTTTGGCAAATAGGAGACAGCTCGTCCATATCTGAATTGATTCTTTACGATGATGGCTATGTATTCAATGGCCAAGAAGAGGTGGAAGCACATTTTTTGGAAAACAACAATTTCGCGACTGATCCGGGCCTGGACTTTGCATTTACATCTGATCTCGGCCTTGTCACTGATCCTGTAAACCTCACTCCGGACTCTGCTGCAATGATTGTGGAGTTGGAATTTCTGCCTAATGACTCGTGGTTTGACGCCGCCGATTACATCGGTGCTTTTTCGCCGTCTGGGAGCAATTGGTTGACATGCTGGACGTATGCCGAGCAACTGGGATTGTTCGGGGCGTGGAACAATGGCGGTGGTGAATATGGAACAGATGTCCTCGGGTGCACTTATGTTTTCGCATGCAATTACAGTCCAGATGCAACGCTCGATGATGGTTCTTGTGAAATTGAATCATGCGCGGGTTGTACGTGGGAGGAAGCCGATAATTATAATCCGGAAGCGCAATTCGATGATGGCACCTGCTTGGGACTCCAAGATCCTGCCTGCCCTGCAGACATTGATCAAGATGGAATGATCAACACGGTTGACCTTTTGATCTTCCTCGGAGCATTTGGTGAAGACTGTTAACCCAATCGTTGCGAAATGCAAGGATATTCGCCAACATTGTTTCAATATTTGATCGAAAAAGGTTGCGTCTGACCTTGACCAAATTGGTGTCGAATTCCGAGGTATGGATAATCTGCGCGGAACTGAAATGATCTCAATCCCAATTCCACGGAAACTGAAGAAGTGCATTCGTAATGCATGGTCACCATCAAATGAGATGACCCCAATTCGAGGTCGGGGTTTGTGAATACCCACCCTTGAAGTGCAGTGACTTGAATGCGATTGAAATCCCATCGTACTCCGCCAAGTGCAGCGTACTGCATGCGATCAAGTGGCCTACTAACACCATCAGATGATTCCGAGACGCGAAGGCTTTGATTGTATCCAAGATCATGCGCAAAGACCCAGCTAGCGGAGTTGGAACGTTTGAATTTGTGATGTCCAAGAAGGTGCAAATTGAAAACAGGATGAAGAGCACCGCCGGGCAATCCGACGTCCCGTGCACCTCCGCGTAGGCTCATTTCCAATCTGAATCCATTGTTATTGTCCGCATTGTAATCCTTTAATGTTTGCTGTGGAAGGTGATTGTTTTTCCGCCATTGGTGGTGCAAACCAACGCTTATGTTGTTGACTCCCAGATTGGGTAAAGAGAGTGCGCCGTTTGAAAAGTGTGTAAAGCGCGCTTTGATAATCCAAGCATGTCGCTCTCCCTCAAATAACAGCATTGACCAGGCTGCATGCAGACCAGCATTCCAGCGCGTGCTGATCGCAACGGAAGAAGGTGCGTCGACAACATCCCAAGGACGAGAACTCCAACCAAGTCCAACGCCTACTTCGCCCTTGCCCCGTTTTGATGCGGGAAAACGGGTGATCCAAAGAGCGCTGACAATTGATCCCAGTGCCTCTCCTCCTAAATTCGTCCAACCCATCTCAATGCCCTGCCAATGCATGCCCTTCGTGTTGCGTCCTTCCGTCCAGCCTCCAATCATGTTCTTGCCATACGCCACAGACATGTGCTTGGAATGATCGGTGATCAGGTGCTGCATGAGGCTGCGATGAGGCAAAACGTAACCTGCTCCAAATCCCATTTCCGTGCCAGCAGGAATGAGCAGTCGAATGCTATTACCAGATGGGATTTCTTCATTGGATTGCGCCAAGGTGTCTGTGGAAGTCACACCAATCAGAGCGATCCATCCAGTGCAAATGGCCAACAATTGATTCTTTACACCTAGCATCATGCTCCGAATTTAGTGCGCCTTACCTTCGTTGCATGCATACGATGGAAGAGAAATTGGCCGCGTTTGAACGCTTGCTGAAAATCATGGAAGAATTGCGTGAAAAATGTCCGTGGGACCGCAAGCAAACCCTGGAGTCGTTGCGCCATTTGACGATAGAAGAAACATACGAACTTTCGGAGGCCATATTGGACAATGACATCGAAGAGGTTCAAAAGGAAACAGGGGATTTGCTTCTGCACATGGTTTTTTATGCTCAAATCGCAAGTGAAAGAACCGCAGCGAACGGTGGCTGGGATATTGCAGATAGCTTGAATGGAATCTGCGATAAATTGGTGGACCGTCATCCGCATATCTACGGAGATGTTGAGGCGAATGATGAAGAGACAGTAAAAGCCAATTGGGAGCAGCTCAAGTTGAAAGAAGGCAATCAATCGGTTTTAGAGGGAGTGCCAAAAGGTTTGCCCAGCTTGGTCAAGGCTTATCGCATGCAAGACAAGGTCCGCGGTGTGGGATTTGATTGGGACAATGAGCATCAAGTTTGGGACAAGGTAGAAGAAGAATTGGCGGAATTCAAAGCAGAGTTAGATGTTGATGCAGAGCGAGCAACCGACGAATTCGGAGATGTACTTTTCGCATTGGTCAATTTTGCCCGTTTCAAAGACATCAACCCGGATGAAGCGCTTGAGCGCACGAATCGCCGTTTCCGAAATCGCTTTCAATTCATGGAAAAAGCCATCAACGATGCCGGTGGAAAGTCCCTTTCGGAGATGACGTTAGCGGAAATGAATGTGCAGTGGGAGGCAGCGAAGAAAGCGCTGGCCTCAAAAGAAAAGAAAGTCTAGCCTCATGGTTTGGTTCCGCTTCTTTGGGCTTGCGGTGGGATTGATTCTTCTCCATGGAATGGTTGGTTGCAGTAGCCCTGACGCTCCATGGTGTTTGATGCGTGCCGGTGATTGGTCGACGGATACCATGAATTGGGACGCTCCCTCTGATTTAACAATCACCTTCTTCGATCATTTGGAGGTAGAATGTTCAATTCACGATTCAAATCAGATGGAATTGGTTTGGAGTGGACCTTCAAATTTGCTGGCGCACGCTTCTGCTACCTTGAGTGGAAACGAGTTGGAAATCGATCACGAGGATCGATGCCAGTGGACGCGAGACTTGAGTCATGTGGTTCATGTCAAAGTGAGTGCTCCCCATCTTAATCAGGTTGAATTGAACGGCCAGGGGAGTTTCAAACTGAATTACTTGGACAGTTCAGGGCATTTGAAGGTGGATGCACGGGAATATGCCGGGACCATCGACCTTGATCTGGTCTTGGATTCTGCCACTGTCAAATTGCAGAATGGCGCCACTCAAGCAAACATCAGAGGCAATGTGCACACTTTTGAGGGTTACTCTTCGGGTCTTTCGAGCCTCAATGCCTCTTCTTGTGATGCAGATTACGCATTCATACATCAGTCTGGCATCAGTGGGCTGCGCTTTACGTCCCGAGCCTACGCATATGTCCGAATCGATGCGCCTGGGGATGTTTTTGGAGGGGCTGAGCCACCGATGGATTGGGAATTGAATCAAACAGGCTCAGGCGAACTTCATTGGGAGAATTGAAAACATTTAAGGTTCCAAGAGTTCCAGCACGTCTTCATAGAAGGATTCAACCCACATCTCATATTGCAAGCCCGACGGATGCAGACCATCTTCAGCAACGAGACCTTCAACTTCGGGCCAATGTTGGGAGATGTCTGTGATGTTGAAATGTGCGACGTTGTACGAATCGGTAATCGCTTTGCACGTCGCATTGAAGGTTTCAAGTTCTGCGCTGATCTGCGCCTGATTGGATGCTCCGAATGGAGTGTAACCATAATCGGGAATGGAGACGACAAAGACACGATCTTCTCGCCCATCCGCCGCTGCAATTGCGCGTTGCAATAAATTTTCATATTCCAACTCATACTGCTCGATGGAAGCACCTTGGTATTGGTTGTTGACACCGATCAACAAACTTACCATGTCCCAAGCTTCCTCTTCATAGCCTGAATTTGACAGTGCCTGGCTCAAGTTAGACGTGGTCCAACCTGTTGTTGCCAATATGGCGACGTCTTCAAAGGCATTGTCAATCATGGCAGTTTCAAGTTGGGCTTGAAGTTGATTGGGCCAACGATCTTCGGATGCGACGGATTCTCCGATGGTGTAGGAATCTCCCAAGGCGAGATAGCGCCATGAAATCCCATTGAGGGGCGTCACTGTCGATTCAAATTCTCCTGAATTCTGGGTGGCGCTGTCTGGAGCCGTGCAGCTGGCCCAACTGAGCGCTGTCAAAGCAAATATCAATGCGTTGAGACGGCGTCTAGTTTGCGGGTTGAGACGCCCTTGAAGCAGTTCATGCATCGCCCGAAGAAAAGGGTTGGCGAAAGGCCTTTGAGATTGTTGCATGTGACGTAAATTGGTTGCCTCAGCAAGTAAGCATGAAAAGAAATCGTTTTCAACCGGTGCTCACAACTTTATTGTTGTTCGTAGCAGGAATAGGAAGTGCAGCAGCACAACAAGCGTTGGAGGATGTGCCTTCGCGCATCAATGATAATAAATTTCGGCAATTGGGTCAGGAGTTGCCGACGCCCAATGTGTATCGGACGGCTTCAGGCGCGCCCGGTCACGAATATTGGCAGCAACAAGCTGATTACAACATTCAAGTCACGTTGGACGATGCGAATCAACGCATTGATGGGGAGGAACGTATTCTGTATACCAATAACAGTCCCGATGAGCTTCGCTACATCTGGATGCAGTTGGATCAGAACGTCCGTGCCATGGACAGCGATAGTTATAAAATCCGCGAATCAAATCTGAGCAATCGGGAAGGATTTGGCACGGTGATGGGGTTGGAGCCCACCTTCGACGGAGGTTTCAAGATTCAGTATGTCGGCGATGAGACAGGACGTCCATTGCCTTATACCATCAACAATACCATGATGCGCATTGACTTGCCAAAACCCATCAAACCTGGTGGCAATTTTGTTTTCGACATTGCCTGGAATTACAACATCAATGATCGGATGAAAGACGGAGGCCGCAGTGGCTATGAGTATTTTGAGGAGGAGGACAATTACATCTACACCATTGCTCAGTTTTTCCCGCGCATGGTTGTTTATGCAGACAACGAAGGATGGCAAAATAAGCAGTTCTTGGGTAGCGGAGAGTTCACTTTGAACTTTGGTGATTACCATGTTGAAATCACTGTGCCTGAGGACCACGTTGTGGCCTCGACAGGGGTGCTTCAGAACGAGAAGTCGGTCTTGAGCTCAGCCCAGCGCAAGCGTTTTCAAAAAGCTAAAAACACGTACGATCAGCCGGTGATGATTGTTACGGAAGAAGAAGCAAGAGAAAATGAGAAGGCAAAGGCTTCTGGTATGAAGACATGGATTTTTGATGCAGAGAATGTTCGGGATTTTGGATGGGCTTCGAGCCGCAAATTCATCTGGGATGCGATGGCTGTGAAAGTTGGAAGGACCTCTCCACTCGCCATGAGTTATTACCCAAAGGAAGGCAATCCTTTATGGGAGCAATACAGCACCAAGGCGGTGGCTCAAACCCTCGAGACATACTCAGACTTTACGGTAGACTACCCATATCCGGTAGCCATTTCCGTGCACACCAAATGGATCGGAATGGAGTACCCAATGATTTGTTTCAATGGAGGGCGACCAGAGGCTGATGGCACCTACACGGAACGCACCAAGATTGGTATGATCAGCGTCATCATTCATGAAGTAGGACATAATTTTTTCCCCATGATCATCAACTCTGATGAGCGTCAATGGACGTGGATGGATGAGGGTTTAAACACGTTTGTCCAATACTTAACGGAGAAGGAATTCGACCGCAATTATCCAACGCGACGCGGTCGAGCTCGTGACATTCGCAATTACATGGGGGGGGATAAATCCCGCATTAGCCCAATCATGACGAATTCAGAATCAATTTATCAATTCGGAAACAATGCTTATGGCAAGCCAGCTACAGCCTTGAACATATTGCGTGAAACGGTGATGGGGCGCGAATTATTTGACTATGCATTCAAAGAGTATTCTCGTCGATGGGCCTTCAAGCATCCTTCGCCGGCGGATTTTTTCCGTACCATGGAAGATGCATCTGGTGTGGACCTCGATTGGTTCTGGCGCGGATGGTTTTACACGACGGACCACGTTGACATCGCAATGGACGAGGTGAACTGGTATCAAATTGACACCCAAGACCCGGAAGTTGAAGCGGCCTTCAATCGAGAACAAGATCAAGCAGAGCCATCTGATGTTTCACTGATGCGAGACGAGGTGTTCATCCCAAGAACGTACATCGAGGAAGATGTATCGCTCAATGATTTTTACACCACGACTGATCCTTATCTGGTCTTGGAGTTGGATAAGGTTGAGTACAACGAGGCTATGGAACGTCTTTCTGACGAGGAGCGTGCCCTTCTCGCAAGCGGCAAGAACTTTTATGAAATAACCTTTCGCAATGAAGGGGGCTTGGTGATGCCATTGATTCTGCAATTCGAATATGAGGACGGAACCAAAGAGATTCGTCGCATTCCGGCTGAGATTTGGAAGATGAGCGAGCCTACTGTTACAAAAGTTTTCGTCACGGATGCTCCGGTCTCGCGAATTACGTTGGATCCGATGCTGGAGACTGCAGACGTGGACATGTCCGACAACTACTGGCCGGTGCGACCGAGACCTACACGTTTTGAATTGTTCAAATCGGAAGGGCGTTCACGATGGGGGGCTTCCAATCGTGAAAACCCAATGCAACGCGCGCAGCGCGATGCAGAGATGCAATCAGAGGACACAGACGACGAGGTCGAACCGGAGCCGGTTGAGGAGGATTGATTCAATGCCTTCTGAGGAGCTTTTGGCTCCGTTACAGACTTTGTTCTGCGTAAAGCAAGGCAATGGCTGTGCCTCCGAGCAACAGGCCCACCAGGTTGCGGCGGTAAAGTTTTTCTCTGAAGATGAACAGTGAGAAAACGGCGCTGGCGATGATGATGCCCAAATTGTTGATGGGCATGATTGCACTCTTATCGAGATTGACCTTGTCATAGGTTTCGAGAAGGAAATACAACGAACCGAAGTTGACGACTCCCAATAGGAGTCCACCAGCCCATGTGCCTTTTATGCTCAATTCGCTGCGTTCTTTGAGTCCTCGGCTGAACATCAGCCAAAGGGCTCCTGTGACGAATGCTGTGCTCAGCGGAAGTGACGGAAATAAATATCTGAACGAAGTTTCGAGCATAAATTCGGGGCCCGAAAAGGTTGCAAACATCAAGTCAATCAGGCCGCTTCCTACGAAAATAGTCATGGGAATGAGCCAGTTTTTTTGATTCTTGGGTTGTTCTGGCTTCCATGAGGAGAGCACAATGGCAGGAATAGCCAGACCGATGGCAATGACCTTCTTTAGCGTTACGGCATCGGTTGGGTCGAACACAAGAAATATGGCCACTGGGATGACCATGCTGAGCTTTGCTGATATTGAGGTCACCGTGACACCATTGTCCTGGGCACTCCTCGCAATCAACTGAAAGAGATAGATGAACAGGCTTCCTGCTGCTAAGCCTATGGCTACCCAGCGCCAATCGGAATGCCAGGCATGAGAAAACGTTGTCCATCCTCCCGCAAGCCACCAACCGAAAGTTGCCGCCACCCCGTAGTTGATGACGATTGCTTTAAACGAGTCAACGCGCCAGGCTTTAAACGCTTGAAAAAGCAAAAATATCCCCGTGGACAGGGCGATGCTTACGACGAGGTAGAAGAGTGGATGCATAGAGGAGTGCGAAGGTAACCGCTGTCAGTTCATTTTAAAGCATGGGGATGCACCGCCATGGACCAACGATCGCTGCCGGCATAGCCCGAAGCAGGCTCGTGCATTGGCGCGACTGCTTCAATTGGCCAATTTGGCGCTCCAAGACCGCCCTTGAGATCCCGTGCAGCTGTCCAGACTTTCAGTTCGTCCCATAGAGATTCTTCAAGAAAGTGATTCAAGGTATTTGATCCTCCTTCGACGAGTGCACTGGACAGCCCGTGTTCTTGCCACAATCTTTCCATGAGCATCTGCAATCCTTCTTCAGGATTCCAGAAACAGGTGTTTGCATCGGAAACTCCCGTGCCTTTGGTAATGTGTAGCGCAGGTTCTGCGTCAGGACGGATGAACAATGGATGCGACTCCGGCAGGCGGTTGTTGGGATCTATGACGATTGCTCGAGGGGATTTTCCGTTGCTAAATCGTACCGTGAGCGAAGGTTCATCGATGAGTGCTGTTCCGACTCCGACAATGATGCCCATTTCTTGGGCGCGCCATTGGTGAGTCACGCGCGCTGCATCAGGGCCTGTGATGGGTCGTCCTCCGCTTGCGATACTGCGTTCGTTGGATGGCCTTGGATCCATGAAACCATCGCGCGATTGAGCCCACTTGAGGGTCACATAACATCGCCGTTTTATGGTGTTGCAGAAAAACCGGCGGTTCTGCCAACGCACTTGAGCTTGCAAGCAACCGAATTCCACTACAATTCCCGCTTGCTTCAGCCGTTCGACCCCGCCGCCAAGCACATCTGGGTTGGAGTCCAACACACCAATAACAAGTCGCTTGGGCTTAATGGCTTCAATCAGCGCCGCGCACGCGGGTGTTTTGCCAACGTGGTTGCAAGGTTCCAATGTGACGTACCAGGTGCTTTTGGACAAGCATTGTAAATCTTCTCTTTGGACGGAACGATGGGCGTTGACTTCAGCATGTGCCTCACCGAATCGCTCATGCCATCCTTCTCCGATTATTCGTCCATCTTCAGCGACGATGACACAGCCAACCATTGGGTTTGGGGCGACAAAGCCCTCGCCCAAGTATCCGATTTCTATCGCACGTTGCATGTACGCGACTTCGGATTTTGACCATGAGTTCATGCGCTAGCCGCCTGAAGCGTATTTTTCAAGAGCATGGCAATGGTCATGGGACCAACACCGCCAGGCACCGGTGTTATATGGCCATCCCAGTCGGTGTCGAGCAGATGCATTGCGACATCGCCAGTGAGACGAGAACCTGATTTCCGTGAGTCGTCGGAAATGCGGTTGATACCGACATCGATGACCACGGCTCCGGGTTTGATCATGTCCGGTGTAACGAAGTGAGTTTTGCCAATGGCCGCAATCAAAATATCTGCCGAGCGAGTGATTTCTGCGAGGTTTTGTGTTCTCGAGTGACACATGGTTACCGTGCAATTTCCCGGATTTGAATTGCGGCTGAGAAGCAAGGACATGGGAGTCCCAACGATTGCACTGCGACCGAGAATTACGGCGTGTTTGCCTTCAGTATCAATGCGGTATCGTCTCAGCAGTTCCACGATGCCAGACGGAGTAGCCGGAGCAAAACAGGGGAGACCTAGGCTCAGTTTTCCGGCATTAACAGGGTGGAATCCGTCTACATCTTTGCTGGGATCAACGCATTCGAGGATGGCTTGAGCGTCGATGTGATCAGGGAGGGGAAGCTGCACGATGAAGCCATCAATTGCTTCATTGTCGTTCAGCTTTGCCACTTCCGTCTTCAATCTTGCGTTGTCAGTTGTTTGCGGCAGTTCAACAAGTGTGCTTTCAAATCCAACATATTCACATGCTTTGATTTTGTGGCCTACGTAAGCTCTGCTCGCGGGATTGTCACCAACAATTATGGCGGCGAGGTGCGGCCTTTTCTTGCCACGTGCCAAACGTTCATTCACCTCGATTTTCAATTCGTCTTGGATCGCGAGGGAAGTTTTTTTACCGTTGATCAGTTGCATGATGAGGGATTGAAATTACTTGTTGAACGAGGACAGATTGGCCATGCGACTTCGCTTTCCTCCTTTGCCTTTTGTCATGACGTGCATCATTTTTTTCATGTCTTGAAACTGTTTCAACAAGCGGTTAACCTGCGGAACGTCTGTGCCTGATCCTCGTGCAATGCGGTTTTTGCGGTTGCTGTCAATGATTTCCGGTTTGGCACGTTCCTTGGGCGTCATGGATTGAATGATGCACTCCACTTTTTTGAAAGAATTGTCGTCTAATTCAATGCCTTTGAGTGCTTTCGACATGCCGGGGATCATACTCATCAAATCCTTGACATTGCCCATTTTCTTCAACTGCTGGATTTGGCTTAAGAAATCTTCAAGATCGAATTTGTTTTTGCGAATCTTAGCTTCCAGAGCGGCAGCTTCTTTCTCCGAAATAACTTCCTGAGCCTTTTCCACCAATGAGACAACGTCACCCATTCCCAGGATGCGGTCGGCCATCCGATTGGGATGGAAAGTGTCCAGAGCGTCCATCTTTTCGCCGACTCCGACGAATTTGATGGGTTTGCCGACCACCGAATGAATGGCGAGCGCGGCTCCACCTCGCGTATCTCCGTCTAACTTGGTGAGAACTACCCCCGTAAAGTCAAGTGCTTCGTTGAATGCCTTGGCCGTGCGGACAGCATCTTGTCCTGTCATGGCATCCACGGTAAATAAAATTTCCGTAGGCTTAACGACGTCCCTGACTTCCATGATCTCGGCCATCATGACCTCATCTATGGCTAGACGTCCCGCGGTGTCGAAGATGACAGCGTTGAAACCGTTGGTTTTTGCATGCTCTAGGGCATTTTTTGCAATTGCAGGGGCGTCTTTGCTATCTGGTTCGGAATAAACTTCAATGCCAATTGATTCGCCAAGGACTTGAAGTTGGTCAACGGCCGCAGGGCGGTGTACATCGCAGGCTACGAGAAGTGGCTTTTTGCCGTGCTTCGCCTTGAGTAATTGTGCGATTTTGCCTGAATGGGTCGTCTTACCGGCACCTTGAAGTCCAGCCATAAGGATGGTGAACGGATTGCCTACAGGCTTGAAATCAGCGGCTGCTGAGCCCATCAATTCGGTGAGCTCCTGGTGTGTGATTTTTATGAGAAGTTGACTCGGCTTGATGGACGTCAACACCTTCTCTCCCAATGCCTTCTCTTTTACTCGTTGCGTAAAATTCTTCGCAGTTTTGAAGTCGACATCTGCATCTAAAAGTGCTTTTCTCACTTCTTTCAGGGTCTCTCCAACATTGACCTCGGTGATTTGACCGTGCCCTTTGAGAACTTGGAAGGCTCGATCAAACCGTTCTTGCAGATTTTCAAACATCTTTTTTTGACAAATTTAGTGTTTGGCGCGCTGTTTTTTATCGTTATCGAGACTTCGTTGAATGTCTAAATTTTCTCGATTGAATTATTTTTCTTGTCGATGTGCTTGTTTCTAAGCTTCATATTTCGTAATTTTCGACAGCTTAACCTAGGAATAATGCAGACGAAATTCTACTTCCTGCTCGGATTGCTTGTCGGATTGACAAGTATTTCCAGCACTTCAGTCGCTCAGACGGCTTGCTTTGGTTACGATTCAGGAGATCAAGCTCCGAATGGTTTTCAACTTCACGTTGAGACCTTCGCGACTTTTGACGGTTCTGAATCTTCTCCCGAAGTGGCCGCACTTGCCGGTTCAACAACCTACCGGATTTACCTTGAAACACCATCCGCGGCAGATTTTGTCACCGGTGTTTCTACTGATGGTGGATCGGGCATTGTCGAATTAACCACGAGTTCTTCATTCTACATGAATGAATTTGGCGGTTTGACGGTCAACGACATCAATCCAGGATTGTTTGCGTTCTTCCCAGAACTTGAATACGACAGTTATGTGACTGTGGGCCTCGCTTCAGAAGCAGAAGGCTCGCAATCTTCCATCCTGTTGAGTGGTGAAGGCACATGGGGTTCTGGCTTCCTTGCGGGTGGCAACCTCAGCATCAATGGGTCAAATGCATCAATCGGTGATGGTTGGTCGGTGCCAAGTGGCGCCACCAACGGATACGCCGGAGATGACAACATGGTGATGCTCGCGCAGGTTACGACCGATGGAGATCTCAACGGTTCTTTCCTTGTGAACTATACTCCAGACGGAGGTTCTCCGACCGCTTTCCAATTCTCTTTTACCAATGAGATGTGTGGTTGCACGGATGAAAACGCAGACAATTATCAGACAGGTGCGACGCAAGACGATGGTTCTTGCATTTACCTCGGATGCGTGGATGCTGCTGCATGCAACTTCGACTCCGGGGCCAATGAGGATGATGGATCATGCGATTATTGTTGCCTGACAGTCGTTTCTGAGAACGACGCGTACGGTTTAGAGTTGGATTTGTTTGATGCAAGTGGAATCCCTGGTTTGCGCACATATCGTCTGTATGTGACCACTGAGAATGCCACAGACGCTATATCAGCGGTTACGGGTCTTACCCAACAGACCCCTCTCGCAGTAAACACAACAACAGAATTTTACCAATGGCAAGGTGGTGGCGGAGGTGTCACTCCAAATGCTTGGAATCCAATGTTTGGGTCCATTCCTGGCTTTGAACAGGGAGCTTTCGACTCTTACGTTACGATTGGTCTCACCGAGACTGCCAACCTAGATGCTGGAGAGTATGCGGTGGAAGTTGTCGAAGATTTGGCCACTGGTCCAAATGCAGATCCTTGGATCGCGGATTTTGAGGCGGGCGGAAACATTTCGACGAGCAATGCTGCTGGTGGTGGATGGTTCATGTTCCCAGGTTACACGAATGCTATTGCAGGAGACGATAACCGTGTTTTAATCGGACAGTTCACAACGGACGGTTTGATGAGCGGAGGGATGTTTGTTCAAATTTTCCAAGAAGGCAATCAGAATGAGAGCATCGAATTTTACATGACTTTCTCTGCTCCGGCTTGCGCTTGTACAGATGAATCAGCTTGTAACTATGACGAAGACGCGTTGTGGGACGATGGCTCTTGCCAAGACGGACCAGCATATTGGGGTGAAAACATCACTTGTGATGGCGAGTGCTTGAACGATGCCGATGGCGATTATGTTTGTGATGAGGATGAGATTGCCGGCTGTCTAGACCCAGCCGCATGTAACTACGTCCCAGCTGGAACGGTTACGGATTTGATTCCTTGTGAATACCCTGAAGCGGCGCTGACTTGCGACGGTGATTGCATCAATGATGTGGATAATGATGGTGTTTGTGACGAAAACGAACTTGGTGGCTGCACTGATTCTAACGCATGCAACTATGATGTTACGGCGACAGAGGAAAATGGCACTTGCACTTACTTAGAAACGATCACTATTGACGGATCGCAAGAAGTAATTGTTTACGACTGCGATAATGTCTGCTACAACGATACGGATGGTGATGGAACGTGTGATGAGTTGGAGGTGCTCGGTTGCACCGACACTGCAGCTTGTAACTATGATTCTGCGTACACTGAAGAGGATGGGTCTTGTGACTATTGCTGCTCAGCTGCAGCATCAGTAGAAGGCTATAACATTGCCATTGAAGCGGTTCAAGAGACAGCAGACGGTACGCAGTACCGCATGTATGTTGAGACGCCGAATGCAACGGATAAATTGAGTGCGGTTGTCGGTGATGCATTGAATCCTTCCTACATCCAAAGCACCCAGCCTATTTATCGAACGGGCGTAAACTCGGATGTCACGGCGAATGTTGTGAATCCTGCGTTCTTTGCAATCTTCCCAAGCTTGGAGTGGGATAGCTGGGTAACCATCGGCATTGATAACTTCATGATCGAAGCGGACGAATCGTCTGTCTTCTTGATTGAGTCGACAGATTGGACCACACAATTCAATGCTGGAAATGGCATTGTTATGGACGGTGAATTTGGAGATGGATGGTTTGTCTTGCCTGACGTTTCAAACGGTCTTTCTGGTGATGATCAGCGCGTTCTGGTTGGTCAGTTCACTACGCATGGAATCTTGAGCGGTCAGATTTTTGTTCAAATGTTCCCAGAAGGAGATTCAGACAATGCAATCGCGGTGCACTTGCCATTCGGCTATGCATCGGATGACACTGAAGCTCCGGCATTCACATACGTGCCTGCGGATGCTTCTCAAAATTGCTCAGATGCACTTCCAACTGAAATGGCCATTGCCATCGACGGAGGTTGCTTCCCTGAAGCCAATGTTGAAGTCTCAGAGGAAATCACGGATGCTGACTGCGGCTACACATTGACGAGAACATTCACTGCGACTGATGCATTTGGAAACTCTGCAACTGCTACGCAAGTGGTGCAGCTATTGGACACAGAAAGTCCAGTTGCTGTGGCCCAAGCAGACCTCACTGTGCAATGCTCC
>CBFIEJ010000024.1:0-32193 GCA_965661575.1 uncultured Flavobacteriales bacterium | reverse complement strand
ACTCCTGGAATTCCAATTTCAACATCGGAAGAATCACCTTGTATGAGCTGACACGGCACAGCGATCATCACTTCAAGTCAACCAAAAAGTACCAAACGCTCAATAGCCACAAAGAAAGCCCCAACCTCCCCATCGGATACCCCGCATCCATTTTGTTGAGTCTCTTTCCTCCGCTTTGGTTTTGGGTGATGAACCCCCTAGTGCCCGACGAAATGAAAACAGCCGACGCATGATTGAACTCGCCGCCAACCCCTTGACACTTCGCACAACGGCATGCTTTTCAGGAAAAACCCGTGACCGCATCCTTCAAACGAGTTTGATCTTATTCAATTCCCGCAGCTTTCAGACCGTCACCACGGCGATGATTGCAAAGCAAGCTGAAATTTTGGAAGGTACGTTGTGGTACCATTTTCCATCCAAAAAAGACATTCTCTGCGCCCACATTGATCTACTGAAGTCTTTGTTTGCAGAAGAAAGTGCCTCGGCAAGTGCTTCGGAAGCAGGACCTCTCATCCAAGGTATTTTTAAATCCTATGACATCATCTGGGACTTTCGATACATCCTCCGCGATGATTTTAGTATGGCATTGAAAAATGAGCCTGAAGCGTTGTTGTTGACCCAAGGAGTCAATGCGTTCTTGGATCAGTGGACCATAGGACGCGTCCTGCATTCCAGTCAGTGCGGGGTTCTCTCTCTTCCGTCTGAAAGCGTCGAAAATACAGCGGAGCTCATTCTGCTCATCGGCAGGTATTGGTTGGATTTTTCGTCAAAAAAATACCCCGAAGCCAACCAAAAAACCCTTCGGAAGAAAGGTTTGAGTCACCTTTTCAATGTTCTTGAACCGCATTTGAATGAGCCGGCCAAAGAAACTGTTTTCGACCTTCTCAACGCTTGATTCATTTTTTTCTGAGCGCGTTCAGCGGTTTAACTGTTTGTCCTCCACGCTCTTCAAACCATGGCCGATGCCGCCTCCACAAACGCAAGTAGCGATAAAACGGAACCGTTGGAAAAGTATGGTGCACCAAGTGGTAGTTCTGTGATAGAAAAAACAGGGATAGCCCGCGACCCTCAATGTTTCGAGTGGCCTTGAACGGATCTTTTCGCATCGGGATTCGATGTGGTTGATGAGGGAGATAGTCAAAGAGAAAGGCCAACATTCCACTCGCCAAACGCGAAGGAACAATCCAAGCCCATATCACAGCGCTCGAATATCCATTAATCGCCAGACCAACGGAAGCACCATAGAAAAACAACAAGGTGAAAATCACCTCGCGCTTCCTTTGTGTAGATGTTTCCTTCAGTTTTGTTGCGGAGATGTACCAGTAATAGAGTTCCTGAGTCAACCAACGTAGCGGAAGCAAAAACCACGGTCCCTTTCCACTCCAAAAATCGGGATCCTTTTCCGGATCGTTGGTGTGCTGATGGTGGGATAAATGGAGGCGTTGAAAAGCATAGAATGGTGAAAACAACGGTATGCCTGATATTCGACCTATTGCATCATTTAACCACTTGTATTTCGATGAAATTGATCCGTGCACAGCATCGTGTTGAGGCGTGAAAGCAATGTATGCGAGTACGGTATTCATGATGCAGGCATGGGCACATGAAAAGCCGTTGAAAAATGTTTGCCAGCTGACCCAACACCACGCTAAAAATGTTGCTATCGCAAGAACGATGGTGGGAAACGCAAAGCCCGGAACCTTGATCAATCTCCGACCTGGACGCTCACGGGTTGCTTCGTTCAAATCACCCATTAAAATTCCTGTTCGTTTCTAGGCTCGGTGAATACGTAAACCAGAACGTGTGTTTTCTTCTTCGAGTTGAGCTCTGATGGTCCTGTGTAAATGTAATTGACCTTCAATTCGGGGTGTTCTTCCTTGAACGTGTTGATGGTCTTCTCCCAAACAATTTTGTCCGCTAGAAAAGGGAAGTCGAATTTATACAATCCCCCTTCCAACTTTTCTCCTTTCACAGGTCTTTCGGCTTCCATAAAAGTTTCCGATGAAAACCGCAGAATCGATACAGAAGCACCAACGGTCAATAGAACGCTCAGCGCAACAGCGGCCTTTACCGTCTTCGGTTTTCCCCAATTCAGCGGTTCGTTTTCTTCCTTTCCAATGTGCTTGTACACCAGCCAAGATGCAACCAGTACCAACCAAAACAAACCGTGCTCCAATAGTTGAAAACGATCCCCAAAAACCTGATCCGCAATCGAAAACAAAGCGAACAATGACACGGAGGATAAAATGGCCCGAAACAACCATTTCTCAGCACTCAAAGACTCCTTTCTGATGAAGTTGAAAAGCGCAACAGCATACAGCGAAAAATTAACCGCCTCCAAAGCTGAGACACCCGCCAGCGCGACCGTTGCGAATAAAGGGTTCTTCAAGCCCAAGGACCCAAAAAACTTAATAAACAAGGCGAAAAAATCCTTGCCCACCCAGAGAAAATGAACATCGGGAATGATCTTATCCGTAACGCTCAACCCCCAGAAAAAGGTCCAAAACACCAGAATGGAAAGCCTGATTACAGATTGCTCTTTCATGGTTTCTCTTCCGTAATGATGTAAAAAATCAAAGCATCCGCTTTCTTGAGTCGCAAGGGATTGGGCACCGTGTAAATGTGATCAATTCGCTTCGTTGGGTGTTCCACCATGAACTGCTCAATGGTTTTCTCAAATACCGTGCTGCCACCTAAAAACGGAAAAGAAACTTTGAACAAATCCTCTCCCACGGGCTCAGCCGTAATGGAGGCAGAACGCCGGTAAAAATAACCCTCGTTGTAGTTGAAAATGGAAAGGCTGGTGGTCACAATTAAGGCGCCGGCGATCAATGCCGCGATCGTGGCTTGCCGGCGGCTCAGGTAGCCACCAGCGACCTCATCTGCTCCTTCCAAACGGACAAAGATCACCCACGACGCAAGCGTCATGAACCAGAACAACGTATGCTCTAAGAGTTCAAACCGGTCGCCAAACAAATGATCGCCCAATGAGAAGAATGTGAATGTAACAAGCGTCAAAAAAATGCCCATCAAAAACCAGCTTCGGGCTTCCTTCGATTGTCTCTTCAAATAAAACATCAACGCTCCGGTCATGAAGACAAATGCAAAAACCTCGAGCGCCGCAGCAAAAATCAACGCCACATCCGCAACGATAGGCGCTTCCAGTCCTGCCGATGCGAAGTATTTTTGGAACTGCGCAAACCGATCCCTTCCCACCCACAAAAACATGCTGCCGCCGATCACTTTATCTACGATGTTGAACATCCAGAAAATCGACCAGTATATCAAGATTGCCCCTCGAATTAACTGATTATTTGATGCGCTTAATCTTTTTTCTATCGCCCGCATAGTGCATTTTTGTTTCATCGAAACTAAGCCTTTTCAGTTAGACTCTTCTTCTTAAGTTCTCCGCCATGAAGCTTTATCTTGTTTGTCTTCCTCTTCTGTCTCTTGGATTGTTTTCATGCAATGCTGATAGCGAAAAAGCCGCCACCAGCCAAGGAATTGAACGCACGGCTCCTTCCAATCAAAAACCAACGGTTGCACGAACCTTTGTCACCGCCGAAAACACAAATCAGCGGCTCACAGAAGGTGTTGTTTTAGAGTTTCAAGCCGCAACCCAACCTTTGGAAACAGAAATTGCAGTCTTCGTCAATCCTGGCAAAACCTTTCAGTCTTTTCTAGGAATCGGCGGGGCCATTACGGATGCTTCAGCAGAGGTCTTCTCGATGCTGAGCAGCGAAAAACAAGAAGAGTTGCTCAACGCTTATTTTTCGGAAACAGGTATCAACTACAACATCATCCGAACGAGCATTCACAGCAGCGATTTTGGCCTAGGCAGCCACACCTACATTGAGGAAGGAGATGAAACATTGGCCTCCTTTTCCATCGAGAAGGACAAGGTCAAACGCATCCCAATGATCAAAAGGGCAGCCTCCCTCATTGAAGACGATTTGGTTTTCTATGCCAGCCCGTGGAGTCCTCCCGCCTTCATGAAGACCAACAACCACATGCTTCGTGGTGGTAAACTGCTTCCTGAATACCGTCAAACTTGGGCTGATTATTTCGTCAAGTTCATCGAAGCCTACGAGAATGAGGGTATTCCCGTCTGGGGTGTAACCATCCAAAATGAGCCGATGGCAACTCAGCGATGGGAGTCGTGCATCTACACCGCGGAAGAAGAGCGTGACTTTCTAAAAAACAACTTAGGCCCAGCGTTTGATCGTGCTGGATATGGTGGTAAAAATATCGTCGTTTGGGATCACAATCGCGATCTGATTTCGCATCGCGCCAACACCATTTTCGAAGATCCTGAGGCATCCAAATATGCCTGGGGCATCGGTTTTCATTGGTATGAAACCTGGACAGGCGGTGAGGCTAAATACGACAACTTGAAAAACATCAAGGAATCTTTTCCAACCAAAAACCTCCTCTTTACTGAGGGTTGTCAAGAGGGGTTTGACGCCGACCATTACGAACGTTGGTCCAATGCAGAGCGTTACGGAAATTCCATGATCAATGATTTCAATAGCGGCACCGTTGGTTGGACCGATTGGAATATTCTTCTGAACGAAAACGGCGGCCCGAATCACGTCCAGAACTTTTGCTTTGCCCCCATCCATGCCGATACCCAAAACAATACATTGATCTACACCCCTACGTATTATTACATCGGCCACTTCTCGAAATTCATTGAGCCTGGGGCCAAACGCGTCAGTACAACTGTGAGCCGGAGCACACTCGAAAGCACATCATTCCAGAATCCCGACGGCCAAATCGTCACAGTGGTCATGAATAAAACAGACCAAACCACCCCATTCAAATTAATTGTTGACGACGTGGAGGTTTCATTGGAAATCGCTGCACACGCAATGCACACCATCCTTTATTGAAGTGAACTGGAGCAGGGCCTTTTTGCCAACGATCTATTTCTGGGTATAGCGGGATTTGAGATAACGCCAGACATGCACACCTTTGGTGAGTTTGTTGAAGTGACCTTCTTGGCAATGGGCATCATTGCATGGAAAACAAATGATCTCGCGGGAGAAAGTCTCGCTTCTTTTGGCCGTGTCTACGCTTTGGTTCAGATGATGTGGGTAGCCATCATAGGTTATCATGTCGCTACTGGTGTTGCAGAGGGCGCAACTGCCGTCGGCAACCTCGCGACCAGCGCCATTCTAGCCGTCCTTTTCTATGTCACAAGCCGAAAATAATTTCCTTTGAGTGTAAAGAGGGCGCCCTGTGGCGCCCTCTTTTCTAATCATGCCTTCCTGTGTAACTTAGCATCGTGCGTCAAGCACGCTCGGAATGATCGAGCGCCCCATCTTCTATTCAATCTCTTTTGAAACATTTTATCCTCTTTCTCTCCGTTTGTGTTGTCTCCCTTGCGCAAGCACAAATCAACCCTCCGTTCGATTTTGAAACTGCAGAAACAACCCCGGAATTCACCAATTTCGAAATGGCCGAAACCTTGATTGTCGAAAATCCCGACCCATCAGGCATCAATACAAGCGCAAATGTTGCGCAAATGATTCGATACCCCGAGGGGAATGTTTGGGCTGGAAGCATTGTCACGTTGCCAGGTTATTTGGACCTCACAGAAGTTGGGGCTTTTCGTCTGAAGGTTTATTCTCCTGTAGAAGGGGCGGTCATGAAACTGAAGCTCGAAGGGTTAGAGGTGATTGAACTCGACGCATTGACCACTACTTCCAATGCTTGGGAGACCCTCACTTGGGACTTTACAGGCGTCCCTGGAGGCATTTTTAATCAGGTGGCGTTTATGCTTGATTACGGCATCGAAGGAGATGGAACGTACTTCTCCACCTTCTATTTTGATGATTTTGAACTGTATCAAAGCACGCTGGGTTTAGAGCAGGTTAGCTTGCCTATTGACCACGAAAATGAGGGTGTTCACTACCAGACGACCTCCTTTGCTGGAAACTATGCTGAGCTAGCTGTAGACCCAATGGACGCTAGCAATCACGTCATGAAAGTGACAAAGCATTGGCAGTCTTTGAATTATTCAGGAACAACCATGAGCACTGTCGCTGGCTTCGCAGAACCCATTCCTTTCGAATCAGGGGCTACGGAGATCAGTGTAGATGTCTGGGTTCCGACCGCTGGAGCTGCAATTCGGATGAAAGCTGAGGAATACCTCGAGCAAGCCAATTCAGTGGAAACCCAGCTCAATGTTCCTGTGGCCGGTGAATGGACCACCGTGACTTTTGATTTCTTCCAAAACGTTCCAGGAACCCAGTCCATCAATTTCGGATACGACTACAGCATCCTTTCAATCTTCTTCGACTTTGGCAATGAAGGATACCTCGCAGGAAGCCAGACTTTTTATTATGACAATGTCATCTTCGGAGACGGCACCAATAGCGACGTTTCGAATGCAGAAGCTTCGGCAATCACGATTCGACCCAATTTGATTCCGTCTGGAAGCGGTGTGATTTTAACCTTCGAAGGAAACAACGCTGATGTTGTTTTGTACGACCTCAAAGGATCCAAGGTGCTTCAAGCTCCTTTGTATGCATCTGGGGAAGTTGATTTGGCTGCTGTGCCACCTGGAATGTATACGGTCATTGTTCGCACAGGAAATGGTGCCGTACATCAAGAACGACTTGTTGTTGTTGATTGATCTTGGAGGGTAGGCAACAAAAAAGGGGTTTGAGCCCCTTTTTTTATGTTGCAATGTCTCCTTGAGTGCACAGAAACAGCTACAAGGAATCAAGCCATCAACTATCCGTGGAGCCAATTACTCGTTTCATAAACCCGTTCAGCGCATCCTTCATCGGTGTACCATTTTCGGCAATGTCCTCCATGACCGCGATGGCGCCTTCACAATTGGAAACCAACTCACCAATCGCATCCATTTCCTCGTCTTTGATTCCGCGTGCCTCTGACAGCTCGATCAACACCTCAACGGTTGTTTCAATCTGGCTCTTGTCCAATGATTCGTTGGTGACCAGGTGTTTTATAATGGGCAGTCTCATGTGAATTGTTGCAACAGCTCTTTGACTAGATCAATCTTGTTGCCTTGTTTTTGGGCTATGAGCGTTCCGTTCTCAAAGGCAGCTATTGTCGGGAGATTGCTTACGTCTGCGAGTCCTCGGGACTCCGTAAACTTTTCTGCATTCACATAGACAAACTGCACTTCTTCCGTTTCACCGCCTAATTTTTTGAACTTAGGCTTCAATAGGCGACAGTTCCCACACCATGGCGCACCATATAGGACCACAGAGCGAGGCTCCATGACTTGTGCCAGATTGTCTTCTTTCAACTCAAGCATGAGGATTTATTTTCCTTGGCTGTAGTTGATCACCCCCTCACGTGACTCAGCCATGGCGCGCTTTCCTTCTTCCCAATTTGCCGGACAGACCTCTCCGTTTTTCTCGTTGAAAATCTTGGCGTCCAAAATGCGTAAATATTCATTCACGTTTCTTCCAATGGGCATATCATTCACTGACTCATGAAAACAAACCCCCTGCTCGTCCAAGAGGTATGTCGCACGGTAAGAAACATTGTCTGCGAGGTCAGTGATGTTCAGTTCACCCGCTAGTTTTCGCCATGTATCTGATAGGATTGGGTACTCCACACCCTCAATTCCTCCCTCTTCCCTCGGTGTAGATAGCCACGCGAAATGCACCTCGTTCGTATCACAACTTGCTCCCAACACCAAACAATTGCGCTTACCAAATTCCTCAACTGTTTCTTGAAAGGCAAAAAGTTCGGTTGGGCACACATAGGTAAAGTCTTTTGGGTACCAAAAAAGCAATACTTTCTTGCCTTCCTTTTTGCACATCTCCAGAACATTGATTTCTTTATCGTCTCCGAGGTAATCCATGGCTTTAAGCGTCACGTCTGGAAACTCTTTTCCTACTAAACTCATTGTGGTATCGTTTGATGGTTATCACTCACTTGAACAGACAAAACTAGGGAAGGTTCTCCGAAAAACACTTCCAAGCTTTCATCCGAAATTTCCGTGTTTTAAAATTTTATGCAATGAAAAAAGGTGCTGGCCGCACCTTTTTCAATCTCGTCCCAACCAATCGTGTCAGAGCAGGTTTATGCGCTGGGCCAGTTGATCTTTATAGCTACCCCCTACTGGGATTTCTTTTTCTATTCCGTCCATGGTGATCATCGCGTACTTGATGCTCTCAATGCCCTCTATGTTCACGATATAGCTTCGGTGCACACGCATGAAGTTTACGTCGCCCAACTTCGTTTCAACATCCTTCATGGTTGAGTGGATGGTGTAGCTCTCTGTGCGCGTGTGAATGACCACATAATCCTTCAGGGCCTCAACAAAAAGCAAGTCTTCAGTCTTGACCCGAATCAACCGGCTGCGGTTTTTAACAAAAATGATGTCTGACTCTTCCTTGTGCTCAGCCATGCTTCGCAAAAAATCAGTCTCCTGCCGCAATTCCTGCTCCTTTCCATGCTTGTGCATGGCCATTTCAATTGCCGTTTGAATGTCAACGTCCTTGAATGGTTTCAACACGTAGCCGTGAGGTTCTGCTAATTTCGCTTCGCTCAGGGTGCTCTCGTCTGCGTAAGCCGTCAAAAAGACAACTGGAATGTCCATGTTGCGTTTGATTTCCTCCGCTGCTGCAATGCCGTTCATGTCCCCTTTGATCATGATGTCCATGAGGGCAAGGTCTGGCTTGTGTTTCATCGCCATGTTGATGGCTTCTTCACCGTTGTCAGCTGAGGCTACTACATTGTAACCAAGGTTTCCAAGGCACCTTTCGATGTCTTTGCGGACGATGCTTTCGTCTTCAGTAACGAGTATGTTTATCGGCATTTCAGTGGGTCTAGTCGGTCAAAGGGGTAAATCTAACTAAAAATGATGCCCCTGACCTCTTTTCTAACGTGTTCTCACTGTGATTGTTATCCACAACGAGAGTTCCGTCCAACTGATCTGTAAGTGCTTGGACCAGATACACCCCTAAACTTTCGTTCGTTTCGAAATCAAAATCATCCGGCAAACCCACACCGTCGTCTGAAACTTCAATCTCAATATCCTCTCCCTTTCTCTCCACCCGTAGCTGGATGGTGCCCCCCTCTTTATTGGGAAAAGCATATTTCAATGAGTTGGAAACCAGTTCATTAACAATTAAACCACAAGGTATGGCTTGCTTTAAGTTGATTTGAACATCATCCAAAACACAGTCCAGGGAAACACCCGTGGCCACCCTCGAATAGCTATGAATCAAGTTTTGGGTGAGCCGCTTCAGGTATTCTGTAAATCCGATGCTGCTGAAGTCCGAGTTCTGATAAAGTGACTCGTGAATGAAACTCATGGTTGAGATCCGGTTCTGACTTTCTTCGAGAATGTCGAGCATTTTCGGGTCTTCAATAAACCTTCGTTGCAGATTCAACATGCTCGAAATCACCTGTAAGTTGTTTTTAACTCGGTGGTGGACTTCTTGCAACAAGATTTCCTTTTCCTTCAGTGTGCTTCTAACCTGTTGGTCGATTTCCTTCCTGTCCGTAATTTCATATGCAATGCAGCTCAGTTCTTCATGATCATCCCCGTAAGAAACGGGGTTCACAAACATTTGATACCACACCTCTTCTTTCTTTTGATTCATCAAGGGGAGCTCAAATTGTTGTTGAACTCCTTGAAAAGCACGAGCAAAAAACTGAAACTGATTTTTATACGATGCGTCAGAGGTGTGATTCTTAAGTAAATCGATAATTGGGCTTCCCAGTGCTGTTTCAAAACCAAATTGGTGGTTCAGCGTGCCTTGAACATTATCGTTCATGGATGTCACCTCGAGCTTTCGGTTGATGGTAAACATCAAAATGTAGCGAGATGAGTTGAAAATCGATTCGAGTTTTGCTGACTTCTGACGCGCTTCAAGTTGGTGCGCTCGCATTTCGGAGATATCAAGGAAAATACACCGAACTCCCGTCACCTCATCCTGCGAATTCAGCTGAGCAGACCCACCGCCAATCAACAATAATTCTTGTCCTGTTTTAGATTTAAACTTCACCTCCTTGCTCGATCCGGTAATCACTTCCATCCAGTTGTCTTGAGTGGCTTGACCGCTCAATATATCCGTGATGTTTAGTGCTTTGATGCTCTCTCCTTGGTAGCCTAAGGTTTTGTAAAAAGACGGGTTAGCGTACGTAAAACCTCCGTTTTTGTCGATTAAAAAAACAAGGTCGCTCGCGCTTTCCAATATGTCTCTGTACCGTTCCTCACTTCGGCGCAACTCTGTTTCGGCTAATTGAATGTCTGTTACGTCTCTTCCTACCAACACAAACCCTTTCGGTTGTTCGTCCGGACCGTGTAAAACCGCAATCGAAATTAACATTTGAAAGGCTTCTTCTGAAGACCTTATTCCTGTCACTTCGCCTGCATAATAACCCACCTCTTTAAGCCTCTGAGAAATCGCTTGAAAACTGTCTGGGTTTTGTAGAAATTGAGCGGCATGGAGTTCTTTCGCATCATCAATTGTCAGCCCGAACTCCACGGATGCCGCGTGATTGAATTGGATGATTTTCCCGTCATTGTCAAAGGCAATGATCATATCAATGGAACTTTCAATGATTGATCGGTTGAACCGTTCAGCTTCTCTCAGTTGATCTTGTGTGCGCTTATGTTGAATGATCTCCTCCCGCAACGAAGTGTTGGATTCTTCAGCAGATGATGCGCGTATCTGTTGGCGCAACAACTCCATTCTTGTCGAAAGATCGCTCACGCTGATTTGCACTGCCGGTTGCTTATCAAAGAAAGACAGTGTCATTTGAATTCCTACTGATTTTTGTTCTTGATCAGCGCCGATCATCGTCACCTCAGAATATGAGATTTTCTCCCCTTGCAACACTTGGTTCATATCCTCAGAAACACGTTGCAAATCCGACTGCATTATCAAGGAGGTAAACTCTGTTCCGTAAACATCCTCCTCGTCGGAATAGCCCAATAACTCCAATGCCGCAGCATTCGCATATCCCACCTCAGAATTACGAACCAAAAACAAACCAAAAGGACTGGTTTCCACCAATAACCTGAAACGTTCTTTCGTTTGCAGTAAATCGTGTTCTACACGCTTTCGCTCTGTAATATCCATGAGCGCCAGTGTGCACTCCACTTCATTGGAATGATTTGATTCCCCAACCAATTCAATTTTTCCCTCCACAACCAAGTCCTTCCCATTTAAACCAACAAACTCAAATTCTTGAACATGCCCAGCGCGTAAATACATCTTCTTCCAATTGCGCGGTCCAAACAGTTTTTGAACGTCGAGCTCTGCTAGCTCTTCCAGTTTAGAAATACCGAGAATCCTCATCATCTCTGTATTCAAATCAATGATCTGGTGGTTCTGCATAAAGGCTAAACCCTCCATTGTGCCTGCTGCTAAACCTTGGTACCTTACTTTATTGACTTCAAAGGCATTACGAAGTTCTCTCCAACCCAGTTGGTCTTCAAAAACAATGTAATCCACACCCTTTAACGCACCTGAACGGACGAAGAAACCACGTGACTTCCCACTGGATGTATTCAATTGAAATGGTTGTTTTCCAGTGGGATTCTTCCACCACGACTGCCAGTCTTGATCACCAATTTTAAGCCACTCCACTTCTTGACCAAACACATCCGAAACCGATGAGTTTTGTGCCAACACTTCCCGTGTGTCGCTATGTAGAATCAAGGCTGGGTTAGACCAAACCTCAACCAACTGAGCATACGAATCTTCCTGTGACTTCATGCTGTGTGACTGATTATTCCTTGATTTTAACCTTTTGACCGTCGATTCGAATCAACAAATCATCCTTGTACTCCAAGGATTGTTGAACTGTTTGATTGGGTCCGTATTGAATCCACTTGCCGTTCTTTTCACCACCTTGATACCTTTCAATCTTCTGAGTGTTGCCAGAAATTCGACGGTATATGTGTTTTCCCTCTGGTTGACCTAAGTTGTATTCTCCTTTGAATTGTTCAGTTCCATTTGGGAAAGTATGAGTCCAAATTCCATCTTTTTCACCGTCTAAAAACGTACCGATCTCCTTGTGGTCATTTACATCTTGTATCCACTCGCCTACTTTTCGGCCCAACTCATAATCACCGCGAAGAATTTGCTTTCCATCATTATCCCATTCTTCAAATAAACCATCCTCTTTGCCTTTCCGGTATTGCTCTTTTCTGTGGAGTTTTCCACTTAAATAATACCATTTCCACGTTCCATGAAATTGACCGGCTCGGTAAAACCCTTCCTGAATCAACTCGCCTGAAATGGCATAAAACTTCCATTCACCTTCGCGTAAACCATTTTCATATGGACCTGAAAAATGCAAAGATCCTCCTGGATAATAATGTTTCCAGATGCCTTCTTTCAGTCCTTGAAGCGTCGTTATTCCCTCTGCAACGATTGAATCGTTCGCGTAAAGTGCACCTGAAATTACTTTTCCTTCTTGATTGTATTCTCTGAAAATGCCTACCTGTTTTCCATTGGAATATGTTCCTGATGTCGCTGTTTTTCCATTTTTGTGGTATGTCTTTCTGACATCTACAGGAGCTGTTTCTTCCGCATCTAGTATGCGTTGGCCCCATTCGTATTTTTCGAGGTAATCAAGTTCACCGGATGCTTTATAAAATTTAAAGATTCCGTTGCGTACACCATTCGACCAATGCCCTTCTTCTAGAAGGATACCTCTACTGTTCCAAGCCTTCCATAATCCGTTTTTTCGACCTTGCTCATCTGTTCTATTCACTTTTTGAACTGATCGCAAAAATCCTTTTTGGTATTCAAGAATCTCTATGATTCGACCGTCTGCAGCATACCTCTGTCCAAATCCATCTGCTAAATTCTCTTTGTAAAATATCCTCCTCTGCAGCTGTCCCTGTTCATCATATTCTCGACTCCAACCAGATTTAAGATTGCCTTCAAATGGAACCTCTTGGATCAATATATTATCATCAGTTGCCAAATAACTTTTCTCCCATCCCTGTTTGACCCCTTGGCTGTATTCGATGGACTGTATTTTTATTCCCGTTGAATCAAAAAACAACCATTCACCACTCAACTCGTGATTGATTCTATCCCCCTGGCTCTTGATGATTCCGTTGGTGTAATAGTTCAGCCATTTCCCTTCTGGTTTTCCGTTGATCAAACATCCTTCACTTGCTTTGTTTCCGTTTGGAAAGGTATAAACCGTCCAATCACAACCAACAGGATTTTGCTGACTGAACAGAAGGGTTGTCATCAACAAGGACAACAATAGTATTATTCTTTTCTTAGAAAATAGAACTATCGTAGTAGTGTTGTTCATTCTGTGGGTAAGGTGATGCAAATTAGATTGCTTAACTGCGTTGTTCACATTTTTGAATATGTTCTACACAGGTGATGGGATAAAAATACAGGCTAATTGGGGACTTGAATGAGGTTATAAACAATCATTGAAAACAACGATGTTGAATATCTTCTGGTATTCTGGATTGTCCATAAGATGAAAAAATTCGGGTAAAATTAGCAGAAGAAAAAACCTCAAATTTTCTTGGTTTTGAATGTTTGAACGGGCTTAGGTATTGACTACCATTTATACAAACGCAGTTGTTTTATAGTTGTTAACCGTTTGAATGCGGTATGAACAGTTTCCTTGTGAATTAACTTGCGACCAAAATCAAGTTCATGCGCGTTTCAATTGGTGGTGACCATGCTGACCCGGCTCTTAAAAAGGTACTTATAGATTCCCTTGAAAACAAGGGAATTGAGGTTATTAATAGAGGAACAGATACGCTTGATAGCGTAGATTATCCAGACTTTGCTCACGCGGTAGCAGCGGATGTTGTTGAGGCAAAAGTGAACTGGGGCATATTGATTTGTGGATCGGCAAATGGTGTTGCCATGACCGCCAACAAGCACGAGCGAATTCGAGCTGGTTTGGCATGGAATTCCGAGGTAGCGAGACTGGTGAAGCAACACAATGACGCAAATATTTTGTGTATCCCTGCCAGGTTTGTCTCGCACCAAGAGGCCGTTCAAATTTTGGAAGCATACATGGAAGAAACGTTTGAGGGTGGTCGCCATGCTCGGCGAGTTGGAAAAATTGCTTGCGCTATGATCGCTGGTTTGTTGTGCCTGACTGGAACGGCTCACTCGCAATCTGAAGTATACGCCAACACAATAAAAGCTGAGGACTTGGAAAGTCATTTGACCGTGATAGCGAGCGATGCTTTTGAAGGTCGTGAAACAGGAGAACCAGGGGCAGAGAAAGCAGCGGCCTACATTGCGAGTTATTTCGAATCATTGGGAATCGCACCTTACGATGGAGAAACCTATTACCAAGATGTTCAACTGCTTCGTTCACAGATCAAAGGTGGAAAAGCAACAACAGGCTCGAATCCATTGGTTTTTTTGAATGACTTTTTGTTCTATCCAGGAATTAAGGATAAGCAAATGCTCAACTTGGATATGGCCGTTGTAACGGATACAGTTGATTGGCCAGATGTAAGAGGAAAGGTTGTGGTTGTCAAAGCGCCTGAAGTTGATGGAAACACCAATTGGCAAAAAGGCTTAAACGACACCAGAATACAAGCAGACGATTACGGTGCAAGAGCTGTAGTTGTTGTGGGTAGGGACTTAGCTACTCTCAAAAGCAGAATGAAACCTTGGTTGATGCGAAAATCCATGACACTGGACCGTGACCAACCCGAAAATGGTGATGGCACACGCATCCCAACGTTTTTGGTGGCCGAATCAGCTACATCAGACTGGTGGAAGGACACACCGATGAAGTCATGGAAAAAATGGGCCAAGGCCGATAAGAAAGGGAAAATCTTGCCCTCGGTCGTTTTACCCAATGTAAAATGGACATTCGAGTTATTGAGAGATGAAGAGCACATCGTTTCTCAAAATGTATTGGCTTATATACCGGGTCGGGATTCTGTGCTTTCAGATGAACTGGTTGTGGTTACATCGCATTATGATCATGTCGGAATTATCGATGGTGAAATACACAATGGTGCAGATGATGACGGAAGTGGATCGGTTACAATACTGGAGTTGGCAGAAGCATACATGAAAGCTGTCGATGAAGGAAACGGACCGAGAAGGAGTGTTTTATTGATGACCGTTGTTGGCGAGGAGAAGGGCCTGCTTGGGAGTGAATGGTATGCGGATCATCCGATTTGGCCGCTTGAAAACACGGTGGCCAACTTGAATGTGGATATGATTGGTCGTGTGGACGAAGCACACGCTGAAGACAACCGTTACGTCTACCTTATTGGGTCTGATAAACTTTCATCTGAACTGCACGACATCAGCGAAGAAGCAAACTCGAAGTACACAAATCTCGCGTTGGACTACACCTTCAACGCCCCGGATGATCCCAACCGTTTTTACTACCGGTCGGACCACTACAACTTCGCCAAGAACAACATACCAGTTATTTTTTACTTCAGCGGAGTGCATGAGGACTATCATCGCCCGGGAGATGACCCTGAAAAAATCATGTACGATAAAACCGCAGAGATCGGCAGGTTAATTTTTCACACTTCGTGGCAGCTAGCAAACCAAGACAAACGAATCGAGGTGGACCGGGTTAATGACTTTCCAACGAAGTGATACTGCCCAGTTGGTCTGTGAATCGTTTGCGCTCTGACTGATAACGCAAGCCTGTTGCGGGCCCATTGAATCCAGAGTGTACAACCACTTGATTTCCTCGAATAAACAAAGTGGTGGGAAAGCTGGTAACGCGATTTAGAAAAGGAAAAGCATTTGCCGCAACACGCTTGTTGGCTTTTCCTCCGAGGTAGATCTCCCACCCCATTTGCATTTGGGATGCGAAATCATCCAGGCGCTGGTAGGCTAAATAAGCTGCGGTATCTCTTTCGAATGCAAGTGAAATAAAACGAACGCCAGGTTTCGTTAGACCAGCCAACAAATGAACCTCGTCCATGCAGTTGGGGCACCAGGTACCAAGCACGTCCAGAACAATCAGTGAGTCGGAGACCAACGAAAGGGTATCGGTTTGACCGGATCGATTGATGAATGTTGCGGTTAGATCTTCATCGGAAACATCAAGAACCTCCATTTGACCCTCGTCTTGTGTGGCTTCTGCCCGACGTCCAAACCACTCGGTTGCGTAGTGGTTTCCACTGAAGAATATGCCATCATTCCATTGGCCGTTGTCGTACGTCGCCGTGAATAGATAGAGGTGCGCGCCATCAAAGGTTTGGAGCTTGAGTTTTCCGTCAATACAAGTGCCGGTGAGGTAACGGTAATCGCCCGTAGGAGTCCGCATGGTGCCGCTTAGGCGGCCTCTTTGATTGTGAATGTCGAGCTGTGCGTCCGTTCCCCCTGTTTTTTCTCCACCGAACCAAACATCCCACGTGCCGTTTAGTAGCAACGAGTCCACACCTTGGCTGCTCTTTGGTTTTTGTTCCAAAGAAACGGACAAAGGGACATTGTAAGCACCATCATCCCAGGGTCGAAGCGAATCAACCCAACGCCCCGTGTAAGTTGATTTGTCAGCGTTGGGGCGCAGCATCCAAACCCCAGAGAACACCGGAACACGCCACAATGTGTCATTGATAGGCCGAAGCCGAATCGTCTCCTCACCGTTGTACAACACCCACTGCCCTCCATCACGCTCACCGAAAAACTCAGAGACCGTGCTGTCGTTCATATGGAACCGAATCAACGCTGGAATGATCGAATCAGAAAAAAGCGGACGTTCAGATTCAGAGCATCCAAGCAGGGATATCAGCGAAGCGGAGAAAAAAAGGAAGAGCGCCACAGCGTGCGCTTCACGGGCTCGTATCAACCTAGGTCAAATTTGATGCCTTGCGCAAGCGGTAAGGAAGCCCCGTAATTGACGGTGTTGGTTTGGCGGCGCATATAAGCTTTCCAAGCATCGGATCCAGACTCACGGCCTCCACCTGTTTCTTTTTCACCCCCAAACGCGCCTCCGATTTCGGCTCCAGAAGTACCGATGTTCACATTGGCTATTCCACAGTCAGAACCGGCGGCAGACAAGAATAATTCGGCTTCGCGAACGCTGTTGGTCATGATAGCCGAGGACAACCCTTGTGCAACACCATTTTGCATCGCAATAGCTTCTTCGAGTGTGTCATAAGGCATCATATACAACAAGGGAGCAAACGTTTCGTGTTGAACAATTTGCATGTCATTGGTGGCTTCTGCAATCGCCGGCTTAACATAACATCCACCCTCATAACCAGGCCCTTCGAGTACGCCGCCTTCGACGACAAACGTACCCCCTTGATCTTTGACAGCCTGCAAAGCGTTGAGGTATGTGTTGACGGCATCTTGATCAGTGAGCGGCCCCACATGGTTGGATTCGTCCAAGGGATTTCCAATTTTCAATTGCCCATAAGCACTGCTCAAAACGTTTTTGACTTGTTCATAAACGGAGCGGTGAATGATGAGTCGGCGAGTGGAAGTACATCGCTGTCCGCAGGTTCCTACCGCACCAAATACTGCAGCCGGAACCACCATTTCAAGGTCTGCGTCAGGTGCGATGATAATAGCGTTGTTGCCACCAAGTTCGAGCAAAGCGCGCCCCAATCGAGCACCAACGGTTTCACCAACAGACTTACCCATTCTTGTGCTTCCTGTTGCACTCACAAGCGGAACACGCTTGTCAGCACTCATCATTTGACCAATATCCGCCATACCATTGACGACGCAGGATAGTCCAGCGGGCACGTCGTTGGCCGCTGCGACCTCGTTCCAAATGTGTTGACAAGCAATTGAGCAGAGCGCGCTCTTTTCAGACGGCTTCCAAACACAAGAGTCTCCGCAGATCCATGCCAAGGCTGTGTTCCAAGCCCAAACAGCAACCGGGAAATTGAAAGCTGAAATGATTCCCACAACTCCAAGCGGGTGGTATTGCTCAAACATGCGGTGTTCAGGACGCTCAGAATGAGTGGTCATCCCATAGAGCTGACGGCTGAGACCTACAGCGAAGTCGCAGATGTCGATCATCTCTTGAACTTCGCCAAGCCCTTCTTGAAGGGATTTACCCATTTCATAGCTCACCAAGGCCCCAAGGGCGTCTTTCTTATCACGCAAAGCATCACCAAACTGGCGCACAACCTCTCCCCGTTTTGGAGCGGGTACAGTCTTCCACGCGTGATAGGCTTGTTGCGCAGCAACCACTGCTCGTTCGTATTCTTCCGGCGTGGCACTGGACAAAGAGGCAATTCTCTTTCCGTCAACAGGGGAAATAGAATCAATGGTTGGTCCAGACCCAAAGGAATCTGCGCCAATCATGACGCCGTGATTGTGATCTTGAATGTTGAGTGAGTGCAGAATGCTTTTGATATCCATGGGAGTCTTTTTTTTCGTGGGACAAAGATAGGCACCTCTGGATGAAGTACACCCACTATAAAACACTCATTATCAATGATTTGTAAAAAACAAAAAACGAATCGCTTGCGATGAATGCATTGAGCGGCCTTAATAATGCCTCCGTTGCAAGGTAAACGGCCTTATTTGAACTGTTTCACGTGAAACATACTATCGACCAAGGTGAATCAAGAGCACAGCGAGGTCGGACGCACTTACCCCAGAAATGCGGGACGCCTCCGACAGTGTCTTGGGCTTTACCTCGCTGAGTTTTTCTCTAGCCTCGGAGCTGAGGGATTCAAGCGGGTGATAATCGAATCCGTTTGGAATACCAATTGTGTCGAGTCGCTGAAGTTTATCGGCAATGGCCTGTTCTTTTTCGATGTAGCCCGCATACTTCACCTGAACCTCAAGGGATTCTTGGATGTCAGGTGTAATGTTTAATTCATCTGACAGGTCTGCGAGCACAGGGATGTGTTCGATGAGGTCCGCATACCCAATGCTTGGCCTGTTCAGAAGCGATATTGCTTTTTGTTTCTGTTTGAGGGTGGCGCTTGCTTTTGAGACGAGAAGCGATTGTGCTTCTTCTGGGCTGATGCTTGTTTTGTTCAGCGCTGTATTCATGGCCTTGAGTTTCCCTAGTTTTTGTTCAAGCTTTTTGATGCGCTCATCACTGGCGAGGCCTAATGAATGTGATATAGGGGTGAGTCGTTGATCAGCATTGTCTTGCCGAAGAAGGATTCTGTATTCGGCGCGTGATGTGAACATGCGGTAAGGTTCTTTCGTCCCTTTCGTGACCAGATCATCAATTAAGACACCGATGTAGGCTTCATTTCGTTTCAACACCAACGCATCTTTGTTCCACGTGGAACGTGCGGCGTTTATGCCCGCCATTATTCCTTGCGCAGCCGCTTCTTCGTAACCTGTTGTTCCGTTGATTTGACCGGCAAAATAGAGGTGTTGAATGTTTTTTGTTTCGAGGCTATGCTTCAGTTGCGTAGGGTGGAAGAAGTCATATTCCACCGCATAACCGGGCCTGAAGAACTTGACTTTTTCAAAACCTGGAACACCACGAAGGGCGCGTACTTGGATGTCTTCTGGCAAACTGGTGCTGAACCCATTGACGTAAACCTCAACGGTTTCCCACCCCTCTGGTTCTACAAAGAGTTGATGTGAATCCTTGGTGTGGAAACGCTCAATTTTATCTTCTATGCTGGGGCAGTAACGAGGCCCAAGACCTTGAATTCTGCCGTTGAACATGGGAGATCGATCAAACCCTTCCCGCAACATGTCATGAACAGCGGTGTTGGTGTAGGCGATATGACAACTACGTTGTTGTTGGAGTTGCGGTGTGTCGGAAAAGGAGAAACGACGGGGATCCTCATCGCCTTTCTGTTCCTCCAGCACAGAGTAATTGATGCTCCTGCCATCGACACGCGGCGGCGTACCTGTTTTCATTCGGTCTGCCGAAAAACCTTCTTCCACCAATTGTTCCGTAATGCCTCGAATGGCTTTTTCTCCCGCTCTGCCCCCACCAAATTGTTTCTCGCCAATGTGCATCAATCCGTTGAGGAAGGTCCCGGCGGTGACCACCACAGATTTGGAACGAATGGTTGCTCCTAGTTGGGTTTTGACCCCAACACAAGCGCCATTTTCGATGATGAGCTCAATGACGGCATCTTGCCAGAAGTCAAGGCGTTCAGTGGCTTCGAGCATGAGGCGCCATTTCTCTGCAAACCTCATGCGGTCATTTTGAGTTCGTGGCGACCACATGGCAGGTCCCTTGGAACGATTCAGCATTCGGAATTGGATAGCGCTGTGGTCGCTGACAATTCCCGAATAACCTCCAAGGGCATCAATTTCTCTTATGATTTGTCCCTTTGCGATTCCACCCATTGCTGGGTTGCAGGACATTTGACCAATGACCCCCATGTTCATGGTGATGAGCAAGGTGTTGGCGCCAAGATTAGCAGCCGCGGCTGCAGCTTCATTGCCGGCGTGCCCGGCGCCTACCACGATGACGTCGTATTCGTTGTGAATCATGAGATGGATTTTGGGAAGGAAGCGATCCATCGATCTTCTTGGGCGCGCATCTCTTGTTGCTCTTGCTTTCGTTTGTCGTTAAAGCCGATAAGATGCAAATGCCCATGGGCAATAACACGAAGCAACTCATTGAAAAAGAGCAGATTAGATGTCTTTGCGTTGTCGCGGACTCGGTCGATTGAGACAAAAAGGTCTCCGCTTATTTCTTTTCCTTCGGAATAATCAAAGGTGATAATGTCCGTGTAGTAATCGTGTTTCAGATGATCTCGATTCATTTGGAGCAGGTATTCGTCAGTGCAAAAAATGACGGATAGTTCTCCAGCGCTTCGATCGTGCTCGTGGACAAGGTGGTGCACCCATTTCCGGATAGAACGGCGTTGAGGGCACCGAAAGCCATGATCGGCATTGTGAAAGTGTAATGCCAAAGGAGGAGGATTTACGCAGCGTTGAATACGCCCTCGAACAACAACTCAACCTCACGCCCATCATCTTCAAAAGAGCACTGATCCGCAAGTTGGCGCATCAAAAAGACCCCCCTGCCATTGGGCTTCTCCAAATTCTCGGGAGATGTGGGGTCAGGAACGTTTTCGAAATCGAACCCCGCACCCTGATCAGTGATTTTGAAGAAAAGATTTTTCTGCTGAATTTCATATTCAACAAGCACTTCTTTGTCTGTGTCGAGTCGGTTGCCATGAACAATGGCGTTGTTCACGGCTTCAGTCATGGCGATCAAGACGTCGCCGTAACAATCGTCATTGAACGCGAAATTATCTCGGATTTCATCAATCAATCGCTCGATGATGGCGATGTTTTCCGGCTTTGAGGCGAATTGAAGTCTTTGCATCGTTTGAATCATGATTCCTAATCTTCAAACCGGTTCATTGCGTGTCCGGTTTCTTGAGGTCCAAATTATTGAAATAATCGTTGACTCGGTCACGATAATACGGATCCAATTCAAGTGGAATTGTTCGTAACCATTCAACTTCTTGGCTCTTTTGTTTCAAGTATTCTTCCAGCGCAGGTGGCTGCTCGGCAAGGTTTTGCTGCCCAACTTTGGACTTTCGTTTGTTATCCTCCCCCCTTGTCATTTCTGCATTTTCGGCTTCAAGCAATCGAACCATGAGCTCTTGCTGACGTTCAATGGTCTCGATGGAGACATCGCGATTGACCAAATCTCGTTCGAGCTCCTCCATTTCTTTGGCAATGTCTCCCATCTGTTTTCCGTCTCCCGAGCCATCGGCGTTGAGTTCCTGAGCTTTTTTATCTGCCATTTGACGCAGGGCCGCCTGCTGTGCGGCCATTTGTGCCAATTCCTTGCTCAATTGACGTTGATCTTTTCCTGAACTTCCAGCGTTGGCTCCCTTGCCCATGGCCTCTTTCATTTTCTCGAGTTTTTCGCCAAGCGATTGCTGCATTTTTTTCATGTCACCTGCGCTTGGTGATGGCTTGGGTTTTCCGTTTCCTCCGGGCTTTTCACAATTACCTGTTCCTGGCTTGGACTCTGACATGGATTGCTGCATTTGTTGAAGCGCATCATCGAGCATCAAAGCGAGGTTGTTGAAACTGGTCATTACATACTGCTGGTTTTCAGTGATTTCACCGGTTTCTCGGTCCCCGAACCCAGACAAGGCCTTTTCCATGTGGTGGTTGATGAGGCCTATTTCGCGGTTCACAGCAGGAGCCAATTGCGGAATACGAAGGCTGAGGGCAAAAAGGGAGTCCTCCACCATTTGTGCGTCATCCTTCAGTTTTCGTTGGGTTTGCCCATTCGTTATGTAGAGCGGATCGTCCTCATTGATTTGGCCCAATGAAGCCATGATGTCTTCTTCATCAAACGACAACTGAATGATGTTTTCAAGCAATGCCCGCAGGGCTTCCATGTCTTCTTCCATGGACTCTTCTTCAGCCTGTTGCATCATGGTTTCCATTTGCTCAGCCATTTGTTTCATCTCCTCTGCTGCGTCTTGCTGATTTTGGCTGGCTTTCTTGTTTTTATCTTGTTTTATTTGATCTGAACTATCGTCCATTTTTTCTTCGATCGACTCGTTTTCATCCGAGCGCTCCATGGTTGGGTTTGGGTTTTCGAGTTCCTCATTTGCTTGATCCAGTTCGTCAAGTCGTTCTTGTAGTTCTTCGAAGGCTTGATTTAGCGAATCTTGTTGAGCAGCAAGGCTGTCGTTTGGTGAGGTTTGCTCTTTTGTTTGATCTGCCAACTCCTCTTGCTTTTCAGCAAGTGCTTTCAGGTCATCGATGGCCTCTTGCATGTTCACCTCATATTCGAGTTGTTTGAATTGTTCGAGCGCTCGATCGAGTTCTTTTTCCAAGGATTCTTGATCCACTTCCATGGATTCAAGTTGCTCTTGCATCTCTTCCATCATCTCTGGATTCATCTGATCCATGAGTTTTTGCATCTCATCGTACATCGCCTTGAGCTCCTCGTTCATCACTTGTTCGATGAGTTCTTGAAGCTGTTCTTGCTTTTCAATGATTCGTTCTTCTTCAGGTGAAAACTCATTCGCCCGTTTGTCTTTTTCCTGGTTTGCTTTTTGGAGCTCTTCCAGGGCGTTTTTCAAGGATTCTTGACGTTTCACGAGTTCATCCAATGCCCGTTCATCTTTCCAGTCAAACTCATCATCCTCTCCCAACTGGCGCTGCACCTCTTCCATTTCTTTTCGGAGAGCCTCGGCTTCTTCTCGCGCGGCGCTCATGCGAGATGCAATGTCTTGATTGGCTTCGTCGCGTTCAGCCCGGATTTCTTCCTCTGAAGGCGGAGCGAACGTATAGCTCGTGGATCGAGTCATCTTTGGACCATTGATTTGATCGTTGTCCCAAACTTCGAACCAATACTCAAGGACATCGCCTTGAACAACGCCGATATCATTGAGGTTCCACTCGAAAAAGAAGCGGTTGGATTTGCCAGAAGGGGTTTCGAGAGACACGCGTGTGCTTGCCCCCAAAACCGGACTGCCGGCTTCATCAGCAAGAAGTTCCTCGGGACGCTCGCCCAACTCGAGAAATTGGAAGGAAAACTCAAGCTTACTAAACCCAAAGTCATCCATGGTTTCTCCCGTGAAATAGCGCAGTTGCACTTCAGAGGAATCAATGGACTCGATGGCCTTGATTCTTGGGGGTAGATCGGAAATTGCTTGAATGTTATAACGAACGGAATCCACAGACCCCACGGATTTGTTTTCAGGGACCACCCAATAGGCTTCACTGGTTGTCACACGCCGGCTGGCCGTGTAGACCCCTGCTGCTGCTCGTGTTGTGTTGACCAACTCCTCGCCAAAAACCAAGCGCAATTGTTCCGTGTCTTTGCTTTTGAATTGCCAGCGAATCTCGGTGCCTTCAGGTGCTTTTAAATTGCCTACATTTTGCAAGGTTTGACTTGGAAGACCCGTATACTTTGGAGGGGTGAGTTGCACCTCGGTTGAAAGCAGGACAGGAACAGGAAGGACCTCAAGTTCGTATCGAGGTGACCTCACCCCTGCTGCAATGAGCTCAAAATCAATGGTTTCTCTCACAATTGGAAACGTGTGTCGGTAAACACCTGAGCTTGAGCGTTCCATCCGATAGCGCTGCCCTTGGCTTTCCATTACGACAACCTTCGGAGATTCTTCGCCAAAAGTTTTGGCTTCGAGAGTGAACGCTTGCGCTGCCGGAACTGCCAAACGCTCGTTGAGGATCTCAAATGCAAATGGTGGCGGTGGAATAAAGTCTTGCCGATGCGATAAAATGCGCGTTGCGGGATCTTGAACCCACTCGGGCTTCCAAGAAAATAACAAAACAACAATGGCTACAGGCGGAATGGCGTAGCGCATGAGCCGCGTGCTTTCTTGCCAATTGACGGCTTTTTTGAATGGTACCGCGCGGAGTTTTTCGGTACGTTCATCAATCGATGCGTTTAGCAAAGAAAGGTCCGTATCGGTGGAGGATTCAAGTTGCCGTTGCAATTGCAGTACATTCAGAAGGCGATCGCTGATTTCCGGAAAATGCGTGCCTATGATGGCGCTTGCCTCTTCATGCGAAAGGCCTTTGCGAATGCGGAATAAATCCAAAGCGGGCCAGAGCACCCATCGTGCAAGCACCGTCGCGCTACCCCCCACCAACACCCAAAAGATCACGGTTCTTCCTGCAATTCCAAAGCGGCTAAACTGTTCCAGCGCAATGAAGATCAATGCACTACCTACAATGGTTCCGATGGAGGTTAAAGCCCCCCCGGTCAGGCGGTTCAGGTGGTAAGCCCAAACAAATTCATCCAGCTTATTGATCAGCGAATTCCTCTTCTCCATTGCTACACGAAGGTACGAAAGCATTTAACGGTATGTTGTTGCGTTCGTATTCGCACCTTATCATCGTATTTTTGGCATCCCTCACCGGAAAACCTAGGTTCACATGCTCCATCTTCAACGCGTTCTGACTGTGCTTTTTTTCGCCATGTTCGTGGCTCAATCAGCAGATTCACAAATTGTCATCAACGAACTAGACCCCTCAGGTCCGGGCATTGATGACATGGAGTTTGTTGAACTATATGGCAACCCAAACGATGACCTTGCTGGTTTTACCGTTGTCATATTCAATGGATCGAACGCCCAGTCGAACAACACCTTCGATTTGACGGGATACTCGCTGAATGCAAATGGGTTTTTTCTCATCGGTGGTCCGAACTTGCCTCAGGCTGATTTCGTGGTGAACCAAACAAACTGGCTACAAGTAGGCCAAGAGGCCGTGGCGATTTACGATGCAAATGCCTCGGATTTCCCCGATGGAACGCCGGTTACCAATGAAGATTTGTTGGATGCAATCGTTTATGGAAACAACCAACCCCCTTCCCTTGGCCTTGTGGACGTGTTGACGCCAGGATCCAACCAATTGAATGAGAGCGGAGAAGGCTTAGCAGATTATCAAAGCTTAGCGCGGCTTCCTGACGGCGGAACACCTTTTGCCTCTGCTGAATACACGCTGCAATCGCCGACACCAGGCTATTCCAATGTTTTGCAGTGCGATGGTGGGCAAATTCAACTTCAAAACGCGGCCGATGAGAACGTTTGCACAGACGCGTCTGAGCTGGTGTTGGTGCAGTTTACACACACGACAGATGTTCCCGATGCTGATTTCACGCTGGTTGTAATAAATCCAGAAACCGACTTGATTTTGACTTCATTCGATGGAACTGCCGCCAATTTTGCGGGTCTGGGTGATGTCGCCGTCGAGGTTTTTGGCTTTTCACACGATGCGCCACTTGACCCCGCTACTTTGGCGGTTGGTCAGCCGCTTGAAGGGGTTGCGGGTTCTGGATGCCTTTCGATGACGTTCAACTCAGTCTTGATTCAGGGAGAAACATGCAGCCCTCCGGCTTGCGATGGTGGAGCAGTTACTGATGCGGCTGGCACACCCTCTGCCGTTGGGTGCAACGGCCTGGAAAACTCGATCATTACATTTGGCTACACGTCAGAAGCAATTGAGGCGGAATACATTTTCGTGATTGCGGATGAATCTCAGGTTATTCAGGATACAACAGCTTATCCGCAATATGATTTTTCAACGTTGGGAGAGGGAAGCTATCAAGTGTGGGGGTCTAGTGCTTTGGGAGGGTTTGACGGGTCGACACTGACGCCGGGCTCACCATTGGCAGGTATCCAAGGCTTGGAATGTGATAGTTTGAGCACGAGTTACTTGGCGGTGAGTATTTTGGATTGTGAAAGCGCTTCTTTTTGCGAGGAAATTTTCATTTCAGAATACGTGGAGGGCAACAGCAACAACAAAGCAATTGAACTGTACAACCCATCACCGTTGACCATTGACTTGACGGGTTACACAATGGAAACATGGAACAATGGCGCCACGGAAGCGACAAACACACAGGAATTGTCCGGCACGATTGAACCCAATGGGGTATTTGTTTTAATGAATGCCTTGGCCGCTCCGGAATTGTTCGGCGCAGGGGATTTAGTGAGCCAAATCACCTGGTTCAATGGCAATGATGTCATTGCACTTTATCATGATGGAGTACTGATTGATCAAATGGGAGAGTTTGGTGCAGATCCAGGCTCACCATGGACCGTGGACGGAGGTTCTGGCGAAATGGCGGAATACACGCTTGTACGTAAAGCCAATGTCTCTCAGGGAAGCACGGATTGGTCGGTTGGTCAATTTCAATGGGACGCGTATCCCCAAGACAACTTTGACTTCATCGGTTATCACAACGCAACATGCACAGGAACGCCCGACATGGAACTGGGCTTCACTACTTCTGACATCTACATCTATGAGGGTGGTGGCGCTGAGGTCGTCATGCAGGTGGCGTATCCCTTGCAAGACGTGACGGTTTCGGTTGATGTCGTTGGGGGTACAGCGACAGTTGGAGATGATTTTCCAGCTGTTTTCCCACTCCCAGAGTTTACATTCCCTATTGGATCCTTGAACAATCAAACGTTCACGTTTGCTGCGATTGATGAGGAAGAGCCGGAAGGAGAGGAGACGGTGTTGTTGGCGATGCAAATCACATCGGGTGACGCAGTATTGATCATTGACACGATGACGGTTCACATTCAACCTTCTGACCTGGCTTATCCTGTTTATGACATTGCAACAGTGCGGACCGTTGATGTGGTTTCAGGTGAAACGGACAGCCTTGGTGTCTCATGTGAGCTCCGCGGAATTGTCCATGGTTGGAATGATTATCCCTCAGGCCTTCAGTTCACACTGATTGATCCCACACACGGAATCAATGTTTTCAGTCCATTGTCTGATTATGGCTACGAACAGGTGGTGCCGGGTGACAGTGTGCGGATTCGTGGCACCATTGGCCAATTTGCAGGGCTCACTCAAATCATCGCAGACACGTTGATTTATGAAGGTTCAGGCTTCCTCACCGAACAGCCTGTTCTGGTTCAAACACTTGACGAGTCACGTGAGTCGCGTGTGGTGACATTGAAGTGTGTCGAATTGGTGAATCCTGATCAGTGGACCAACAGCGCGCCGAGCTTTGAGGTGGACGTGACCACGGGTTCTGAGGTTTATACAATGCGCGTGGATGCGAATACAGATTTGTTTCTGAGCGAAGCGCCGATTGGAACTTTTGGATTGAGTGGAATCGTTGATCAGCGTGATTTTGAAGCGCCGTATTTCGATTATTATCGGATTTCACCTCGCTATCTGTCAGACATTTCTGAGCCGGTGAATGCTGAGTTCACCGTGACTTCGCCTTGGAATCTCTTGGATGGACCGATTGAGCTGGAGAACATAAGCACGGGAGCAAGCGGATATTACTGGACGTTTGGAAATGGAGACACAAGCGATGAGTCAGCCCCAGAATACACCTACAGCGAGTCCGGTATTTACAGCATTCAATTGACTACATTCAGTGCTGATGGCAACTGTTCAGATCAAACGTCGGTTGAAATAGACGTGCTGCTCGTTTCAGTTGATGAACTCGATTGGACAGGAGCGGTGTATCCAAACCCAACACATGGGCGTGTGATTTTCGAATCGACCGAAGAAATCTTGGCATTGCGGGTGTTGAACTTTTCGGGTCAAGTCGTCCGAACTGCCACACCGAATACTCCGCGATTTGCAATGGATACTTCCTCGCTAACAGAGGGTGTATACGTGGTGAAGATTGAAACACCAACAGGCACCAAGACGGTTAAGTTGGTGCGAGGACACTGAACAGTTTTCAGCAGGTTGCTCCGAAAAGACCAAGGAGCGCAAGAAGGTCAGCGATACTCACGATCAAATCATTGGTGATGTCACCCGGACAAGCCCCACTGGTTTCGCACAGACAAAGCTCGAGTCCGTCGAGAATGCCATTTTGGTTGGTGTCGGAAGCCAAAGGATCGGTGTTGTAAAGGTTTAGCTCGAGCTCATCACTCAGCCCGTCTCCATCGGAATCACTGCACGCATCTCCCACGCCGTCTCCATTGAAATCACCCTGAGCAGTGTTGGCTACGGCCACACAATTGTCCATTGCGTCGTAAATACCATCGGAATCACTGTCGGGTTGAAAGCCGATTAAATCCCCCAAACCGAGATCGGCTACCACAATGAAGTGGTCAGAGGCGTCCAACGCGTCGCCCGAGAGCAGTCCCAGAGCGGATAGCCGCTCCGTTGACATAGCATCGGTGCGCAAAACAAAACCGCCTTTGTAATCTGCCGTAGCATCAGAGGTGATGATGTAGTCTAGTTTTCCAGGAATCCATTCTGAAGACAATGAAGAGCTGGTCCAGGTATAGTCAAACGGGTGATCCGATTGCAAAACAGGCCATTCTGTTAGGCTGGAGCCGTCCCAATCGGGGGAAAAGTCTGGGCCGTTTGCGCTTTCATCTGAGATGTCCCCGGTAACAAGCGTATAAATAGGGTCGTCCAATCCGACCATATTCAAATCTCCGCCATACACAATGGGAGCGTTGGGCGACAGGACAGGACCGTCTCCTTCACCATTGATGGCATCACGCAGGAACGCCATGTATTCGTCTGCTTCTGACTGTCGTTGTGCTTCATTTGAATTCCCGCCACAACATTTCAGGTGACTGCTCGTGAAAAGCATCGGCACTTGCCAAGCTGAATTCGCCTCGAGCACCACGGGAAATTGACGGTAAACCGATGAGTGGGTTGAGAGCACGGCACCTTTGGAGGCCACCATCAGGTCGTAATTGTTTTTGACCACATTCCAAGACGCTCCATCTTCCAACGGAATCCAATCGTTCAGAAGGTTGCGGACATAATTGGCGCTTACATTGGACACTTCAGAAAAACCAATGATATCCGGGGAAACGGCTTGAAGGATGCGTTCCATTGCCGCTTTTGCCGGCGTTTCATCCATGCGGTTGTTCATGTTCCAGAAGGCCACGCGGTTGAGTGTCCCTTCCGCTCGTTCGATGGGGCTTGGAATCCAAGGGGCGAAACTTTCGTTCGGCTCGTGTGCCATTCCGCCGGAAGGAAAACCAGTTTGGCTGTCTCCATCGTACCACATGATGCGAATGTTTTCTCCCATTTCCCCCAACATGCCTCGTTTGAAAGCGATTTCAAACTGTTCGGAGCTGTACGTTGGCGCCGAACGCATACCCACTTCATTCAGGCTTTCAACGCCTGATCCTCCGGTGTACCGAATGGCTTGTCGGCTTGCAAAGTTGAGCAATAGATCCACCCCCAAACCTTGACTGGCGTAGTTTACGCCTGTGGTGGCATCATCATCCAAATCAAGCAATAAGAAATATTCATTGGGGAGGATATTTTCGTCCAATCCCACTTCATTCGCAAACTGAATGTGCAGGTACAGCCAATCCATGTTGCTGGTGACTGCGGTCTTCACGAACGGCGAGCCAGCAGAAGCGGCGAGGTGATCAATTCCGGTCCAGTCGCCAAACTGGTTGTCCAATTGAATTTGACTTACAGCGAAAGAGGAGCACAGGAGAAATAAGCTTGTGGCGGAAAGTTTCATTTTGCTTGCGGTTGGTGACAACGAGTGAACGAAGTTACGGGTAGATTTGCCGAATGAATCATCGGCAGAGCGTCGTCATGTTGCATTTCATTGTCTTGATTTTCGGATTCACGGGAATTTTAGGCAAGTTGATTTCGCTGGAAGCGGAACGATTGGTGTTCTGGCGCGTCTTTTTGGGTGGTGGTTTGGTGGCGATGTGGTTGCTTTTTAAGCGGAGAACAGAGCGATTTCCTTGGAGAGTTTGGGTTAAAGTGGCTTTGGTCGGTTGCGCAGCTGCGGCGCATTGGATTGCCTTTTTCGGTTCCATCAAAGCGAGCAATGTTTCCGTCGCGCTGGCGACATTGGCAACGACTCCTGTTTTTGTGAGTGTCTTGGAACCATTGGTGCACCGCAGAAAAATGGATTGGCGCGAGCTATTGTTGGGCGGAGTGATTATTGTGGGTCTTCTGGTTTTGCTATGGGGACCATCGGAAGGTGATTTTGCGCTGACTTCTGAACAGTATTACCGCGGCATTGGATTGGCTTTGATTTCTGCGGCATTGGCAGCTGTGTTTTCGATATTCAACTCTGTTTTGGTGCGCACGTATGATTCGGCCAACTTGACACGCGTGGAGTTGTTGAGTGCAGCGGGGGTTTTAGCTCTGTTGTTTCTGGCAGATGGGAGAGGACTGGCGGTGGAATTCTGGACGATTCCACAAGAAGATTGGTTGTGGTTGGCTTTGCTGGCTTCTCTGGCCACGGCCTTTGCATTTCTCATGAGCATCGAAGTCATGAAGCGTTTATCGCCTTTCACCACCGCTGTTGCGATCAACATGGAACCGATTTATGCCATCGTGCTGGCCGCTGTGATTTTCGGGGATTCAGAACGAATGGGCGGATGGTTTTACCTCGGTTCTGTGATCATTGTAGGCGCCGTCTTCGCTGATGCAGGATTCAAACGGATGGCTCGAAAAAAAGCCTCAATCGACCACGAAGAAAGCTGAAGCAATGCGATCAGCAATCAACCACTTTTCTTCATGAATGCGGAAGCGCCCGTCGGCTGTCGCTAGAATCGTTTGCTCATTGATGTACCGATTCCACAATGCGGGGTCTTCACCAATGGGGCTGTATCCGAATGACGATTCCAACGCAGAGGCATCGATGCCTTTCCGGGTGCGCAGGCCGGTCATCAAATGTTCGTTGTAGCGGTCTTTTTGGGTCAAGGCTTCTCTTTCGACCTTGATGTCGTCGAGTTTGTTTGCTTTCGAAACCTGAGCAATGTAAGCCGGATTGTTCGACACATTGGCCGAGCGTTGTTTGCCATCAAACCCGTGAGCACCAGGCCCGATTCCGAGGTATGGCAATCCAGTCCAATAATGTTGATTGTGTTGAGCGTAGCCATTGGGTCGAGCAAAGTTGGAAACTTCATAATGATCGAATCCTGCCTTTGCGGCATGTGCACAGAGTTCAGCGTATTCAGCTTCCACAAGTGACTCCGGCGCGACGCTCTCCAGTCCCTTTTGTACATTTTTTCCGAGTACGGTGCGATCTTCTACCGTCAATATATAGGCCGAAAGATGGTCCACGGGGAGGGAACACGCCTTTTCGAGATCTTCCGAAAAAGGCGCTGAGCGATCGGGCAAGCCATAGATGAGATCGGCAGACAAATGTTTGAATCCAGCAGCATGGGCTGCTTCAATCGCCTCGATGGCTTGCTGCCCTGTATGCGCCCGATTCATCCACTGCAATCGATTGTCATCAAACGTTTGAACGCCGATGGAAAGTCGATTGATTCCCATGGATAGCCAAGCCTGCAAACGCTCAGGGGTGATGTCCTCGGGGTTGGCTTCGAGCGTGATTTCAGAAGGAGAGCCTCCGGCAGCAATGCACCTTTCAACCAATTTACCCAACGCTTCCAATGAAAACAAGGAAGGGGTTCCGCCGCCGAAATAAAGGGTTGAAACACCTCCAGTGGCAGCCGAAATCTTCCAGTCCAACTCTTTCACCAACGCTTCGCCCATGGCCTCCATGGTGCGCAAATTGGTGGAGAAGTGAAAGTCACAATAGTGACACGCAGTTCTACAGAATGGAATGTGAATGTAAATCCCGTACACCCCCCAAAGTTCGCTCGAAAATCCTCCTAACTTGCTCTCATGGAATGGGAAGTTCGTTGGCCCGATGGGCGAGTGGAGCAAGTTGCTCCTGGATCAGAAGAATCGTGGGACTGGAAACAGTTGGCCCCGGGCGTTTTTGACGTGCGCATGGGCAACCGAAATGTGCGCATCGAACGCATGGATGGGCCGGATCCAGCGGGAAACATCACGGTGCGCGTCAACGGTGTGGTGCAGACACTGCAAGTGTTGAATCAACAACAATTGCTATTGGAGTCTATGGGGATGACGGCTG
>CBFIEJ010000023.1:0-33034 GCA_965661575.1 uncultured Flavobacteriales bacterium | reverse complement strand
CGCCACAAACTCCACCTTCGTCCTATACGTTTCCGTCGCAGTCACATTCGCCTTCTGCGATGCCGTTTCCGCCACAAACTCCACATTCGTCCAATACGTTTCCGTCGCAGTCACACTCGCCTTCTGCGATGCCGTCTCCGCCACAAACTCCACATTCGTCCAGCTGCAGGCAAGAATCATCATCTGATGTGGCGTCTGCATCATAGTTACAGGCCGTTGCATCCGTGCAACCTGGGACATCAAACAAGCAGCTCCCGTCATCATACTGGGCTTCTGAATCATAATTTGACGCTGTCTCATCCGTGCATCCACATGCGTTTCCACCCGTACCACCGCCACCTTCACCGTCGGCAGTGAACGTTCCTACGCCATCAAATGAGAACGTCTTTCGAATGTCATTTTCACCAAGACCGTTTTCAAAGATCTGCGTATTAAAGGAACCATTGAACGATCCGCCGGTTGTGAACTGCATCACGAGGACTTGACCGTTCTCATCGCCTAAACCATTTGGCGTTCCGTTCAAAACGTACCAAGCACCACCGGTTTGGGTACTGATAGCGAAATCTGCACCCGAAATCGCAGACGTTGCAGTAAATGCTCCGAGGTATGGCTGAGCCGCATCTTCTACCGTGCTGATACTAACCTCATCTCCAACTGGTGTTGACTCAATACCAATGGTTAACCAACTGTCCGCTGGCAAGCTTTCGAAACCAGGAAACGGGAAAAATGCTGGATTGATTCCACCCGCAGTAGCTCCTGTGGCCAAGGGACTGTTATAAAAGCCCTCTTCGGTTGCAAAATGCATGGGCTCATCTTCGTTTCCGTAAACCGAGCTCAAAAAGTCATCGGAATTCACCAGGTCTACATAAACACGGTATGTCGTCTGGCCTTCAACGAGGTCAACAGCGTGCTCAGTTACGGTCAGCGTATATCCTGAAGGCATACCAGCTACTTCGCCGCAAGAGCAGTAGTCGCATGATCCATCATCTTCAGTAGCGTCATCGCTGTAGTTGCATGCCGCAGAATCGGTACATCCCACAACTTCAAGGTCATCACAGACACCGTTATCGTTGTTATCAGCAGTACATGTTCCTCCGCAAACCCCCAAGGCATCGGTCGTATTTCCATCGCAATCGCAATCGCCTTCGGCGATGCCATCACCTCCACAAACACCGCATTCGTCAAGAACGTTTCCATCACAATCGCAATCGCCTTCGGCAATGCCTTCTCCGCCGCAAACTCCACACTCGTCTAACTCAGCGCAAGACCCATCGTCTTGCGTAGCTGAAGAGTCGTAGTTACAAGCTGCATCATCAGTGCAACCCAAGACTTCCTGATCATCACAAACTCCATTATCGTTCACATCGGCAGTGCATGATCCACCGCAAACGCCAAGGGCGTCCTCTGTGTTTCCATCACAATCACATTCGCCTTCGGCGATGCCGTCGCCACCACAAACTCCACATTCGTCTTCTACTGCACAAGAACCATCATCAGAGGTGGCCGTCGCATCGTAGTTGCATGCTGTTTCGTCTGTACATCCAGGATTGGGAGTTGGACCTCCCGTATCGTCATCAGCATCATAAAACGTGCCTACCCCATCAAAAGCGAATGACTTACGAATGTCCGATTGGCCATCTCCGTTTTCAAAAATCTGAACATTCAACAATCCTGATAGTCCTCCTGCCGTTGTGATTTGCATCACCAAAACTTGACCATCATCACCTGCCAAACCATTCGGAGTGCCATTCAAGACATACCACGCTCCACCCGTCTGGGTACTGATCGTGAAATCCTGGCCAGAAATGGCCGAAGTCGCCGTAAACGCGCCGAGGTATGGCTGAGCCGCATCTTCCACTGTGCTGATACTTACCTCATCACCAACAGGAGTTGACTCAATTCCGATGGTCAACCAGCTATCTGCAGGAAGTCCTTCAAAACCAGGAAACGGGAAAAATGCTGGATTGATTCCACCAGCCGTTGCACCTGTTGCGAGGGGGCTGTTGTAAAATCCGAGCTCGGTGGAAAATTCCAAAAATTCTTCTTGATTCCCGTAAACGGAACTCAAAAAGTCATCAGAATTGACCATGTCAACATAAATCCTGTAGGTCGTTTGACCTTCAATGATTCCCGTTGCATGTTCCGAAACAGTCAGTGAATACAAGGATTCAGACTGAGCATAAGTGAGTCCGGAAAGCATGATTCCGGCGCAAAGCAGTATAAAACGACTCATTTTCGTGATGGTTTATGGCTTCGTAAATATAGCAATTTTCTCTATACAACTCGATATTATTTCGAATTATCTCGACTAATCACGCGTTTTACTCTTCTAATTAACGTCAGGTTCAACTCGAAATACAGCAATAAAAGGCTCGTTTACGTCAGTGAACGGGCAAATCATTTTCATACTCTAACGCAAAAAAAAGGGGCCGAGGCCCCTGTGATAATTTCAGTTTTTTCCTTTCAAAAATCGTCCATGTCATCCAACCAATCTGTGCGTTTGGTTTTTGACTTTTTGAGTTTTGTCGGCTTCGGACCGTCGGCATAAATATCCTTGCCGCCTTTGAATTTACCCGCCTTGGATGGCTTGTTTTTTGATGCACCCGATTTGGGGGGCACTGCTGGCGCATCGAGCCTGCTGTATTCAGAAGATGCCCCAGACCTTGGCGAAGGACTTGTTGGTCTTGCACTTGAAGCCGAAGAAGCAGGGCGTCCTCCTGATGGCCTCGTCCCTCGTGAGTTTGAATCCCCCGGTTTTTTTCCTCGATCTTCTGCCTCCTTCACGACCATTCGAAATCCCATGAGTTCAGCTCCATTCATTTCTTCTAGGGCGTTTCGGCCGTCCTCGGCCTCCCTCATTTGAACGAATCCAAAACATTTTGATTGTCCCGTGTCTCGATCAGTGATTACTCGGGCATAACCGACAGGTCCAAATTTAGAAAAGGCTTCTTCGAGGTGTTCATCCTGAACATCCCGGTTCAATTTCGCGACGAATAATTTCATCTGAAAGAATGGAAATAAAAGTGATTATTTGGCAAATGGAAAAGGTGTTGAGGAGATGTTAATGCTCCAAAACGTAACACGAAAATAATGAAAGTCGAGCTCAGGTGCAATCAACTCACCAATTATCTCCCCCAATCATGCGGCCGTATTTACCCAAAGCTGAGCCTTCCCCCTTGCTCGAACCGCCAATACTGGGGGCACGAGCTATGATGCGATCTGCCAATCGACTGAACGGCAAGCTCTGCAACCAGACGGTTCCTGTTCCACTTAAAGTTGCTAAGAATAGTCCCTCACCGCCAAAAAGCATGGATCGCAACCCCCCTGCTTGTTCAACACTGTAATCGATTTGCCCTGTGTACCCTACAATGCATCCGGTATCCACCCTTAGCTTTTCTCCGTTCAACTTTTTCTCCACAACGGTGCCACCCGCATGCAAAAAAGCCATTCCATCCCCGCGCAAACGCTGCAGTATAAATCCTTCTCCACCAAAAAAACCAGAACCTATCCGTTTGTTAATTGCAATGCTGACTTCGGTCCCCTTTGCTGCGCATAAAAAGGCATCTTTCTGACAAATCACCTCCCCCCCAACGGATGAAAGATCCACCGGCATGATTTTACCGGGATACGGTGACGCGAAAGCTACTTTACGCTTGAGCGCTCCATGATTGGTGAAATGAGTCATGAAAATTGACTCTCCGGTCAACAACCGCTTACCCGCACTGAACAATTTATTCATGAACCCCGAGTTGACTTCTGAACCGTCGCCCATCTTGGCCTCAAACTGAATTCCTGACTCCATCCAATTCATGGCACCCGCTTCAGCGATAACCGTTTCTTGTGGGTCCAATTCAACTTCAACCGTTTGCAGATCATCCCCATGGATATGAAAGTCAATTTCGTGGCTTCGCATTGCTTCATTATTTAGAAGACAAAGATGCAGGTCTTTCGGTACTTTTGGTCACAGTAAAGAATAATCAATGAAAAAGCCATTCCACCCGCCATTGTCCTCCAAGGTTTTCGTTTTTGCTTTGGTAGTGGCTCTTGGAGCTTGTAACACCAACGACCCAACCATGGAAACCCGCCACTCGTTTGCTTACCCCGAGTCTCGCGTCGAATCGGTCATCGATACATTGTGGAATACCGAAGTCGCCGACCCCTATCGCTGGCTAGAAGATGACCGTTCGAAGGAAACAGAGGAATGGGTCGATGCACAAATCGAATTCACACAGAAACACCTCGATTCCAACCCTTGGAAGAAGCCGCTACGCGACCGTTTTGAATCCATATTCGATTATGAAAAAGTAGGTATGCCGCGCAAAATTGGCAATCGTTACTTCCTGGCTAAAAACGACGGACTTCAGAATCAAAGTGTCTGGTATGTGAGAGATTACCTCGCTGGGGAAGACCAAGTTTTCTTGGACCCAAATGCACTCAGCGCAGATGGAACCGTCACCGCAACCCTTGGAAGTCCATCGAAAGACAATCGCCACATCGCAATCATCCAAAATGAAGCAGGATCAGATTGGCAAGAAATCCATGTGTATGATTTGGCAAGTGGAACGCCACAGGGAGACGTTCTTAAATGGGTCAAATTCTCGGGTACCAGCTGGGTTGGAGACGGCTTTTACTACAGCCGTTATCCAGCACCCGAAGGCAGTGAGTTTAGTGCTGAGAACACATTCCACAGTGTCTACTTTCACAAAATTGGAACCGACCAATCTCAAGATCGTTTGGTATTCCGAAACGATGATGAACCCAACCGATATCATTTTGCTTACGCCACCGAAGACGAGAAATTTCTGGTCCTGAGCACTTCAACAGGCACAGATGGCAACAGCATTCATGTTCTAGACTTGCAAAACCCGAACGCTGAGTGGCAGGAGCTGATCGGCGGATTCAACACCCGAAGTTCAGTTGTCGATCATGTGAACGGGCGGTTCCTAGTTCTGACAGACAAAGACGCCCCAAAGTACCGTCTCGCAGGTATTTCGAGTACGACTCTTTCTGACTGGGTCAACATCATACCGGAATCCGAGCATCTCCTCGAAGGCGTCAATGCCACCGGAGGACAACTTTTTGCCACTTATCTGCGCAACGCATGCAACGCGGTCATTCGAATGGATCTTGATGGACAAAACCCGAGGGAGATCAAGTTGCCCAATGCTGCCGGAAGCACAGGAGGATTTGGAGGTAAGCTTGATGCAACCGAAACATTTTATGCCTTCACTTCATTCACCTACCCAACTTCCATCTATCGCTACGACATTGCTTCAGGTGTAAGCTCTTTATTTGCGCGTCCAAAAGTGGACTTCAGTCCCGAGCAATTCGAATCAAAACAAGTGTGGTTTGAATCAAAAGACGGAACAGAAATCCCGATGTTCATCGTCCACAAAAAAGGATTGAATATGGACGGCGAACGTCCGACCTATCTTTACGCTTATGGTGGTTTCAACATCAGCTTGACGCCCAGCTTCAGCCCTTCTCTCTTGTTGCTCCTCGAAAACGATGGCGTCTACGCCATGCCAAACTTGCGCGGTGGTGGCGAATTTGGAGAAGAATGGCATGAAGCAGGGATGCTCCTCAAAAAGCAAAATGTATTCGATGATTTCATCGCAGCTGGAGAATACCTCATCGCCGCAGAATACACGAACTCCGAACGTCTAGCCATTGCCGGTGGATCCAATGGCGGATTACTGGTCGGGGCTACAATGACACAACGTCCAGAATTGGCCGCTGTCGCTTTCCCGGCAGTCGGAGTGATGGATATGCTTCGCTACCACCGGTTTACAATTGGATGGGGCTGGATTCCTGAATACGGTTGCGCGGACAGTTCGAAAGCTGATTTCCTCAACCTAGCAGGCTATTCGCCCTACCACAACATTGCCCCCAGAACCAATTATCCAGCGACAATGGTCACCACGGCAGATCACGATGACCGTGTAGTTCCTGCGCACAGCTTCAAGTTTGCAGCGCGATTGCAAGCGTGCCAGACCGGACCAAGACCCGCCCTCATCCGAATTGACAAAAATGCCGGACACGGGGCAGGGAAGCCCACATCTAAGATTTTGGATGAGCAATCTGAAAAGTGGGCATTCATGTTCCATGAAATGGGTTTGAAACCTTGACTTGCCGGGACAAAATAGCGCGACATCTTCCTCGCCCATGAATCCCGAAATTCGCGTCGCATTCGAGGACGAACACCTACTTGTCGCCTGGAAACCGCATGGCATACTGACATCCGGAAATTCAGGAAAAACATTTCGGTGGCACGTTCGAAAAATGACTGGTTCAAATCTCATTGAGCCTTGTCACCGGCTCGATTTCGCAACATCTGGCTGGGTTATTTTTGGGAAAAACATGGCCGCAATTCGAGCCGTCAATGACGCATTCCGAGTCGGTAGCATCCGTAAAAAGTATTGGGCAATTTGCCATGGGATATTGCCGCAAAAACTCATCATCAACCTCCCTCTAGACGGCAAGCCTTCTGCGTCTATCGTGCGAGCAAAAGCCCAAGGCACCCTCGCCCAATCTGATGATCTGACCGCAGCGGTTATCGAAACCCTCAGTGGCAGAACCCACCAAATTCGGAGGCATTTAATGGCAGCAGGGCATGCAATTGTTGGCGACGATAAATTCCATCCACCATCAGGAATTTACAAAGGACGTGGGCTCTTTCTGAGCGCACACCACCTCGCATTTAGCCATCCAATTGCGGGCAATCCGATGGAATTCAAAACTTTACCTTCGAAGAAGTTCACCTCGATCCCATGGATTCATCAAGTGCTCAACCAATAGTACTTGCCCTTATCTTCGTCCATTCAAAGCCCAACCCAAAACGTCCTATCCTTCCATGATTCTCAGGTTTATTCGTTCCTGCATTCGCATCCCTGGATTCTTACTGATGTCCTGGTTCTATGTGCTGGCTCTGATATTGCTTCGACTCATGCGAGGGAAAGATTTGATCCGCATGCACGGTGTGCTTTTACATTACATCCGAAGTGTTTATCGGCTGATGGGCATCCGAGTCGAAGTTCAAGGCGAATTGCCAGATGAGCCTAGCATATACATGGGCAACCATAGAAGCTACGTGGATGCAGTGCTGGTACCGGCTAAACATCCCGTGGTATTCGTCGCAAGAAGTGAAAGCAAAAATTGGCCCATCATCGGGTGGGGCGCATCACTGCTTGGCACAATTTGGGTCAACCGAAAAGACCCTGCAAGTCGGAAAAACACACGTAAAGCAGTTAAAAACCGATTGCGCAATGGGCTCGGAATTGTCATATTTCCTGAAGGCACTACGCACATGGGACCGGACTTATTGGAATACCGACCCGGCATGTTTTACATCAGCGCCGAAGGAGGATTTCCAATCACTCCGATTGCACTGGAGTACAAAGACCCGAACATCGCGTGGGTGGGACAATCAAAGTTCATTCCACATGCATGGAAGCATTTCGGCAAACGACACATCGACATTAAAGTAAGCATTGGAGATACGCTCACGGGCAGCGATGGAGGTGAGCTGCTCAAAGCAGCGCACGAATGGACCTCAAAGGAAGTGTTGAAACTGCGCAAAGAATGGGACAGCTAAAGAAGTCATGAGTTCAATGGTGTCAAAGATCAAAAGTTGGAAGCGATTCCTCTCCTCCAAATGGCAAAGTGTTCATTTGGATTACCCGGTTGAATTCCGCCCTCGTCATGCACCAGCTTCGGATACAGGTCTTTCTGAAATCAACAAACTGCTCCACTCCCAAGCCCAAGACTTCAGGCTTAAGGCTGAATTGATTCGATCTTATGAGACTGATTTGGTTCAGTTTAAAAAACGCAGTAACGAGACCAACGCGCTCATGCCAGGTTGGAACAACGGCTACTTGCCCGGGCTTGATATGGCGGCATTGTTTGCCTTTGTCAGCGAATTTCAACCCAAGCGATACGTAGAAGTTGGCTCGGGCAACTCGACCCTTGTTGCCGCCGCTGCCAAATCACAGCACAGTCCGTTGACCGAAATTACAAGCATCGATCCTTTCCCAAGGGCAGAAATCGATCAACTTTCACAGGTCATCATTCGCGAGCCATTTGAGTCACTCAATGCCGATGAACTGCTTCGGTCTTTGGAAGCCGGCGACATGCTCTTCATTGACAACAGCCACCGCGTGTTGCCGAATTCGGATGCGACCGTCTTTTTCTTGGAATGGCTACCGAAATTGGCTGATGGCGTCATTGTGCAAATCCATGACATTTATTTGCCGTGGGATTATCCGCAAGAAATGTGTGATCGCGCCTATTCCGAACAATACATGTTGGCCATGGCCATTGTGAGTAATCCGAAACGATACAAACCCTTGTTTCCAGCTTTCTGGGCCAGTGAACAGCCAGAAATGAGCACCATCCTTGCCCCTATCTGGAACCATCCCAATACAATCGGCGTAGAGCCCCATGGAGGCTCCTTTTGGCTCCAAATCAACGGTTGATTAGCGCTGAATGAGAACGCTCGCCTGAACCGGCTGCTTTTCGTTCATTGAGGCATCGACCAGTCGAATGAGGTAAATGCCATTGGGTAATTCATTCACTGGCAACGCAATCCTCTCGACGGATCGGAAAGTCTGCATTTTCACTACCTGCCCCAATGCATTGATGCATTGGATTTGTCCTCGATTGGACCAACCCAACAAACCTTCAACCCGCACGATGTCACTGGCCGGATTCGGGTAAAGCTGCATTCCCGCAGATTCCAGTTCGCCAATGCCATTGACTAGAACGTCCAAGTCCAGCGCCACCGTCCCGGTGCACTCGAGGGAAAACTCCACTTCCTCGACCTGAACAGATGCCGTCTGACCTCCGATTTCCAGATCCCATGCAACTTCAATTTCAAGAAGTCCCAACCCCATTGACTCACCAATGATGGTGCCATTGGAAACCGTCCATTCGTATGAATTTGAAGCAATTCCATTGTATGAATAATTGGAAGTCGTACCTGCCGTTGGATTTTGCGGACCGGTTATTTCTCCTGTTGCCACGTAAAAACAAGAACCGTCATCGACGTTAGATTCTGTTGTGAAATTGCACGCTTCGAGGTCTGTGCATCCTTCAACTGCTGCAACGCCAGCGCACAAGCAGTCCGTTCCTATCACGTCCAAAACCGTTTCGACATTTTCATCATCGCAGGCATCACCAGGACTGAAACAAGAACCGTCATCTGCATTGGCCTCAGGGTTGAAGTTACAGGCCGATTCCTCCACGCAACCCACCACCACAGGCACGCAAAAAGCGTGATCTATTCCATCACCATAATCCGGATCTCCCATAGCCACAATGACCTCTCCAGTCACCGTCGCGAGCACATAATTTCCGTCCAAATCGCAACTTGGCCATTGACTACCGAACATACCATCTCCGTATGAATCGGTCAACGTGAGGACGTGGCAACCGTGCGGAACGCATCCTTCCCACACGTACACTGCGCCTTCATCATCTTCATCATAAGTGTCAGCGGTCACCCCAAAGAATTCCTCTCCAGAATCGTCGACGATGCTCCAGCCCAATTCTTGGGGCCAGCAATCGGTCGTAATGGTCAAAGTAACATCTTCACATGGAAACTCACATGAGCCGTCATCAATGGTAGCATCCTCTTCATAATTGAGGGCCGTGGCATCCGTGCAACCTGGAACTTCAGCAGAACAATCTGGGGTTGTAAAAAGCAAGGTGTCGCTAGCGAGCGTATCGGAAACAAAATACAACTGATAGGCCGTGTTCGATTCGAGGCCACCGAAAATCGCAGTAACGCCATTTTGAAGCTGAACTCCTAAGTCTTCTGCAAAGCCGCACGTCCATTCCGAATCCATGGTGTCGCGGTAGCACAAGATTTGTGCTTCACAGAGAAAACTGGAGAATTCCACATCCAAAGCAACGAGCGTTTCCACCACATCCAAATCAGCATTGTACGAACACTCGGGGCTCGCTGTGAAACTCAAGAGATCACATTCCACCGGTCCACAAGCTTCCAATGCGAGATTGACCGAGTTTGAGACGTTCAATCGCCCTCCTGTCACAACTTCTGTAATGAGATTTGGAACCAAGTCAACTCCATCGTAGATGTAACTCAGAACCATATCCGCCGCAGCTTGAGGGTTGGAATAAGAAAGCACTGCCAAATCCGGGCAAGGGACGCTGTAAACCAAACCAATTGCGCCGGCTACGCATGGGCTAGCAAACGATGTTCCGCTGGTATTGCCGTAACCGCTTGAGCCACTAGGCAAATAGACCTGATCACCAGGCGCTCCAAGATCAATGGTGGTCACACCGTAACCACTGAAAGTCCGCACGTCATTATCATTTGTAGCCGTTACGGAAACCATATAATTCGAACTGCACGCAGTCGGCATATCGCCCACCACATCGACATTCAAGGCTGAATTGGTGGTAGCCCCGCAATTCAAAATACCTGAAGCACCGAGCTCGTCATAATAAGCACACCAAATGGGATAATTGGCTGGGTTTGCTTGATCTATTCCCCACGAAGCATTGGTAGCAACCACAAATGCCCCTTCTGTTCCGCCACTCGCATTGTAGATATCACGCATCACCTTGGGGTACTCGTAAGCCGCAATCACATTGGACTCCGAAAGACCATTGCCCATATCAATTTGCATGATGTCCACATCCCAGTTCACCCCGGCCCCGCCAATTCCATTATCACCGGTTGCTCCAATCATACCACTCACAGAAGTGCCATGGCCACCAGCGGCAATGTTATCTGAATTGTTCCCTGAATTCCAACCGTTGAAATCATCTATGTAACCGTTGTTGTCATCATCTATTCCGTTTCCAGGAATCTCGGCATCATTGGTCCAGTGATTATCGATCAAGTCAGTATGGCTGTAATTCGAACCGCCTCCCTCGAGCACGGCAACGACTATACGCGCTCCATTTGCAGCTGTGCCTCCCGTTGTGACATCCCAGGCAAGGTCTGAATCAATGTCATGGTCACCATTTTCATCATGGTGCCATTGCTGGCCGTAATTTGGATCGTTTGGCACCGTTTCACGTTCGCTCACCAAGTGATTCAATTGCACTGCGCGCACATGCCTTTTGCCGCGAAGCAGTGACATGGATTGTTCCCACTGAGTTGGGTCTACAGAGAGGTGGTAGATTCCAGATGATCGAGAGGGCACACTGACCACCTTAAAATCAAGTTCATCTTTGAGCGCCAGAAAAAACTTTTCTCCTGTCATTCCCGGTTCCAACATGACCAGAAGTTCATTTGGCACGTGTGGTGTTTCGGTCGCGTCAATCTGAGCATAAAGCGTTGCGCTTGTTGGGCATAACGTCAAAACAAGCATTGCTGTTAAGCAGCTGCGAGAGAGAAGATTTTTCATTTCCTTGAGGTTGCTCCAAAATTAAGCCGCTTTTCCAAACAATTGATGAAACCTACGGATTCCATTTGCGTATCCAAGTCAGAATAATTACTGAACATGTGCTCAATCACCGCATTATTGGAAGCAACAGGATCAGCCGACAAGGCCCGATCACAAGCGCTTGAAATTTCAAAACTGCAACGCCATCGCGGTCCAGACTGGTCCGGAGTCTATCAACAGGATGGCTATGTACTGGTTCACGAACGACTCGCCATTGTGGACGTCTCAAGTGGATCACAGCCATTGATTGACCCTGAACACCGGGTCGCCTTGGCCGTTAACGGTGAAATTTACAACCACCAAAAAATCCGCAAATCAACTTCACATTATCCCTACCAAACAGGCAGCGACTGTGAAGTGATTCTTGCGCTTTATCGGGAGAAAGGCGCAGAACTCGTGCACGACTTAAATGGCATGTTTGCATTCGTCCTGTTCGATCCACGAGATAACTCTTGGATGATTGCGCGCGATTCCATCGGCATCATTCCGCTGTATTTCGGACATGACGAAAATGGTGCATTGCTTGTCGCCTCTGAAATGAAGGGGATCGAACACCTCTGTGAAGATGTTTCCGAGTTTCCTCCTGGACATTATTGGAAATCATCCGAGAGTCAACCAACACGCTACTTTCAGGAGGATTGGATGGATTGGGAAAAAACACCAAAGCAGAAACTTGATAAGGACGAACTTCGAGCCCAACTCACCGAATCTGTCCGCACACATTTGATGGGCGATGTGCCGTATGGCTTGCTCATCAGCGGTGGTCTAGATTCAAGCGTGATCGCTGCCGTCGCTCAAAATTTCTCCAAAAAACGAGTCGATGATGACGGAAATACCGAAGCTTGGTGGCCCCGTGTCCACAGCTTTAGCATTGGACTAGAAGGAAGCCCTGATGTTGCCGCAGCGCAAAAGGTGGCCGATCACATTGGCACTGTGCACCATCCGCTCGCGTTTACAATTCAAGAAGGCATCGACGCACTTGAAGATGTTATCCGACACATTGAAACATATGATGTCACAACGATTCGCGCATCCACTCCGATGTACTTGATGGCCCGGCAGATCAAGGCGATGGGCATCAAAATGGTTTTATCTGGTGAAGGAGCCGACGAATTGTTTGGAGGCTATCTGTACTTTCACCTCGCTCCAGACGCCAAAGAGTTTCACGAAGAAACCGTTCGTAAAGTGCTGGCGCTGAACAAATATGACTGTTCTCGTGCCAACAAATCCATGATGGCGTGGGGCATCGAAACGCGTGTTCCGTTCTTGCACAAGCCGTTTGTCGACTATGCCATGAACATGGATCCATCCGCCAAGATGGGCGGAAATGGAAAAATCGAAAAACACATTTTACGCGAAGCGTTCGACGGGATCATCCCAGATGAAATTTTGTGGCGTCAGAAGGAGCAATTCTCCGATGGCGTTGGGTATGGCTGGATTGACGGATTAAAAGATCACGCAGAAGCAAAAGTGAGCGACGAAGAGCTTGCACGCGCTGCCGTGCGATTTCCAATCAACCCACCCGATACCAAGGAAGGTTACTATTATCGAACGCTGTTCGAAAATCACTTTTCAAGCTCTGCTGCCGCAAACTGCATCCCCGGAGGAAAGTCCGTGGCTTGTAGCACCGAAAAAGCCTTGGAATGGAGCGACAGCCTGAAGAACGTTGTCGATCCATCCGGACGTGCCGTGACCTCTGTGCATCAGGACGGCTATGATCAAACGCAAAAAGAAAAATAACCTTGTGCCCCTAAGGCCTCTTTGCCAGTCTCTTTTGATACCTCGATTGAACGAGGTCCACCAAGATCAAAACAGTCACCGAGAAATAAAAGGTTGTTTTGTTTAGCGCATGTACTTCTCCGCCAAACAAGGTGAGGTGTGCTAAATGTCCTCCTTCGGAGAGTAACATCACCCCCACAAGAAGCAGAATAAATAAACCGAGCACTTCATAGGCTCGGTTTTTTTGTAAAAAGGCCGCTACGCGATTGGCCAATGCAAGCATCACCAATCCACTGATTACAATGCTTGTAATCATCACCAGCATCGAGTCTGTGAGGGCAATGGCTGTGAGCACAGAATCAAACGAAAAAACCACATTCATGAGAACGATGGCCATGATCGCTGAACTGGCTTTTTTCTTCTTGCCTTCGGTGGAAGCATGATTCAAATCACCCGCCAGCATGTGCCAGACTTCCTTAATAGCGGTGTAAACGATGAAAGCGCCACCGAGCATGGCAATCAAACTGTGCCCGTTGAATTCGCCTGAAATGAATGGATCCCAGTGAATAGAAAAAATTGAAGACTGAAAAAGTGCAATCAACTGAACAAGGACAAGCAATAAAACCAATCGCATCACTACCGCACCGATGATGCCAAATCGTTGCACGCGTTTGCGTTCCGACACTTCCACACGCCCGGATTCAATGGCGATGTATAGTAAGTTGTCAATTCCGAGCACTGCTTCGAGTGCGACCAACATCAGTAGCGTTGAAATCAATTCAATCCACTCCATTTTTAATTGTGTTTAGTGTTCGTGTATTGCCCGCGCTGAGTCAAAGCGAAATCGCGGACCGTAAATGCCCCCTTCCGCGCGCTTTCCAACCGACACTGCCATCGTGATACCGGCACGACGCGGCAGTCCTAAAAGCTGCTTGACTCGCTTGGAATCCAACCCCTCCATGGGACAGGAATCGAAACCCTCCGCGCGCACGGCAAGCATGAAATTTTCAGCAGCAAGCGCCGTTGTTTTGTGCGCCCAAGTCGCCATTTGACCAAGGTGAATTGGCTCCCGAGGCGTTGGCTTGTTGAGACCTCTCATGGCTAACCAGAGATACTTAAAAGGTCGAAAAAGCCCAAACGGTCCCTGATTGTAAACCAACTTCGTGATCGTACCGAAATACTGAAGCGCTTTTGCCGGTGCCTCCGGATTGGCCTTGAGGATACTCAACATGTGAGCGTTGTTCGCTTTCCAGCGATCTGGACGGGCAACAAACACTACGATCTCTTGGGCCGTGACAGCCGCTGGCTGACCGAGACAATACTCAGCTAACTTCGCTTTCTTGTCCTCAGTGCGCACCCAATGGATCTCCCAGACTTGGAGGTTACTCGAACTTGGTGCCAGCAAGGCTGCGTCCATGGCACGTCGCATCGTCTCTTCTGGCACAGGATCGTCCGTATAAATGCGAACACTTCTTCTAGATTCAACGACCTCATAAAAGGCTTTTGCGTCTGTGGTTGGCGCCTCCAGCGGTTTGCGTTTGGAATTTCGTGCTTCAGTGGAATCAAAAACTTTGACCTTAACCATTGGTACCAGGAACTTTAAATTGTTTGATGATGACGTCTGCTTCATTGAAGCCCGACTCTTCTCCTACAGCAATGGATTCAAGGATACGCTGAGCAGCAGCTTTGAAACCAGATTCATCCCGAGCATGAATGACAGCAAGAGGTTTTTGAGATTCACAGACCTCACCCGGACGAATCCAGTCGGAGCAACCAACGGCATGATCAATGATTTGCCCGGCATACGTGCGACCTCCACCCAGCGCTACGACCGCTAATCCCAATTGACGCGTATTCACATGGCGCACGATCTTTCCATTCCAGGATTCAGGCGCAACGAGAGGGCGAATGATAGGCGCTTTTGCACCTGAGCGCTCGAAAGAGGTGAGAACGTCTGCAGCTCCTCCCATTCCATGTATTGAACGCTCAAAAATCTCAGCTGCACGGCCCGAACGAAGCGCGTCATCTAAAGCAATATGAGCAGACTCAGCGTCCGGAGCCAAACCAGAAAGGACAAGGTTCTGAGTAGCCAATCCCCAAGTCACTTCACGAAGTCTTTTCGATTCCAATGTCCCCTTCAAAAACCCGATGGCCTCTGCTATTTCTAGCGCATTGCCGGCTGTATTGGCGAGGGGCTGGTTCATGTCTGTAAGCAGCGCCGTAGTGGGCATTCCAGCCGCTGTTCCAACTGAACAAAGTGACTTCGCTAGTTCCCATGCAACATCTGTATTCGACATGAAAGCTCCGTTGCCAACCTTGATGTCCATCACCAACGAGTCCAATCCTGCGGCCAACTTTTTCGACAATATGCTCGCCGTGATCAGACCATATTGCTCAACGGTTGCAGTGACATCGCGTGTGGCGTACATGCGTTGATCTGCTGGGGCAAGTGAAGATGTTTGCCCCACAATGGCCATACCCGTCTCGGCAACAATCCGTTTGAAATGGGCAATCTCATGTCCTGTATTGTACCCTGGTATCGACTCCAGCTTATCAATTGTACCTCCAGTATGTGCCAATCCTCTGCCTGCAATCATCGGAACAAAACCACCGCAGGCTGCAAGCAACGGTGCCAACAAAAAAGAGACAGTATCCCCAACACCGCCAGTGGAGTGTTTATCGATAATAGGCCCCTTGAGGTCCGCAGCACTCCAATCGATCACTTGCCCAGAGTCACGCATTGATAGGGTAAGCGCCGTGCGTTCTTTGGTGCTAAAATCCTGGAAGTAAGCCGCCATCGAAAAGGCAGCAATTTGTGCATCGGTAACCTCATTGGAGGTTACACCCTCGATGAACTGGCGAATGTTTGCATCGGAAAGCTGATGGCCATCCCGCTTTTTCTGGATGATTTCTGGGATCAACAAAACACGTGTGAATTGAAAACGTTTAGAGCGATAAAAAGAGGCCTGCGATGGTGGCTGACATCAAATTTGACAACGTCGCCGCCAAAACCGCCTTCAAACCAAATCGAGCGATGTCTGCGCGCCTGCTCGGGGCCAAAGACCCCAAACCACCGAGCAAAATTGCAATGGAGGACAAGTTTGCAAAACCGCACAATGCAAATGAGATGATGGCTTTGGTTTTTTCAGACAGCAGTGCTGGCGCTGCATCGCCCAAGTACGGTGCGAAGTTTAAATAGGCTACAAATTCATTTACGACCAATTTCTGGCCAATGAACGATCCTGCTACCAGCGCCTCACCCCATGGAACCCCAATGATGAAAGCAAGTGGTGAAAACAGATAACCCAAGATCAACTCCAAGGTTAGTTCAGGAAATCCAAACCATCCTCCAATCCCACCAAACAAACCATTGACCAGAGCAATGAGTCCAACAAATGCCAGAAGCATGGCTCCAACATTCATCGCCAATTTCAATCCTGAAGCCGCACCACTTGCCGCGGCATCGATGACATTCACTGCCTCACCATCTTGTTGCTCTTTGAGCTCTTCTTTGGACAAATCTTCACTTGGCGCTTCCGTCTCCGGGACGATGAGTTTTGCAAACATCAGACCGCCAGGAGCAGCCATGAAGGAAGCTGCAATGAGGTATTCAAGTGGAACACCCAAGGATGCATATCCAGCCAAAACGGAACCCGCTACGGAAGCGAGCCCCCCAACCATTACAGCGAATAATTCCGACTGCGTCATGCGCTTGATGAAGGGACGAACGACCAAAGGAGCCTCAGTTTGTCCCACAAAAATATTGGCAGTCGCAGAGAGACTCTCCGCCCTTGACGTTTGCAGAACTTTGCGCAATCCCCCACCCAAGAAGTTGATGACCCATTGCATCACGCCAATGTGATAGAGAACAGCGATGAGCGAGGAAAAGAAAACGATGACAGGAAGCACCCGGACCGCAAAAACAAAACCAGAGCCTTCGAACAATTCAAACATACGGTCTGAATTCAACCCTCCAAAAATGAACGTAATCCCATCATTTCCATAGTCAATAACCTTCTGGACACCCGAAGAAATCCCAAGAAGAGCTGACTTTCCAGCCGGGAAGTACAACACGAAAGCACCGAAGAAAAGCTGAATAGCAAAGGCCCCCGAAACGGTACGCAACCGAATAGCACCTCGTTGATTGGACGCCAAAACAGCAATTCCAATCAAAACAAACATCCCAACCACACTGATCAATATTGACATAGCGCTCAAGCTACGACTTGAGCGGTCAGTTTCGTCCTTTCATGAACAACCCGTTGAAATCTTCAGAGGGAGGCATCCACTTTGAGCGAGAAGAATGTCGCCACTGCAATCCAATTGCGACACTACCACCGCGCCAATCGCCGAGCAAACTTGCCTCATAACCAGAGAAATATGAATCCATTCCAGACCAATGCAACGAACACAAGATTTGTGCCGATGAGGACATGGCATATCCCAGTCGAGAATGCACATCCCAGCGGCTCCAAGACTGAATCTCGCTGTTACCTAGCGTCTGTTGCCCCCACTCTCCTTGCGCATACCCGCGCCAGCGCTTGTGCTTCATTTGAACCCACATCCGACCCGTGTAATCTACACGATCAAAACGTCGTTCACCCTCGTCTTGAATGCGCTGCATGTGGACATTTGCTCCCCAGTTCCAGCCTTCTATTTCTGGGGCAATGTATCCCGCTTGCGCCGAAAAAATCAACCACAACCGCGGTGAATGCAAGTCCATAACATTGGAAATGGCGGAATGATTTGGGTTCAATGCCTTGATGTCGAGAACGTCGTCGCCCCCCCCTTGGAACCAATTTCCAAAACCGCGTTGCTCATATTTCAGGCTGCTCCAAATGGTTCCAGCTGGTTCGATTCGTTTGGGATTCACCAGCGGCAGTTTGTAAGCACCGTGAATGCGACGAAAGATATTTCTACGAAAGGAGGCCTCCACGCAGAACTCATTGCGATCGTAACCTTGAACGGTCGTGAACTTCACATTTCGCTTTGTGATTCGGATTTCTCCTGATTTTCGATCCACATCCCACGAGAAGCCAACTTGGCCTGCCTGAGAAGCACGCTCCATTAGAATCCACTGCCCTCCCTTTCTCCAATGTCTTATAAAATCAGAAGTCTGATCCAAGTTTGTTTGAACCCACGCCTTCATCCAAGGGTTGAGCGTTCGAAGCAGTTGTACCTCTCCCGAAATATTGCTGACTTGAAAATCAAGGCCAATGGCCTTGCGGTGAAATCCATCGGTTTTCCAATGCAATCGTTGTTGATTCATTGCCTTGGATCCCACATACGCTCCATCCCAATAAACCATTGGAGCTCCCGCTGCCATTTGGTTCCGATTGGGGTTCGTGTCCCATCCACTGCGTAAAGCGCAGGAAGCATCATGCGCTGACTGCGCACAAATGGTAGCCGAAACGATTCCGCATGAAAATAAGAGAATCGCAAAGCGTTTCACAGATTGCAAAGGCCAAAAAAATGAGAACAAAAAACGCATAAAAGGAAGTTCTATACCTTTTACTTACGAGTACAATGGGTTTAAAGTTGCGTCAAATGAAGCGACCTTTCTCAGCTCGATCTTGTCAGGGCAAACGAAATGTCATGGGCAAAAACTGACTCACATTTGCGGAGACCAAAACCTCACCAAATCCTGGCTGCATCAAAAAGCGGATGGGTTTTCCATTGCGAAGTTCAGACTCGACCATGACCTGCCTGCAACCGCCGCATGGGGAGAAATCCACGGTAGGCATGGACAGGTCAGTGACCACCGCTGCCGCTTCGATTTCCTCGCCGGGAAATTGAGAGCCCGCTGCAAAAAATGCAGTACGTTCTGCGCACAAACCACTTGGGTAAGCCATGTTCTCTTGATTCGAGCCCTGAACGATCTTTCCAGATGACAATCGTACCGCAGCTCCTACCCGAAAATTGGAATAGGGCGCATACGCATGGGCTGCCGCCTCATGCGCTTTTCTGAGCAGTTCTTGATCAACATCAGGCAATTCACTTGCCTCCCAAGCTTCGACCATGAATTCTCGTTTCACTTGCTTCATGCTGTCGAAAGTAGCAAAATTTTGTTCATCAAACATTGATTAAATTGCGTGTATGCAAACGAAAGATGAAATTGTTTCGAATTGGCTCCCACGCTATACCGGAATGGAACTGGACCAGTTTGGTTCGTACGTGCTTCTCACCAACTTCTCAAATTACCTAGAAAAATTTGCCGAGTGGCATTCCATCGAAATCGTTGGCGAACGCAAGGCCATGCCATGTGCCACCACGGGTGACATTACCATGATCAATTTTGGAATGGGCAGTGCCAATGCTGCCACGATTATGGATTTACTCTCAGCCATCAATCCCAAGGCCGTTTTGTTCCTCGGAAAATGTGGCGCCCTGAAAGAGAAAAACAAAATAGGCGATCTGATCCTCCCACTTGCTGGCATTCGCGGAGAGGGAACGTCCAATGATTACTTCCCACCAGAGGTACCCGCAATGCCAAGCTTTGCGCTTCAACGTGCGATTTCGTCTACTGTCCGAGATTATAAGAGAGATTATTACACCGGCTCAGTTTACACCACAAACCGCCGAGTCTGGGAACACGACGACGCGTTCAAAAGCTACCTTCGCGACACCCGAGCTCAAGCCATCGACATGGAGACGGCGACGTTGTTTTCTGTCGGTTTTGCCAATCGATTATCAGTAGGAGCGCTGTTGTTAGTGAGCGATGAACCAATGACACCCTCCGGTGTAAAAACAGACAGCAGTGATGCAAAAGTGACGGCTAACTTTGTCGACGAACACATCCGAATTGGAGTGGATTCGATCAAGGAATTGCAAGAAGAAGGTCGATCCATAAAGCACCTCAAATGGCGTTAAATCACTGAAAACTGGACTCGGTAACCACGTTCAAATAGGTGTGTCGCCATTGCGATGGGATTTTCCGATCGTGATGGCTCTCGATGATCCAAACTTCTGGCTGCCGCCACGGGAATGAACTTTGCATTTCGGCTTCATTGAAAACAGCAATCGAATCCAGAACCTCAGGCGGTTCGGCTGGATCCGCTCTACCTCCGAGCCAATCAATTGTCGCGAGCAATCGGGCCTCACCAGGCTCCAGCACGGATGCAACAAAAAAGCTATCTGCTTCGATCAACCTCCGATTCCGATGCTCCACACGAATGGTCTGATCAGATTGATTCGAAACCCAAACTTCATAACGCGTATTTCCCTCACATGAGGTCATGCACAAAAGGAAGGCGCTGAAGGTCAAGAAAATATGTTCTTGTAGAAATGAGACCGCACTCATGCGGCTAATCTAAGCACCGAGATGAAAAACTTCCTCTTCCCCATAAAAATGCTGTGCATCTCCAAAACGCACGATGCGAGATTGGGGAACATCGCACTCGATTTTTAGCCAATCTTGTGGAGTGCTTGGAATCAAATCCTCCTCCATTTTGCGTTCAAGAATCACTCCCCAGTCACAGAGCTTGTGCCAAATTTTACTCGCATCCTGTACCAATGGATCTGAGTGATTGGTTCGTTCACGCCATTGACTTACCGCTGAGTCGATATCGACAAACGGCAGTTGGCTCAACAACTCCACAATCGGCCCTTCCACGCGGATATAAACACCTGAATCAGGGAGCCTCAAAATCAGCTGTTGATTTTCAAATTCTGCGCCAGAAAAAGGGTTCCAAAAATATGCCATGCGGACTGCTTTTGCATTGTCTTACGGGAAATGCGGGAGAATCGTTACAATTGATTTTAATAACTTCGAATTCCAACCCATGCACCATGCCGTTCCAAATTGACTCGTTTCAAGCCTACCGAGACGCCCACGTTAAAAGCCGTTTGAATCCTGACATGTTTTGGGCAGACATCGCAGCCCATTTTCATTGGCAGCGGCCCTTTGAAAAAGTACGCCAAGGCAAAATGTCAGATGGTACGGTCCGCTGGTTTGAAGATGGACAAATCAACATCACCGAAAATGCCTTGGATCGGCATTTGCAGGAACGTGGTGAACAAATTGCCTTGCAATGGGAACCCAATGACCCGGAAGCTGAAAGCCAATCATATACCTACCGAGAACTGCACGACGCCGTCTCCCAATTTGGAAACGCTATGCGTTCGATGGGAATCAAAAAAGGTGAACGCGTCATTCTCTACATGCCCATGGTACCGGAATTGGCCATCGCCGTGCTTGCATGCGCTCGCATAGGTGCCGTTCACTCTGTTGTCTTTGCAGGATTCAGTGCCCAAGCTCTGTCTGATCGCATTGAAGATGCTCAAGCCTCTATGGTCATTACCGCCAATGAAGGAAGACGAGGTGCAAAGACCGTCCCCCTTAAATCGACCGTTGACGAGGCGCTTACAGGAAACAATTCCGTGCGTCACGTCATCGTAAAACGTGTCACTTCGCACAATTCCACAATGGTTTATCCGCGGGATACTTGGTGGGAGGACGCCCTTCAACCCTCAGAAGCTTCCAAGGATTGTCCAGCAGAAATCATGGATGCAGAAGACCTGCTTTTCATTCTGTACACTTCTGGATCGACCGGAAAACCAAAAGGAGTTGTGCATACCCATGGAGGCTACACCGTTTATGCTGGTTACTCATTCGCCAACGTGTTTCAGTGCAAACCAGGAGATGTCTACTGGTGCTCAGCTGACATCGGATGGATCACCGGACACACATACATCGTTTATGGTCCGTTGCTTCAGGGCGGGACGACCGTAATGTTTGAGGGGATTCCAACCTTTCCTGATCCAGGGCGCTATTGGGAAATTTGCGAAAAATACCAAGTCACACAATTCTATACAGCTCCGACGGCCATCAGAGCGTTGATGGCCTGTGGAAACGAATATGTCGAACGGCACAACCTCGATTCGTTGAAGCTACTCGGCTCGGTGGGAGAACCGATCAATGAAGAAGCTTGGCATTGGTACCATGAAAAAATTGGCCAATCCAAATGTCCAATTGTCGACACTTGGTGGCAAACTGAAACCGGGGGAATTATGATCAGTGGATTGGGCGATATCAGCCCGCAAAAGCCAGCCCATGCCGGGTATCCCCTGCCAGGTATCCACCCTGTTTTGGTGGATCAAAACGGCAAAACCATTGAGGACAATGACAAGGAGGGGTTGTTGTGCATTGATTCTCCTTGGCCCAGCATGATCCGAACGACTTATGGCGACCATGAGCGCTGTTTAAATACCTATTTCAAGCCATTCCCAGGACGGTATTTTACGGGCGATGGAGCCAAGAGGGACGAACAAGGAATGTATCGCGTAATTGGACGGGTGGACGATGTGATCAACGTGTCAGGCCATCGGTTTGGCACTGCTGAAATCGAATCTGCCATCAATCAGACGCCCGGTGTCATCGAATCTGCTGTCGTTGGTTATGATCATGAAATCAAGGGCCAAGGCATCCATGCTTACGTCATTTTTGACCGAAATCTCACGGAAGTTGAATCAGCAGAAATGACCGATGCCGTCAAAGCGCAAGTCGTAGTGGGCATCGGCAAAATAGCTCGACCTGACCGCGTTCAATTGGTTCAAGGGCTTCCCAAGACTCGCTCTGGAAAAATTATGCGGCGCATCCTTCGTAAAATTGCTTCCGGGAACTTCAATTCATTTGGCGATACGTCTACACTTCTCGACCCCAGTATCGTAAAAGACATCGTTGCCCAAGCCCAAAAACTCATTTGATCAGCATGCAACTTCTCCATCAAATTCGCAGGTTTACGATCGTCATTTGCACGGCATTCATTTCGATTCCAGCCATGGCACAAGTGGATACTGAATTTTGGTTTGTGGCCCCAGAAGTTTGGGCAAACCATGGAGACAGCCCCACCCTTCTGCGCTTCGCTTCATTTGACGAAGATGCAGTGGTAACCGTTGAGCAACCTGCAAATCCCGGTTTCCCGACGCAAACATTGAACATCGATGCCAACAGTGTTTCATCGTTGAACCTCGCCCCTTGGCTTTCAATCATCGAAAACAAGCCTGCCAATACGGTGCTCAACTTCGGACTGCGCATTACTTCAACCTCTCTGATCCAGGCCTATTACGAGGTGAACCCTTCAAACAACTTGAATCCAGATATTTTCGCGTTGAAAGGAGTTAATGCCCTGGGGACAGCCTTTTTCGTGCCTTTCCAAAACTACCTGAACAATAGCTACACGCAGTCCACGTCGTCGTTCGATATCGTTGCCACAGAGGACAATACCATCATTCAAATCACACCCAAAAAGCCGATTCAAGGTCACGCTCCCAACATCACCTTTAGCATCGTTTTGAATGAAGGCCAAACGTGGAGTGGAAGAGCGTCATCTACCTTAGCAAGCCAACATCCCTTCGGGACAATCGTAACATCGAATAAACCGATTGCCATTACCATGAGCGATGACTCCGTTGCAGGCACGCCTTATGGAGGATGCGCAGATATCATGGGCGACCAAATTGTCCCCGTTAGTATTGTGGGAACGGAATACATCGCAGTGAAAGGAAATTTGAACGGACCTGACAAGGTTTTCTTCATCCCGACCGAACCCAACACGACGATTTCCCTCAACGGAAACGTAGTCAGCACCCTGACCACATTGGCTTCAATTTATACGCACACATTGAGTGCAGACGCCGCATATTATGAGGCCAGCGCTCCAGTGTATGCATTACACATGACAGGATTTGGTTGCGAGATTGGCGGAGCGCTGTTGCCGTCAATCATTTGCACCGGATCTCAAGAAGTGGCTTTTGTTCGCTCAACGAATGAGTTCATCGGTTTGAAAATTTTGGTGCAGGCCGGAGGAGAAGATGATTTTCAGTTCAACGGTAACGACAATCTCATCACAGCTTCGGATTTTAGCAACGTACCTGGCACAGCTGGCGGATGGAAATATGCCAACATCACAGCGACGTCATTTGTACCTCAACTTCAGGCATCTCGCCTTTCAAATTCAAGCACAGAATTCCATCTTGGCATCATCAATGGTGGAGCCAGCTCCGGAACGCGTTATGGTTACTTCAGTAATTATGGTCAACCAGCCTATGCCATTCAAATTGAGGACAATACTGTTTGCGAAGGAGATCCAGTAACGTTGGCGTCCAACGTATTGAATTTTGCCACTTACGACTGGACTGGTCCTGGTGACTTTTCAGCGCAAGGCAGTTCCATTGATCTCGGCAACGCTTCGTTCGATGATGCAGGGGAGTATTTTGTTTCGGGATACGTCGGCTCATGTCCAATCTTGAGTGATTCGATGTACCTCCTCGTCTACGCCATTCCCGATGCTCCTGAAATTTCAGGAACCTCGCTGCTTTGTGAAGGCGAATCATTGATCCTCACTGCGGATAGCGCTGGCCCTTTTTCTTACGAATGGACTGGACCAAGCGGAGAGATCGATGGCTCCTTCATGCTCGAAATCGAAGCAACCCAAGCGTCTGATTCGGGGTTGTATAGTGCTGCAATTCTCGACCATGGCTGCCTCTCTGAGCCTGATTTTTTCAATGTCGATATCATTCCAGAATCCTTCGCTCAAATCGCTGCCGTTCCAGATTCAGTATGCGCCGGCAGCACTGTGATCATCGAAACGGAATTAGCCGCGGGATCGAGCTATCAATGGACAGGTCCTGGGAATGTACCGCTCGGTAATTTATCGGGTGTGCAGCTCAGCAATCTCGATCCTGATGATTCAGGTTGGTATACACTCAATGGAGAATTAGACAATTGTCCACTTGGTCCAGATTCAGTTTACATTCAAGTTTTAGAAAACCCAGAAATTATTGACGTCATAGCACCTGATGCTTGCCTGCAAAACGAAGCAACGTTCACTGCTTATTCGAATGACAGCGAGGCCGAATTCAACTGGTATACAGCTGACGGAGAAATTTTCGGCGAAGGAAATCCTTGGATTATACCTAGCACAGAATGGAGCGATGAACAAGACTATTTTGTAGTGGCAAACCTCAACGGATGTGATTCCGATCCGCTCGGCTTCAGCTTTGGCATTGTACCGCCCGAAGAACTCACGATTCTAGACGCATTCAATGAGCCCGTTGAAACGATACAGATTTGCGAGGGAGAATCGGCAGAAGCATTTGCATTTGGTCCTGCCCTTACTCAATGGAACTGGAGCGGAGCGGACGGATTTGCATCCGAGGTAGCGGAATGGAATATTGAGAATACCAACGTCCAAGCCACAGGTTGGTATACGGTCAACGGCACTGTTGGAAATTGTCCGATGTTGCCAGACTCCTTGTGGCTCGAAGTCATCCCAACACCGCTACCCCCCAACATTGGCGGTTTCGATCAAATCTGCGAAGGAACACCGTGGGAAATCTGGGGAGCTCCGGAAAGCGTTGGAGTTTTGCAGTGGTTTCATCCGTATTGGGGCAACATGAATGGCAATTCCATCACGATGGACGCCGCGCCTATGGAGGCCAGCGGAATCTACGAAGCATTCACACTATTTGAAGGATGTCCTTCTGAAATGGTTAGTGGGGCGCTTGACATAATCGCATTGCCTGAAGAAATAATTGAAACCTTTGAAAATATAAGCGTTGAACGCTGTCCAGAGATGAATCCGCTTTTGAACTTGCCGCAGTTCGATTCAGCCTATTCAGCTTCTTGGAACTTCACTGATTCCGACGGAAACACCACTTATTTTGGAGAGGGACCAGCGATCGTAGCTGCGGATGACGGTGCCTACAGCGTTTACCTTACCACTGGAGCACCCTGCCTTTTGGAGGCTTCAGGGAATTTTGATGTGGAAACCGTGCTGTGCGACTTGCTTGTACCAAATGTGTTCTCGCCAAATCAAGACGGAAGCAATGAGCGGTTCGCTTTGCCGGACTTATCCTATTTCCCGAACAGCACCTGTGCGATATACAATCGCTGGGGACAGGTGGTCTTTGAATCACAAGATTTTGGCAATTCAGCGGGATGGTTGCCCACTCCCGATGAAGCTGTCGATGGAACTTACTATTATGTCATCAGAATCAATCGATCCGAAGGTGAACTAACTATAATCGATGAAAACGGATCCAGCACTTATACCGAACCTGGCACCATTGAGCTTAAAGGCAGCCTCACTTTAATCAGATGAGTAGACTCAATAGCGTCCAAATTTCATTGATTGTCTTGTCGCTCGCCATTGCTGCGGCAGTCGGCTTCTCCTTCGATCCCGAGCTTTCTTGGTGGGTCAGTGGTTCATTGGCTTTCGTTGGGCTCATTGCCGTGGGCATTCCACACGGTGCGCTCGACGTTCTCACGCACACTTCACGGAAAGCTGAAGCCAATCCCATTTCATTCATGGCGCTTTACATCTGCGCGATTGGGTGCGTATTGCTCGGCTGGTGGTTCATTCCGACGGTTACGCTGATTGTGTTTCTCGGGCTCAGTGCTTGGCATTTTGGCCAAGCCGATTTTGAACTCTGGGGCATTGAAAGAGGTGGTTGGGCGTGGGGGATTTTTGTACTCATGATGATTCTCGGATGGCATCTCGACGAAGTAGCCTCTATTCTATCTGCCCTCGGCGTATCGGGTTCGCTGCTTTCGTTCGTTCAGAAGGCAACGCATTGGATTGAGAGCAGCACATTGATTGGTTGGGGAATCGGGATTTGGATAGCAGTATCGAAACGGTCCATGCCCTGGATTTTGAGCCTGCTGATCCTGGCGTGTTCTCCATTTTTGCCTGTGATCATCGCGTTCATGTTTTTCTTCGTTGGACAACACAGCCTGGCTGGATGGTCGCACCTCAAAAGTGGATTGAAAATGAGCAGTCGCTCCCTTTGGATAAAAGCAGCTCCATTTCACCTGGGCGCATGGGGTATCATCGCATTGGGCGTATATTTGTTCGGGGACAATGACACCCACTCATTCCATGCAACGGTCGGTTGGTTTTTCGCGTTACTTGGAAGCATCAGCATTCCCCACATCATTGAATCCCATCATTTCATTCTTCAGCATCGAAAGCCGTCTTGAGCCGATTAGGCATCGAGAAGAAAACAAGACTTTTTCGGTCTCGGGAAGCTACGCACTCGTCCTTCTTACCGCAATCAGTCTTTTGGCCAACCCCATTCAGAGCAGTGCTCAATTGGACACTGAATTCTGGTTTGTTGCTCCTGAAGTTTGGGCTGGTCACGGTGACGCCCCTATCCTATTGCGTTTTTCCACGCTGGACGAGGCCGCGAGTGTCACAGTCGACCAACCGGCCAATCCGTCATTTCCAAGTCAAAACGTCGCCATCAACGCGAATGGAACGGCAACTTTGGACCTCACAACTTGGCTCAGCCTCATTGAAAACAAACCCAGCAATCAAGTCTTGCAACGTGGACTTCACATCGTTTCAAGCACCCCAATTACCGCGTACTACGAAGTGAGTCATCCTTTGAATACTGAAATTTTTACGCTCAAAGGCGAGGCGGCAATGGGAACCAATTTCTTCACGCCCTTTCAAACCAATCTGAGTAATTTCTATCCTCAATCAAAATCAGCCATCGATGTCATCGCTTCAGAAGACAACACCGAGGTCACTGTGATTCCCACTGCCAATCTAACTAATCACCTTGCAGGTGTCCCCTTTACGTTTATTCTCAACGCAGGCGAAACCTATGGAATGCGTGCTAGTTCTGCGACCGGTTCAGATCATCCTGTGGGCACCGTGGTTTCGAGCACAAAGCCAATTTCCGTAGTCGTCAGCGACGACTCCGTCGAGTATGGCGTATGCCAAGACATGCTAGGCGACCAAATCATTCCCACTGCCCTTGCAGGTAAGGAACACATTGCTGTCAAGGGAAATTTGAGTGGACCAGATAAAGTTTACCTTCTTGCCACAGCAGACGGTACGACCCTATCTGTCAACGGAATAGAAATCACAGGGCTGGTATTGAATGCTGGAGAATCATTCGGACACAACTTGACGGGAGCGGTCGGTTATTATGAAACCAGCGCCCCAGTGATTGCATTGCACGTCACGGGCTTCGGCTGCGAAGTGGGACAAGCTGTACTCCCCCCTGTGGCATGCACCGGATCTAATGAAGTCGCATTTGTTCGATCCACCCCCGAATTCTTTGGCCTGAAAATCATTGTTCGAACCGGAAGCGAGGGAGATTTCACCCTCAACGGATCGGCTGACAATGTTGGTGCGGGAGTGTTCTCAGATGTACCCGGAACAGCTGGAGAATGGAAGTACGCCAACATCACAGGAACCGAGTTCATCCCCATCGAGTCGGCCTCGAGGTTGGAAAACAGCTCCTCCAAATTCCACCTCGGCATCATCAATGGTGGAGCCACCACCGGCACACGATACGGTTATTTCAGTGCGTTCACTCAATTTCAGCACGAGACTTTCATCACAGATGACAACCTCTGTGAAGGGGAAATGGCGGCATTATTTTGCAGTCCAATCTTCGGTGCCTCCTACGATTGGGCAGGTCCAAATGGATTTCTAGATTCAGGTGATGCCATTGAGTTTGGTCCCATCACCTTAGCCGACACCGGGCTGTATGTTGTTTCAGGCGAAGTGAACGGATGCGAAATATTACCGGACACCTTGGAATTGGTGATCAATGAGCAGCCTCCAGCACCTACTATACTCGCCATTGCAGACTTGTGTGAAGGCGACGATTGGGAATGGACCTCCTTGAACGCAGCCGATGAATGGACGTGGCTCAACGAAGATGGAACCGTTATAGCCACCGACAGCACGGTGTCTTGGTCCAACGCGGATTTGGATGACGCCGGATCCTTTGAATTGATCATAAGCACCAATGAATGTGCGTCTGCTGCAGCCAGTTTTGAGGTTGTTGTCAACGAAACAATCGCGATTGAATTTGCCAATCCTCTTGAGTCGGCATGTGAAGGTTCGGATTTGGTCCTCAGCGCAAATCAAGTGGTGCCAGGAGCCAATTGGGTATGGACGTTGCCAAATGGCACAGAAGTCAATTCGGAAAACTTGAGTCTCAGTCCCGTTGAAATTACCGACGCTGGGCTGTACACATTGGGTGGTTCAAACGCAGGGTGTCCTATGATTGACGGAACCATTGAGTTGGAAATCGCTGCTCCAATTGTTCTCGAAATTTCAGCACCAGATTTTGTTTGCTCCGCTGACGCGCCAATCGTTTTAGAGATCAATGATGCGTACGCCGGAGAATGGACAAGCATCGACTGTCCCGAATGCCTTTCCCCTGAAGGCTCTTTTGATGCTGCATTTGCCGCTTCGAGCAATGTGGACATATTCTACAGTTCTCTCGGACCGTGTGGGACAACAACCTCGACGACGATCGAGGCCATTGCCACTCCGGATTCCAACTTTGATGACTTCATCGGTTGCGAAGGGCAAGGCGACGTTCAAATGGCGGCCAACGAATCTGGAGGTTTTTGGGAAACTGATTGCGGAGCATGCAGCGATGAAAATGGCTTATTCAATACGGCGGTCTCCGGCGTTGGCACATGGAATGTAACTTATTCCATTGACGGCCTATGCCCCGCTTCGTCCTCCGGTGCCTTTACCGTCACACCAAATACCAGCAGCGACTTTTCGAGCCCAGCTGCTTTGTGTGCCAATGCTCCAATCGTTGATTTAATAGCTGACGTCTCGGGTGGAGAATGGTTGGCCTCGTGCGGAAACTGCTTGTCCCCAGATGGCAGCTTCAACGCCAATGAAGCCGGTATTGGCCCCTTGGATGTCATCTACTCCATTCCAGGCGCGTGTGGATCAAGTTCGACCCAGTCCATCACGATCTTGGCTTTGCCTGAAGCAAGTTTCGAGTACTCATCCGAGGGATTCTGTTCTCCTGCCCTCGTCACTTGCATCGCCCCCGTGAATGCAGACTTGACGGATTGCCAGTGGACATACACCGGCAATGGCAGCTCCGTGAATCTTGACTGTAATCAGTCGACGTTTGAAATTTCCGAAGGAGGCTGCTTTGAATTGAGTTACACCGTCACCGACAATTCGGGTTGTAGCAATGTTGCCCAATCCGCCGACCTGCTTTGCCTCAATACGGCGCCTGAAGCAACATTCCAAAGCAATCCAGCGAACCCAAGCTTGTTCGACGAATTCATGTCCCTTACAGCCACGGAAATAAATTCCGATCATGCTTACGAGTGGAACATTGCTGAAGCATTTTCACCCAATGGTCCAGAAGTCGAAGTTCAACTGAATGAAGTCGGCACAGATGTCTTTGACGTTTGCCTTCAGGTTACTGACGAGCTGAATTGCGAGGCCATTCAATGCCAGACCATTGTACTTGAAGAAGGCATCACCGCCTATGCACCGAATGCGTTCACACCCGACCAAGATGGCAACAATGACGCATGGAGAATGGTCTGCAGCGATGCCGTAAAATCTTTCGAGTTGTACATATTTGACCGTTGGGGGAAATCCGTATTCGAAAGCAGCGACCAAGACGAATTCTGGGTTGGAGACGTCAATGGAGGAACCCATTACGCAGAAAATGGCATCTACTTCTATCGCGCAGTGCTACGAGGGGATGATTATGAGGTGCGCAGCCTCGAGGGCTCCATTGCGCTGATTCGATAATTCTTAGCTTGCCACCATGAATAAAAGTCCAGGCTGGATCGGTCTATCTGCGTGCATGACGGCCATTGTTGCAATGCTCATCTTTTCCCCTTCACCATCGAGTGAGCAGGACAACGAGATCGAGAAGAGCGTGCACAAAAAAATGCGTCCCTCCCTTGCTGAAGCATGGAAATGGTCCTACCCAGATCAGACTTGGGATGCTCATGAAGCGAGCCGAAAGTGGAAAGTCATGGATCGTTGGCTTCACGATCATTCATCCAACGCGACAACACGTCAGATTGAAGGCGAATGGCGCCTCGAGGGACCATCCAACATCGGGGGGCGTTTCAATTTCATTCAACAGCATCCGTCAGAGCCCTTTCGATTTTATGCTGGCAGCAGCACAGGTGGGTTGTGGATGACTCCTGGTGATGATGACTGGATTTGCTTAACGGACGATTTGCCTGTGATGTCCTCAGGGGACTTGGTGTTTCATCCCGAAAATCCAGAGCGGATATTCTTAGCCAGCGGCGACCCTCAGATCAGCAGCTTTCCTCGCATTGGCGCTGGTGTTTTCCGCTCTTTGGATGGCGGTGCGTCATGGGAGTTGGCGGGACTCGACTCCGTGGGCATCATCAGCAAATTGCTCTACCTCGATGGAGACACTCCAGCCCTTCTCGCTGGCGCTATGGGCAATCCCGCAATTCCAGGTCCAAACCGCGGACTTTACAGAAGCCTGAACAATGGGCTCGAATGGGAACAAGTTTTATTGCCCAGTGATTCGGCGGGTATCACGGATATGATCGTCGACCCGAACACAGGTGCAATCTTTGCCAGTGCTTGGCAACGAACGCGAACCTCAACCCAAAGCATTGTTTGGGGGCAACACTCGCGAATTTGGAAGTCCATCGATGCGGGTGAAACATGGACGCAACTGGACAATCCGTGGGGAGAGGGAGAGCGCGGGCGAATCGGATTCGCCGCTTCCTATTCTGGTGTCTATGCCTTGGTCGTGGGACAGGACAGCCAACTGGATAACATTTATCGCACCCAAGACGAAGGCATCACATGGGATTCCGTGATACCCGAACTCAACATTCCCGAAAATGCGTTGGGTGGCTTCGGTTGGTACTTTTCTAAAATCCGCATCAACCCTTTCAATGATGAGGACATTTCAATTCTAGGAGTGAACCTCTGGAACTCAATGGATGGAGGGATCAATTGGAGTTTAATGGGACCCGAATGGTGGACTTATGAAGTACACGCGGACAAACACGACTTGCAGTGGATTGGACCTGAGTCATGTGTTTTGGCTACCGACGGTGGACTGTACCGCACCGATGACCATGGCCTTTCTTGGATTGACATCGAAGACATTCCCGTTTCTCAATTTTACCGTGTCACCGCGAACCCACACAATCCAGGTGTGTATACCGCCGGAGCTCAGGACAACGGAACCACAACGGGTTCATACCTCGCGCCCAATGCATGGACTCGTGACCTCGGCGGAGACGGATTCACGTCCATTTATCATCCACAGAATTCAATGCTCCGCTATGCCGGTTACCAATGGGGGAATTGGAGGTACAGCATGACCGGTCCCGAACAAGAACCAGTTTGGAACGACTTCGTGAATGGCATTGATCCCGAAGACCGCGTCTGGTGGGATGCTCCCCTCGCCTATCATCCAGCAAACCCTGACATGATGCTCACGGGTACACAACGAGTCTACAGGATGAATAACGCTCCCGAAGGATTTTGGGAAGCCATCAGTCCCGACCTCACAGAGAACACATCTCCAGGCTTATCCTATCGGTGTGTCAGTGTCGTCGCAGGTTCGACCTTCAACGACAATCAAATCGCTGCAGGCACCACCGATGGTCACATCTGGATTACGCAAGATGGTGGTGACAACTGGGATCTCATGGAAAGCGGTCTACCCGGACAATTTGTAACTGACATTGAATTCGATCCCCATCACCCGGATTCAATGTTCTGCACCGTCAGCGGATACCGAAACGCGGACTATGAGCCTTACGTGTTCAGAGCGGCAATTGGGGAACCCTGGCAATCCATCCAAGGAGATCTCCCCGTTCATCCCGTCAATCAAATTCTCCCCCTCAACGACAGCATATGGACAATCGCAACAGACGCTGGCGTCTTTGCAACCTCGAATTGGGGACAGCAGTGGGAGCCCATCGGATCGTTGCCGGTGATTCCTGTTTATGATTTGGCAGCAGACACCATTGCCGGTCGTTTGGTAGCAGCAACATTTGCACGAAGCATTCTGAGCTTTCCGCTCGATTCCATTGCTCCTCAGGCGGTGAGTCCCGTCGATACAAGCAGCCAAAACATTGTGGAATTCAAAGCCCCTGT
>CBFIEJ010000022.1:0-34770 GCA_965661575.1 uncultured Flavobacteriales bacterium | reverse complement strand
CTGCATCATCGGAGATGTCCCAACTGATCTCACCTGGCCAGTTGTCCGTTTGGATCTCGACTTTAACCAAAGATGTGCCTTCGACCGCCAATTCAACCGCTCCGGATGAACTGTTGTTGACGTCGTTGTCATCTGAAGATGTGATTTCAATGGTGAATGCCGTGCTAGCGTCAAACGAGGCACTTCCGAGGTCGACATTGGCGATCCCATATGTGTCCAAATCACCAGACCAGTCGTATGAAAGAACTTCGGTGCTGCCTTCCATCACTGCAATGGTGCAATACTGGAGATTGGTAACGCCCAAGTTCATGAGATCAACGCTCATGTTCACAGGTTCTCCTGGGCAAGCAGTTGTTCCGCCCGTATATCCTAACAATGCAGGGTCATTTGGCAATGACGCTGCTGCGCAGTCGTTGGCTTGGAAAATGGATGCATGTGCTTCAGCACTCGCCTGTCCAGATTCTGTGAGAATGCGATTGGGGCAAACGGTGTAAATCGTAGGGTAGTAAGCTCCAGCATAATCAGTGAAAATATTCGCGCCGTGGTCAATGATTGGGTAGCTTGTACCGGTCACCCAGTCTCCTTGGGTGGCTGAACCCGTTCCGTTCAAGTCGTCGTCGGTGGTTGTATCATCACTTTCAATGTAGAAAATGCGCAATTCATCAGTGCCATCAGGTCCATATGTTTCGTACAATTCCTCGAAAACACCACTGGTGTGATAGCCCCAGCAAGGACCGCACCAAGTAGCAGAGAAGTCAATGATGACTTTCTTGCCTTCGTCTAGAAGGTCGTAAAGGTTGTGCTCCACACCATCGATATCAGTGGCTGTAAAATCTGGTGCAATGCTGCCATCTGGCAATTGCGCAAAAGAAGCAGTCCCTATAAAAAGGCATGCTATGAGAGAGTAGATATGTTTCATATTCAACAGTTTAAATTTTCGCTTCAAAGGCTTAGACCAAATCTATAAAAAAACGTTACACAATTGTCACAATAGTCACATTTGTTCTTCGAAAAGGTGCAGAGTGTCAAAAACTACTCGTGAAATTCACTTCAAATCCATTGGAAGCTGGCACCGCTCGGCACACACCTCCAATGCAAAAGATCCCCTCGCGACGTTTTCCGTAGCCGATTGAGAGCCTGTGTGGGCCATCGATACGTCCAACTGCACCGTACAGATAATGCACACGAGCATCCGGGTCGGAGTTTCCAAAGTTGTACTGATCGACAACACTTACGAACCAGTGCGGGCTCCATGTGTATTCCGCAAGCACGGTGGCCCAGTCTCCTTTGTCTTGTTCTGTGAACAGCGCTTGGAATTCTGTTCTCAGACTTTGTCTTTTGCGTGTTCTAACCTGGGTTTCGAAAACGTGAATGTCAGCATAGACGATACCTTTAAAAGTCGTTGTAACTGGAGTGGCCAGCGTATTAAATTCGAGGTTGTAATAAGTGTATTTCCACTTGAATTTTTTAGACACTTTTCGACTGACTTGAACATTAAAGTCACGCACAAATTTACTCGGGCCAAATCCCCATGAATTCCGCTCATAACCATAAACCAGTTCATCTTGTCCGCTCAAGTGAGTGGTGTCAAGGCCATTGGCCGCAGCGAAGTTCATGCTGAGCGTTGTTCCATATTTACCGCCCAAACGAGACCCTTTTGGGATGTTGTAAAACAGTTCGGCGCTTGCACTGGATTCACCTGAAATGACGGTGGCATATGGGTACAAGGTCGCCGCGAGATTGTAGGTGTGTTGCTGCGTGATCGCAGGAATGTAATTGATGGGCAGATCGAACAACAAGACATCACGATCTGAGCGAAAGCTCATGTTGTCCACTGTTTTGGCACTGACGCTGAACCCCAAGCCTCGACGAGTGTAGCCAAGATTGACTAACAGTGCTTCTCCGTTGCGATATGTGTAACCATTGTCTGCATTTGGATCATTGATTTTTCCGGAATATTCCATTCCGGCTGACCAGCCAGCGCGTTGCGCATCCAATCGGTAAGACCACGCCCCAATGTTTTCAGGTAGAACAAGGATCAAAGAGTCCTTGGAGATGGTGCCTCCCTCTTGGAATTTACTCACGAAACTGGCACCTAAAGTGATTTTGGTTTTCCAATCGTATCCGCCGCTTTTGGCGAGCAGACCATTGATGTCAATGCTGCCGTCCACGGCGCGCACAATGCCAGGACCATTGATCAATCGGCTGTCGAAATCCAATCGTTGTTTGCCGTAGAGGGCTTTCAGCTCGATGCCTTCGATGGGACGAATGATCAGACGGACTCCATCCAATGCATTGTCGATGCCCAGTGCACGTTCTTCGTAGGCTCTGAGAATCATCCCACTTCCAAATTGCTCGTAAAAATTACCGACGGTAAAATCTACTTTTCCAGTAGGATCGGCGTAGCGAGCGTATCGGTATCCGACTCCGCTTCCCTTGAATCGGCCAGGAAACCCGAGGACAGCATTTAAATACGACTCGTAACGCATGCCTGCGCTGAATCCGCCTTGCTGATATATGAGGTTCCCAAAGGCATTGAAGCCTGATTTTTCAGGGGGTACGATGGCTCCAATCAATGGGTCTTCGCTATAACTTTGCCAGAGCATTTGAAGATTCCCCGAAACGCTCCCGGCTTCCTTCACTTGTCCTTGCGCAGCGGCAATCGCTGGAAACAGGATGGCACAGACGAGGACAGTTTTCAAGTTCATTCTGCCCATTTCAAAAGTTGCTCGTACACCTCTTCTTCGTCGCCATCCGAGTAGTTGTTGTGCTGCCAAACAATATCTCCATCACCGTTGACAAGAAATGTGTGGGGCACATTGACAACCTGCATCGCTCGCGCGAAATCTTTGTTCGGGTCCAAAAGAACATCATAGTCCCAAAGGACACTGTTGACGTAGGGAGCCACCCTCCGAATACTTCTTTGGTCATCGATGCTCACTGCGACAATATTGACTCCGGTTTCATCTTGCCAATCTTCATATAGTTCGGCATAATTGTTTAGCTCACGCTTGCAAGGACTGCACCAAGTCGCCCAGAAGCAAATCAATGTGGGGCTTCCCTCTGTGACCAAATCTCCCGTAGAAATGGATTCACCAGCCATGTTTTTCAATTGAACCGTGGGCAAGGTTTGAGCCCAAGAACAGGTGTTAATGATGGCAATGAGGGTGAGGGCGATTACGCCTTCAAATATGTGGGATTTCATGTTCTTCGGTTTCTTGGAGGTATGAGCGGGGTGAATTTAAAACGAATCTGTCCAAAGGTTGTCATCTTCAGGGGCAAATTCCAAGCCAATCTCGGTATCTTCGCCGACATGAATGAGCTAAAATCAATTTTCATTGCTGTTTCTATGAGTCTGGGGCTAGTCGCAGGAACGGTCATTGCACAACCCACTTTAGTAGATCCAATTGAGGTTTTTGAGGGCAGCCTCTCGGATCCAGAAAACGCAGAGATTGCTATTCACTGGGATGTTACCAATTTGACAGAAGACACCCTGAAACTTCAGGTTACGCGATACATTTCGCAGCTGGTTAGTCCTTACAATTTGCCGTTTGACGATGAAAACGAAGGCGCCTACGATCGCTTCTGCTGGGGTCCTTTGTGTTATCCCTTCGGTACATTCAGCTCGTTTGAAGATGACTTTTATTTGGTGACCTTGGCCCCGCAGGAAACGGATACCACGTTCATTGCAGATTACTATCCTGCCGGAGTTGCAGGTGTAACGGCGTTGGAATATTGTTTTCATCCGGTAGATGACGTTGATGCTGGTACATGTCAGACTGTTCTTTACTGCTTGGATGCAGAAAATTGTGCCCTTGATGTTGGCGAAGAGAATCCAACCGTTTCAGGCGAACCCATCTTTCCTCAACCAGTGGTGGGAATTTCATCTTTTCCGTACCATTTGAACGGAGCGAACAGCGCAACGATGTCCATTTTTGACAGCAATGGTCGCAGGGTCGAGACGACTCAGCTCACAGCCCAGCATGGCGTCGTTTACATCGACGCATCGCATTGGGATGCAGGGTTTTACATCCTTTCTTTGACAACAGATCAAGGAACGGGCATCTCGGAACGATTTGTGGTCGCCCACTGAATTATTTTCGTTTGAGAGAGATTAAATAGTACGAGAGGAAGATCCGAATCATTGTATGAGCGACAAGATGCATTCATCTAGTAAAAAAGCAGCACTCGAGTACCACAGCCGGGGCCGAAAGGGTAAAATAGAGGTGGTGCCCACCAAGCCCTACAGCACGCAGAGTGACTTGTCTTTGGCTTACAGTCCTGGAGTCGCTGAGCCCTGCATGGCCATCGCGGAGAACCCGCAGGATGTGTATCAATATACAGCCAAGGGCAATCTTGTAGCGGTGATTACCAATGGCACAGCTGTACTCGGCTTGGGAGACATTGGACCGGAGGCGAGCAAGCCTGTCATGGAGGGGAAAGGAGTATTGTTTAAGGTGTTCGCAGACATTGATGTTTTTGACATTGAAGTGGATGCTTCCGATATCGATCACTTTGTCTCCACTGTAAAAGCGATTGCACCGACGTTTGGAGGCATCAACCTAGAAGACATTAAGGCTCCGGAAGCCTTTGAGATTGAACGTCGACTCAAAGCCGAGTTGGATATTCCTGTTATGCACGATGACCAGCACGGTACTGCGATTATTTCATCGGCAGCCTTGTTGAATGCATTGGAATTGGCAGGGAAAGACATTCGGGATGTGCGCATCGTCGTCAGTGGTGCAGGGGCAGCAGCGATGAGTTGCTTGGACCTTTATGAGCAGTTGGGGATGTCTCCAGATCAAGTGGATGTTTTTGATAGCCGCGGACACATCAACTTACAGCGAGATAATCTGGTTGAGTCCAAGCAGAAATATGCTGGAAATCGTTCATTTGCCGACCTCGAAACGGCAATGAAGGGGGCTGATGTCTTCTTGGGTTTAAGCAAGGGAGGGCTAGTGACACAATCAATGGTAGCTTCCATGGCGAGCCATCCAATCGTGTTCGCTCTGGCCAACCCCGATCCTGAAATTGCATACGATAAAGCGCTTGAGGTGCGGGATGACATCATCATGGCGACGGGACGCTCGGATCATCCGAACCAAGTGAATAATGTCCTGGGTTTTCCATTCATTTTCCGAGGTGCGCTGGACGTCCGCTCAACAAGCATCAATGATGCGATGAAAATTGCCGCCGTACGGGCGATTGCAGATCTCGCGAAAGAGAACGTTCCCGATGAAGTGGCAGCTGCCTACGGACACCAATCTTTTGCGTTTGGTCGTGACCTCATCATTCCCAAACCTCTCGACCCAAGACTCATCACTTATGTTGCCCCAGCAGTGGCCAAAGCTGCCATGGAATCAGGTGTGGCGCGCGAACCGATTCTTGATTGGGAGGCCTATCACAAGGCGTTATTGAATCGAATCGGGTACGATTCAGGCCTCGCGAGGACGATTGCAGATCGCGCCAAAAAATCGCCCAAGCGCGTCGTCTTTGCAGAAGGAGATCACCACAAAGTGCTCAAGGCGGCCGAGCAGGCGAAAGCAGAAGGCATCGCCATCCCTATTTTATTGGGTCGCCGATCGGTGATTGAGGAGTTGATCGTGGAGCATAATCTTGAATTGGATGGCGTTGAGGTCATCAATCCCCGGGCGAATGAGGAGCTAGAAAATCGAACGGCCTATGGCGATGAGTTTTTCAAGTTGCGCATGCGTCACGGTTTGACAGCGCGTGAAGGCGAACGTCTGATGCGTCAGCGTAACTATTATGGTGCAATGATGGTCCGGACGGGCCGCGCTGATGCGCTGATTTCGGGATTGACAAGAACCTATCCCTCGGTGATACGTCCGGCATTGCAAGTGATTGGCAAGGCGGAAGACGCGGATAAGGTGGCCGGGATGTACATCTTGGAGACCAAGCGAGGCCCAATGTTTTTTGCAGACACAACGGTCAACCTCAACCCAACGGCTGAAGAAATTGCGTCCATTGCCGTGTTGACAGCTCGGGCGGTTCGCAGCCTGCGTATCGTGCCGCGCATCGCTTTGTTGAGTTATTCCAACTTTGGCTCCGCCCGCGGAGTTGACGCGGAGAAGATGGCCGAAGCAGCCCGAATTCTCAAGGAAAAACACCCTGACTTGATTGTGGATGGTGAGATTCAAGCAAATTTTGCCTTGAACGATGAGCTCTTGTCAGAATCTTTTCCGTTTTCAACGTTGCATGAAAAACGGGTCAACACCCTCATTTTTCCGAATCTTGCCTCTGGTAATATTGCTTACAAACTGCTGCAAGAAATGGCTGGAATTGACGTGCAAGGTCCCATTTTGTTGGGAATGAGAAAATCTTTTCACGTGCTTCAAATGGGATCTTCGGTTCGCGAGATTCATGACATGGTTCGTCTTGCCGTTGTCGATGCTCAAAACAAAAAAGAAGTATGATTCATCACTTGAGAGGCAGATTGGTGGAGAAAACTCCGACGTATGCGGTGATTGAATGCGCCGGAGTTGGATACCAGGTGCACATCAGCCTGCACACCTATGAGCAACTTGGTCAAGACGAGAGCGTTCACTTACACACCCATTTGGTGGTTCGTGAAGATGCACAATTGCTTTATGGATTTGCTCAACCCGAAGAGCGTGAATTGTTCTTGATGCTGCTTGGCGTAAGCGGTGTTGGAGCCAACACGGCTCGTATGATTTTGAGTTCAATGGATCCCAACTCAGCTCGAAATGCGATCCAACAAGGAGATGTGAACGCGATGAAAAGCGTGAAAGGAATCGGCGCAAAAACAGCGCAAAGGATCATCATCGATTTGCAAGACAAAGTGGGTGCTCTAAATTCTGAGGATGCTTCGTTTTTGACCTCGCCAAAAGCTTCTGGCAATAATTCACGGCAGGATGCGTTAGTTGCGCTCACCACACTGGGTTTTGACCGAAACCGGTGTGAAAAGACCTTGGACCAAATTTTAAAAGAATCGCCCGCTTTGGATACCGTGGAGGATTTGATAAAACACGCTTTGAAGCGATTGTGATGCTGAAAAAGACGGCAGACTATAGACTCGCACTGCCCAGCACCTTGGTGCTGGTCGCTCTGTTGTTCGTTGCCTTTTCAGGACGGGCACAAAACTCGAATGGTGCGGAGTCCGGGAATGATAGTTTGGTCATCGATTTGCCCTTTCCATTTGGAGGTGAAGATCAGTTCAATCCCATCGAATCGCCTGCAGGTTTCGATTTTGCATGGCCGAGTAATTTCACCTACGAGGTGGTTCTGGATGAGGAGACGGGTATGTACAGCATCCAACAGCTGGTGGGGGACACAATCCAGTACCGTCCCTCGACTTTTCTGACCCTCGATGAATACCTCAATTTTGATATGGAGGGAAACCTTACGGAGTATTGGAATGAGTTGCAAGTGGAGGACGACGAGGCAGAGCGCGCTTTCGCTCCTAAGCTCACCATTGACAGCAAGCTGTTTGAAACCATTTTTGGCAGCAACGAGATTGAAATCAAGCCTCAGGGGTCTGCAGAATTGACTTTTGGAGTTAACATTTCCAACACTGAAAACCCCCGAATTCCAGAACGCCAGCGGCGCATCACCACGTTCGACTTTGACCAGCGCATTCAAATGAACATCGGTGGAAAGATTGGAGACAAGATTGACCTCGGGACCAACTACAACACCGAAGCGCTTTTTGACTTTGAGAATCAGATGAACATCGGTTTCCAAGGAGAAGAAGATGACATCCTGAAGAATTTTGAAGCGGGGCACATTTCGATGCCCTTGCCCGGGACATTGATCACAGGTAGTCAAAGTCTTTTTGGGGTAAAGTTGGAAACGCAGTGGGGCCGACTCTACAATACGACTGTGTTTTCCCAGCAAAAAGGTGAACGGAAGGAAATTGAAGTTGACGGAGGTGCCCAAACGCAAGAATTTGACATTCGAGCGGATGATTATGAAGCGAATCGCCACTACTTCCTCTCCCAATACTTCTTGGACGAGTACGACGAGGCCATGCGCAGTTTGCCCGTCCCAAGTTCAGGAGCAAACATCACCCGAATTGAAGTGTGGGTTGTCAATACCCAAGCCAACACCCAGGACGTTCGAAATGTGATTGGTTTCACAGATTTAGGTGAAAACCCGAACTACATCTCGTCCAACCTGCCCGTTGCTGAATTGGCGGGAAGCCCGGATGCCATTCGCCCCAACCCGACGAATGCAAACAACACGCTGTTCGACATGATGGTGAACAACTCAGCTGTCATGGGCTTTACAGGTGCCAATGGTGCGATTGGCGCCATGGGACTTGGTCTGACGCAAGGCATACACTTTGAGCGGGTCGGAAACGCGCGAAAGCTCGCGCCAACGGAATACACGTACAATTCACGCTTGGGCTTCATTTCGTTGCGCCAGGCGTTGAACAATGCGGAAGTCTTGGCGGTGGCATATGAGTACACCCTCAATGGTGAAACACATCAAGTAGGAACACTATCCCAAGATGGGTATACAGCCCCGAGCGCCTTGGTTTTGAAGATGCTGAAGTCGAGCATCACCCAGTTGCGTTTGAGTGATGGATCGCGCGCACCCTTGTGGCGCACAATGATGAAAAACGTCTACTCGATGCAGGCGTTTGGACTCAGCGAAGAGAACTTTCGGTTGAACATCTGGTACAATGATCCGGCCACAGGAGTCGATCTCAATTACATCCCGCGCAACCCGCTGGATGGTACGCTACTACTCCAATTGTTGGGGATGGATCGCCTCGATATCAATGGCATGAGTCAGCCGGATGGTGTCTTTGATTTTGTTGACAATGCAGCGACTACGGGCGGAACCATCCACAGCCAAAATGGTCGAATATTCTTCCCATCTGTAGAGCCTTTCGGATCAAATCTGAAGCGTGAAATTGAGGAACGCGTGGATGATCCGGACTTGGCGGCAAACCTGATTCAGAGCATTGTTTTTCAGCCGCTTTATGACAGCACGAAGACGGCTGCGCAGCAAATACCATCTCTGAATCGATTCCGAATCAAGGGTGAATTCCAAAGTCAAACGAGCAGTGAGATTGCGTTGCAGGCGATGAACATTCCGGAAGGTTCTGTGACCGTTACTGCCGGTGGTGTTCGTTTGATCGAGAACCAAGATTACACAGTCGACTATCAATTGGGGCGTGTGCGCATCATCAATGACGGACTGTTGGAGTCCGGACGTAACATCAAGGTGTCGCTTGAGAGTAATTCGCTCTTTAGCATTCAGACCAAAACCATGATGGGAACGCGCTTTGACTACGCTGTTGGGGATCGATTCAATTTGGGAGCGACCTTCCTGAATCTTCGTGAACGACCGTTGACGCAGAAAGTGAACATCGGCAATGAGCCCGTAAACAACTCTATTTTTGGAGCGGACTTCAGTTACCAAGACGATGCGCCTTTCCTGACTGAATTGATTGATGCGTTGCCTTTTTATGAGACCTCATCGGGCTCCAGCATTGACATATCCGCTGAGGCCGCCTATCTCATTCCAGGTCATAGCCGAGCGATAGGGCAAGATGGAAATGCTTACATCGACGATTTTGAAGGAAGCCAATCAGCCATTGACATACGATCCGTGAATCGATGGTTCTTGGCCTCAACACCAAAATTGCAACCGGCTTTGTTTCCAGAGGGAAGTGCAGAGGACAGTCTGCTGTACAATTACAACAGAGCAGCATTGAGTTGGTACACGGTGGACCCTCAATTCTTCCGCGGAAGTGGCCTGCAAGACGGGCAGGTGAGTGCGGAGATCAAAAGTGATCACCGAACCCGTGAAGTCTTGGAAGGCGAGGTCTTTCCGAATCGAGAACTGCCCACTGGAACACCACCGAATATTCCGACGCTGGATTTCACATTTCGACCCAATGAGCGCGGTCCCTACAATTATGATGTCCCGGAAGGAGCCAACGGAGTTTCTGCGGGGCTTACTCCAGAAGGAACACTTGAGGACCCGGCCTCACGGTGGGCTGGAATCCAGCGCGCTCTGACCACGACGGACTTTGAGGCGGCCAATATCGAATACATGCAGTTTTGGTTGATGGATCCGTTCAACGAAGATTCTGAGAATTTTACAGGGGGTGATTTCTACATCAACTTGGGCAACGTTTCAGAGGATGTCCTGAACGACAGCCAGCTTTCTTACGAGAATGGATTGCCATCGGCAAACAATCCTGACCTCCCGACGTTGGAAGGTGTGTGGGGCATCTATCCCGACCCCTCTACATTCAACGTCGTAAACGCGTTTGACAATACTTCAGGTACGTATGATTTGCAGGATGTCGGATTGGACGGTATGCCGGACGCAGCGGAACGAGGATACTTTAGCGAATGGCTTAACGACGTTGCCGAATACGTGAATCCAGAAGCGTATGCTGAGATTCAGGACGATCCATCCAGTGATAATTTTCGGTATTTCCGGAACCCTCAAGCACAATCCAACGAGGAGACCATTTTGGAGCGTTACTCCCGATACAATGGTTATGAAAACAATTCCAATACCGGCTCTCCAGACGGTTATCCAATCACAAGTACAACGATTCCGAACACAGAAGACATCAACCAGGACATCACGTTGTCAACGATTGAGAGTTATTTCCAGTACAAGGTTTCCCTGCGACCCCAGGACTTAGGAGAATTCAACATTGGAAAAAATTACATCACCGATACGTTTGAGCAAACGGTTACAACAGCGGATGACGAAGAGCGGGTGATCCGTTGGTATCAGTTCAAGATTCCAGTGCGCGAGTATGACAACCGTGTCGGTGGCATCACGGATTTCCGATCTGTTCGATTCATTCGCATGTTTGCAAAGGGATGGACGGAGCCAGTGACTTTGCGTTTTGCGCGATTGGAATTGATCCGGGGTGAATGGCGTCGTTACTTGAATTCTCTTGCGGGGCCGCAGGAAATAGAACCAGATGATCCGTCTGCGACCGTTTTCAATATCAGTGCTGTGAACATCGAGGAGAATGGAAATCGAGAACCTGTTCCCTACGTTACACCGCCGGGGATTATTCGTGAAATTGACGTGGGCACTGCAAACCAAAGGCGCTTGAATGAGCAGTCATTGGAAATGGCCGTTTGTGATTTGGCCGATGGAGATGCGCGGGGAGCGTACCGTAATATCAATTTTGACATGCGGATGTACAAACGTCTTCGGATGTATGTGCACGCGGAAGCCGGACCGAACAATCAAGTGCTAAACGACGACGATGTTACATGCTTTGTCCGTCTGGGCAACGATTTCGAGTCAAATTACTATGAATATGAAATCCCGCTGAAGACAACACCGTGGAATACGGGCGATGAGGATTTGATCTGGCCGGAAGAGAACAACATCGACATTGAGTTTCGAAAACTTCAGAATCTCAAAATTGAACGACCTCAGGGTTATCCCTTGTTTGATGAATACGCAGCAATGGATTCGGAAAGCAATGCGCGCCTGGCGGTCAAAGGAAATCCGAACCTTGCTAATGTTGTGATGGTGATGGTGGGTGTGCGCAATACGGACAAGGACGAGAATGACTTCACCTCCAATGATGATGGCCTGGATAAATGTGCCGTGGTGTGGGTGAACGAGATGCGTTTGGCTGACTTTAATCAAAAAGGGGGATGGGCTGCAACCGCTCAAATGAATGCTAAATTGGCCGACCTAGGTAACATTTCTGTGGCGGCTAATATGTCGACTCCAGGCTTTGGAGGCCTCGAGCAGCGCATTCAAGATCGTCAACGCGAAACCATCCAAGGCATCGATGCTTCTGGTACGATTCAGCTGGGCAAGTTGCTGCCAAAGAAGTTAGGAATCACCCTTCCGATGTACCTCGGATATTCTCAACAAATTTCCACCCCGCAGTTTGATCCTCTATCCCCTGATATCGAGATGGCGCAGCAGGAAGGGCTGTCTGCACAACGGCGAGAAAATGCAAAAACGATTGATCAACTGAAGTCTATTAATTTCAGTAGCATCAAGATTGACCCTCAATTTGGTGGCAAGAATGGCGCTTCGTCACGCGATCGAAACCGCGAGCGTGGTGGAGCTGCTGCAGGAGGCAGAGCATCAATGGGCAAGGAAGCAGGAGGCAAGGATGCAGGCGGCAAAGAAGGAGCAGGAGAGGGTTCAGCACGTGGCGGTTCGGCGCGCGGTGGTTCTGCACGAGGTGGGAAATCCGGCGGCAGCCAAATTGGCTTATTGAAGATGCTTGATCCCGGAAACTTCACAGGCAACTTCTCTTACATCGAATCGTTCAACCGGGACGTCAATACGGAATTCCGATTGAACCGAGAATATAGAGGGGGTTTGAATTACAACTTCTCCCATTCACCGAAGAACTTCAAGCCATTTGGCAAGATTGGATTCTTGAGGAAATTGGACTTCATGAAGTGGTTGACAGATTTCAACTTCTATTTGGGCTTGAAGCAGTTCACAGTGGGTTCTCAAATGAATCGCATTTATGAGGCGAGCCGAGTGCGAAACAACACCCAAGAATTATTGGGCGTGGAGACGAATCTGCTGATCAACACGCAGGTGATGAAGACATGGCGCTGGGATCGCACCTACGCAGTGAAATACGATTTAACCAAAGCGTTGAAGTTTGACTACAACGGTCAGGCTCAGGCACTTGTGGGTGAACCCGCGGGTGAAATCAATCGGGAAAACACCGAAGAATACCAGTTGTACCGGGATTCTGTCATTCGCAACTTGGAAAATGCGGGTGAAATCACCACGTACAATCACAACATCACGGGTTCATATAAATTGCCGTTCGACAAATTGCCGTTGGTGAATTTCATCTCGAGTGACATCCGTTACCAAGGCTCATTCCGGTGGGATCGTGCGCCGTTCTCCCAGGACAGCATTGGAAACACCATTCAGAATTCACGTAATCTCAGTTTGAACGCCCAAGCGAATTTCTCTAACCTGTACAATAAAGTACCGGGCGTCAAGGATTTGCTGAACCCCCCGCGTCGAGCTCCAAGCGCTCGTGAGATTCGCAATGAAGACCGCGATGGATTTGGCAATGCAGATGAGGAGGAAAAAATCAAATTCGAGATCAATCCACTGGCGACGATCGTACGTTTGCTTGCGAGTGTTCAGAATGTTTCTGGTTCGATGACCCGCAATGAAGGAATATTATTGCCGGGCTACAACCAAAATGCACGATTCGCGGGATTTGACAGTCAGTTTTTGGCCCCTGGCCCAGCGTTCTTGCTTGGTCACCAGAATACAAACTGGCAGGGAGATCGAGTGAATGACTTTGCGACTGAATTCGCGCAGCAAGGTTGGTTGCAGTCTTCGGCTGTTCAAAACCAACAGTACACGGAGACCTACCAAGAGACCTTCAATGTGAGGGCCAATCTGGAGCCCATCAAGTATTTGAAAATTGAGCTGACGGCCAACCGCAATATTTCTCAGAATTACACCAGTTTCTTCCGATATGACGAGGAACTCAATGACTTTGTCTATGAGTCACCCAATCAAACAGGTCAGTTTTCTGCGACCGTGATGAGTTGGAATACCGCATTCGTTGAGGATGATGTTGATGATGAATTCAATTCAGAGACGTGGGATTATTTCATCAAACAAGCCCGCATCAAAGTTTCGGAACGGCTGAATGACGTGACATATCAGCTCGATTCTCCAGAGAATACGGGATATTATTCCGGTTTTGGAGGAACGAGCCAAGACGTGACGATCCCGGCGTTTGTAGCCGCTTATTTGGGTGTTGATGCGGCGGATGTTCCTCTGGATGTTTTCAATACGCCAATTGCTCCGAACTGGCGCGTAACATTTGACGGCCTCACCAAGAATCCATTTTTCAAGCAATATTTCAAGCGCTTCAACTTGAGCCACAGTTATCGATCGACATTGACAACCAATTATGTCACCAATTTGAATTTTGAGGAGGATCAGTTTGGCAATCCAACAGCACTGGATCAGAGCGAATTTGGTAATTACATCTCAGAAAGACAGTTCAATGTTGTGAGTCTGAGTGAGCAGCTTTCGCCGCTTGTAGGAGTGGATATGACGTTCAATACGGAAGCGGAAAATGAACCTCAGTTGAAGGTGGAGTTGAAGCGCGATCGAAATGTCGCATTTGGACTGACCAACCTCCAAGTCACGGAGACCAAGAGCAATGCGCTGGTGATTGGTTTTGGTTACAAATTCAAAGACGTTCCGAACCCGTTCATCAAGACGTACGGTAAGCTCCCGGTCAAAATGTTGAAGGAGACAGACTTGGTGCTGAGGGCAGACCTCAACATTCGAGACAATCGCACCATCATCCGAAAGATGGAGGAGAGACAGAACCAAGTGACTGCGGGTCAAAACTTGATTTCAATCAAGATGTCTGCAGATCTCGAAATCTCGGATAAAGTGACGATGCGTGCGTTCTATGACCACCAAATCACGAGTCCGTACATATCAACTTCATTCGCTACTTCAAATATTCGTTCTGGAGTAGCTTTGCGCTTCAATTTGAATCAATAGGTCATGAATATTCCACAAGACTTGCGCTACACCAAAGAGCACGAATGGGTGCGTTTGGAAGGAGACACTGCTACCATTGGTATCACGGATTACGCCCAAGGAGAGTTGGGCGACATCGTTTTCATCGAAGTGGAAACCGTCGATGAAGAAGTCGCCGCTGACGAGGTGTTTGGGTCGATTGAAGCCGTCAAAACGGTCAGTGATCTATTCAGCCCACTCGCCGGAGAGGTAGCCGAATTCAACGAAGCTTTGGAGGACACCCCTGAATCGGTCAATAATGACCCCTATGGAGCGGGATGGATCATCAAGTTAAAGGTCAAAGACGTTGCCGATTTTGAGGGATTGATGACTGCCGAGGATTACGCTGCATTGGTCGGCTAACGCCGATTTTTGAACATGAGGGGAGACCTGAACGATACGGGCATAGAGCGAGAATTTCAGTGGCGACAGGCTGCTGTACCAACGTTCTGGGCGCTGCTCATCTTGGTGTTGCACGCCATCCCCGGCAAGGACTTGCCTCAAACCAATTGGCTGGGAGAATTGCACATGGATAAATTGATTCATCTTTTGATGTTCATGTTTTTGAGCTCGAGCGTTTTCATCGCACTTGGAAAATCGGGTTCTGTCCGCAAATACAAGTGGTTCGCTGGAGCCGCCTTGCTCATGTACGGTTTTGGCTTGGAATTTGCTCAAGGAATATGGTTTGAAGGTCGAACCACAAGTTTTGGAGATATGCTTGCGGACGGAATCGGAGTCGGAATAGGGCGCATGCTCTTCCGATGGATATACGGTTGCTGGAATTGAACCCCGCAATCGTTAAGTTCCCCGAATCTGCTGCTACAATGCCAAAGTTGTCTTAATTTCGAATCCCAATAGAAAAGCAACATGCTCAGTCGAAAAACTCCTGAAGCGAATCTAGAAAATAAGCGATCGGCTTGGCGAGCCATTGGCTTCGTCGCGTCCTTCTCGCTGTTGTTGAGTGCCTTGGCATGGACGTCTTACGATGTGGCCATTACTCGGGCACTTGACTTTGAAGCAGATTTGCTTGAAGACGAGGAAATCCCCGTCAATATTGTTCAACCCCCGCCCCCGCCCCCGCCCCCGCAGCAAACGACGGTGATCGAAATCGTCGATGATGAGGAAGAAATTGAGGAGGAATTGGAGATCGAGGACATCGAATTAGACGAGGATACCGAGATTGAAATCATCGAAGATTACGAGGAAGAAGAGGAAGATGTAGCTTTCATGATCGTCGAGAACATGCCAGCAATGGGCGACTGTAAGAAATTACGGGGTGATGAACGTCATCAATGCACGCAGTTGGAGATCATCAAGTATGTATCGAAGAATACGAAATATCCGCCGATCGCAAAGGATGCAGGTATTCAGGGTACGGTATTCGTCTACTTCGTTGTCGGTAAGGATGGCAAGGTGCGAGATGTTCGTGTCTTGCGAGAAGTCGACTCGCGACTTGACGCAGAGGCTACGCGTGTTGTTGAGAGCCTGCCCACTTTTGAGCCAGGAGAACAACGCGGAAAAGCAGTAAGCGTACAGTACACGATTCCCGTGAAGTTTATCATCCGTTAAACACGGAGGTATCTCTAAAATATTGAACGGCTCGGACACTTTGTTCGAGCCGTTTTTCGTGCGTCAAACCGTCGATCAATGTCCAAGGATGATCTTTCCGGGATTGCAAGTCATCGACATAGAGTTGGTGCAGTTGTTTTCGATCATTTGAATTGGGCAATGATCGCAGTGGATCGGGTTCCCACGGAATGTTCGGCGCACAGAGTAGCGTAAGGTCAGCCCATTCTTCCAGTTTCGACAAACCGGAAACCTCTGCACGAAGCGTCCAACGCCCCCAGAAACGAATGACGGTGGAATCAGAATCGGAAATGACCACCTTCTTTCCAGTTTCCTGAGCCCGTTGTTCAGCCGCGTGGCACGCTTTCAGTTGTGCTGCTGCCAACCTTGTCAGGTCAGACACCTCGATGGTTTCTTTGAGCACGCGCGGGTCATATCGGGCGACTTCAACAGCGGTTTCGGCGCTGAGTGCCTCGGCAAGCGCTGCAGTCAGCGTTGTTTTTCCAGTGGATTCGATGCCTGTGATGGCGATGCGTATGGCGGGTGTTACCATTGGAAGAAGTCAAACCAACCTTCGATTGCGAGGGCAGTGTAAAGAATAAATAAGCCGACTGTCCAATGCATTCTTCGACCACTGTAGAGAATGACTGCTGCAGCATTGACAACGATCCAGTACAGCCAATTCGCATGGACAAACTGCAGCATCCAATAAGTCGCTAACAGGCTGCCAACGGTGGTAAATGCGTCCAGACCGGGTCGCCAGGCCTTGCTGTGCTTCCTCAGCAATGAGCTCACCGCACCCCATACGGCCAAAGCAATGATGATGGAAATGATGTGTTCCAAGCCAGACGCCACGGGAAGCGGATTGGGCCAGGCTTCTTCGACGGCTGTGATTCCGATCCATGCCATGGCGATGTAGTAGAACCAGAGCAAGGATTCAGCGAGCATGCGACGCTGCCAGCAAATCATCAAATACAAGGATGATCCCGCAGCAGCGAGGTGAAAGCTCCAGGGTGCGGCGTTCATGTAGCCAATCGTATACGCCAAGTTCAATGTGGCGGCGAGGGGTTCGCCCCAACGATGCCATGCTCTGCGGTCAGATGTGCCTGCTACTTTCGTGCTTAAGCCGGTGAAAAGGTTGTTGAGCATCACTCGTCAAAATCACATCGACAAGGCGCTGAAAGAATCAATTCCACGTCGTCAGAGAACCAATTCCGAAGCAACTCCTGCTCTTCAAAAACCATGTCGTTGTGCAGCAGATCCAATCTTTTTAGGTTGGGAAGATCGCTCAGAGAGGCGGGGAAATAAGCCAGGACATTGTCCCACAGTTCGAGGCTCTGAAGCGCCGTCATGCGGTCGATGTTCAGCGGAATGGTGTCAATCATGTTGTCTCCCATTTCGAGGCTGACCAGCTGATCCAATTGCGTTAGAACTGCTGGGAATTGGTTCAACCTGTTCGAATTGACAGAGAGATGCTCGAGGAAAGCGAGTTGTTTCAATTCAGGTCCGATGGCTTCGATTTTATTGCGGTCTAAAACAAGCTCACGAAGCTCGGTCCAGTTACAGATTTCAGGAGGTACGGTTTTCAATTTTTGCTTGGTCAAGTCCAAACGGAAAATGGGTGTTCCCTCCATTCGCGCGTCGCGCGCTTCGTCGAGATTTTTGAAAACTTGAGATTGCTCCCAAACCACCTCATGACTCGTTTGCCCGATCGAGGAATTGAGACAGGATAAAGCCAAGGACGTGGCGAACAGCGCCAGACGTGCGCCTTGCTTTTGAGCAAAAGTCAGCTGGATGAGGCTTTGGACGAATGGTCGGCGATTGAGCATGATTCAGATGGAGGCGGAGGGAGGATCTATCGTGTCAAGATAAGAACGAACATTGGCCTCATCTTGTTGCAGCTGCCGCTTCAAAGCTGCCAACCCATCGAATTGAACCTCGTCGCGCATTCTTCTCATGAACCGAAGGTCAATCAATTCGTTGTAGCATTGCCTTCCGCCATTCAAAAGATGAACTTCAATTTGTTCTTTTCCAGAACCTCCCTCTACGGTAGGCCGAGTGCCGATGTTGACCATGGCTGCATTCCATGTTTCCTCCGTTTCTAAACGTGCAAAGACGGCATAAACACCGGATGCGGGGATCAATTTGAGGGGATTCTCAATGGTGAGATTTGCTGTTGGGTATCCCAGTTTTCGACCCAATTGTTCGCCTCGTTTGACCCGACCGAGAAGCGGATAAGGTTTGCTCAACCAGGTCCTCGCTTGGGCAACATGACCAATCTGGAGTGCTTCCCGTACTTTGGTTGAGCTGACTTTGGTCTCCTCAATGGTCTGAGCGGGTAATTCTTCGACGCTGAACCCAAAGACTTTTCCGAGGTTGACGAGAGAATCAAATGATCCTTCGCGATTTCTGCCGAAGCGGTGGTCATAACCAATGATCACTTTCTGCGGTTTGATGCCTTCAGCAAATAAGTCTCGTACGTACTCAAGCGGTGTTTTTCGTGAAAATTCTTCCGTAAAAGGATGAATCACCAGGTGATCAAGCCCGGCATCGCGGAGCAACGACTTTCGTTCTTCGATGGTGTTGAGCAATTTCAATTGATGTTGCTCAGGATGTAGCACCGTTCTGGGGTGCGGATGAAAAGTGAGCAGGACCGATTCACCGTCAATTTCTTGCGCTCGCCGCTTCAATAGGTCAATGACAGCGCGGTGTCCAATGTGCACGCCGTCAAACGTTCCGACGGTTAAAACCACGGGTACGTCCGACTCAAAATCGTTGGCGTTGAAATGTACTTTCACTTTTGCAAAGATAGGTTGGTAAACTAGCTCATTCGCTTGTACTTTTGCACCGAAATTATTTCACTCACTCAATTGCTCATGTCCCAAAAAGGCACCATCTCACAAATCATCGGCCCAGTAGTCGACGTAAGTTTCCCAGCAGGTGTTCCCCTTCCAAAAATTCTCGATGCCTTGCGCATTGAACGTGAAGGCGGAGATTTGATTCTTGAAACTCAAAAACACATCGGAGAAGACACAGTGCGTGCCATCTCCATGGATTCAACGGAAGGATTATCCCGCGGAATGGCGGTTTCAGCCGACGGTAAAGGCATCACGATGCCAGTTGGAGAGCAGATTAAAGGACGACTTTTCAATGTTGTTGGTGAAGCCATTGACGGCATTGGTGGAATCACTGACATCGAAAATGGTCGTGAAATCCACCAAGATGCTCCCAGGTTTGAAGATTTGTCGACCGCAACGGAGGTTCTTTTCACGGGCATTAAGGTCATTGATTTGATTGAACCCTATGCAAAAGGTGGAAAGATTGGATTGTTTGGAGGAGCTGGAGTGGGTAAGACTGTTTTGATCATGGAATTGATCAACAACATTGCAAAGGGCTACGAGGGAATCTCGGTCTTTGCAGGTGTTGGAGAGCGAACACGTGAAGGAAACGACTTGTTGCGTGAGATGATTGAATCCGGCGTAATCAAGTACGGAAAAGAATTTGAAGAGAGCATGGAAGCCGGTGGATGGGACCTTTCGAAGGTCGATACCAAGGAGCTCGCCACATCTCAAGCGACTTTGGTTTTCGGCCAAATGAACGAGCCTCCTGGGGCACGTGCACGTGTTGCTTTGTCGGGGTTGACCGTAGCGGAGTACTTCCGCGATGGAGACGAAGAGTCTGGCGGACGTGACATCCTGTTTTTCATCGATAACATTTTCCGCTTCACGCAAGCTGGTTCGGAGGTTTCGGCCCTGTTAGGTCGAATGCCATCAGCGGTAGGGTACCAGCCAACACTGGCGACGGAAATGGGAGCGATGCAAGAGCGCATCACGTCTACAAAGCGTGGCTCGATTACTTCCGTTCAGGCGGTATACGTTCCAGCGGATGACTTGACCGATCCGGCACCGGCTACGACTTTTGCTCACTTGGATGCCACGACAGTATTGTCTCGAAAGATTGCCTCATTGGGCATTTACCCTGCGGTTGACCCTCTCGATTCAACATCACGGATTTTGACTCCAGACATCGTTGGCGAGGAGCACTACAAGTGCGCTCAAGACGTCAAGGAAACCCTTCAGCGATACAAGGAATTGCAAGACATCATTGCGATTTTGGGTATGGACGAACTGTCTGAGGAAGACAAGCAAACGGTTTACCGTGCTCGCCGAATCAGCCGTTTCCTTTCTCAGCCCTTCCACGTAGCTGAACAGTTTACGGGAATTCAAGGTTCTTTGGTCTCCATTGAAGACACCATCAAGGGTTTCAAGCGCATCCTGAGTGGCGAGTTGGATCACTTGCCGGAGGCCGCGTTCAATTTGAAAGGAACCATTGAAGAGGTGATTGAAGCTGGAGAAAAAATGATGGCGGAAGCCTGAACCCATTGAAATGACGGTACACATTCTCACCCCCGACGAAACGCTGTTCAGTGGAGACGCTGTATATGTCGGATTGCCAGGATCAGACGGTAGCATGGGCATCATGGAGCGACATGCTGCATTGATCACCACCTTGCAATCCGGAGAGGTCCTTGTTCGCACGAGCAAAGGCGAGGAGACGTTTGCTGTTAAGGGAGGGACCGTAGAGGTCTTGAACAATGTGGTGACGGTGCTCGCAGCCTGAACATAACGCAAATTAAATTTGAGAAAAGCCTGGCCTTGAGCCGGGCTTTTTCATTCGTGGTGATAGGGTTCGCCTTTCAAGATGGTATGGGCACGATAAATTTGTTCAAGTGCAAATGGCCGAATCATTTGGTGAGAGAAAGTCAGGGGGCTGAGACTCCAAAATTCATGGGCTTTTGAACGGATGCTTTCGTCAAATCCGTAAGGTCCACCAATGACCCACATCACATGCTTGAGTCCGCGATTCTGAAGTTTCCTGAGATGCTCAGCACCTTGCATCGATGTCCGGCTTTTCCCACGTTCATCGAGCAGAATGAGGTGGTCCACACCGGGCAGTAACTTGGCCAATACAGCCGCCTCTGCTTTCATCACTTGACTAGAATCTGCTTTGGCTTGTTTCAGCTTGATATCTGGCGTTTCTATAAAATTGAATTTTCCATAGTGCCGGAGTCTTTGCTCGTATATCGCGATGCCTTCAGCAATCCACTTTGCTTGTGTTTTTCCCAAGGCTACCAAGGTCATTTGCATTCAACAAAGGTAGTTGATGAGTTTGTTTCAGTGCTCACGAACAATGCTCACTCGCGTTTATCTTCGTGGCATGCTTACGCCAGAGATGTTGGAAATGATTGATTATTCCTTGAAAGAGGATTTGGGGGAATGTGACCATACTTCTGCTTCGTCCTTGCCGGAGGAGTTGCAGCGCGAGGGCTGGATTTTGGCCAAAGAAGACGGAGTGGTTGCTGGTCTTGAGGTTGCTTCCGAAGTGTTCCGTCGGGTGTCTCCTGATCTTGTCACCGAAAGGCTTTGTCAGGACGGTGATCGTGTGACACATGGTCAGGCAGTGTTCCGCATCGCGGGCGATGCGAGGCGAATCTTGGAAGGAGAGCGTTTGGCCTTGAATTTTATTCAGCGCATGAGCGGAATCGCCTCTCGAACAGCCGACGTGATGGATTCCTTTGAAGGCACCAAATGTGCCGTCTTGGATACGCGGAAAACAACACCGGGGCTCCGAGCATTTGAAAAATGGGCCGTACGCTTGGGCGGTGGCACAAATCATCGCATGGGTTTGTATGATATGATTTTGATCAAGGACAACCACGTGGATTACGCGGGATCAGTTGAATCTGTCTTGAATCGCGTTTCTGGATACCTTCAGAAGTTGGGCAGGGATTTACCAGTGGAGATTGAGGTTCGGGATGCCGCTGAGGCGTCCGAAGCCATGCGCATGCAAGCGACGCTGCTGAAGCCATCGGGTGTGCCATTGATCGATCGTTTGTTGCTTGACAACCACAGTCCTGCTGAAGTGAAGGCGCAGGTCGATCGGTGGGGAGGCCAGATTGATCTTGAGGCTTCAGGAGGCATTACTCCATCAAACGCGCGTTTGTATGCCGAAACAGGAGTTGATTATGTGTCCATGGGTTGGTTGACACATAGCGTCAAAGGCATGGATTTCAGCCTCAAATCAACGGACGCTCTTCCATGAGTCATTTGCCTCCACCTCCCGTCCCAGACGGACCGTTGTTCAAATGGCTTCAAGAACACAAGGGCTTCGACCGCTTGCGTCAGTTTTTGCGACGACTGAGGCCGTGGCAAGACCAGGATATGAACGTGTACGACGTCTTTCGTTTTTTTGTTCTGGGGCTGGTCAACGGTTCGGTCGCCACGCGCGCGGCTGCCATTAGTTTCCGCCTGTTTGTTGCATTTTTTCCAGCCATGCTACTGTTGTTGAGCATTGTTCCATTCACACCATTGGAAACAGAGGAAGTGTTGATCAGTTTGGAATATTTCTTTCCGAAACAGGCCATTGATTTGTTTGAACAAACAGTTACTGATTTGATTGATCAACGGCAAGGAACCTTGTTGTCCGTCGGTGTGGTATTGTTGGTTTACTATGCATCGAACAGTGTGAATTCCATCCTTATGGGATTTGGCGAAAGCCCTCACGTTCCCGGTAAGCCGAATTGGTTGCTTTTTCGATTGCTTTCGGTGGGATTGATGCTGCTCTTGTCCGTTTTGTTGGGAGTGGCTGTTTTTCTCATTGGTTTTGCAGGGGACTTGGTTCAATGGGCAGAAGCTAAAAACCTCCTAAATACCGATGATATTCCTTTGCTTATGATGGCTCGCTGGACTTTGTCCTTTGCGCTGATGTATGCAACGGTTGCCATTCTGTACAATGCCGGTAATCGCATCAAGAAACGTTGGGAGTGGTTTTCCATCGGTGCCACTGCAGCAACCGTGCTGCTCATCATTGTGACGTTTGCATTTTCGTGGTTCATTGGTCAATTTGCCTCATACAATACACTGTATGGGTCGCTGGGAACACTGATGATTACACTTTTATGGTTGAATTCTAACAGTTCCATTTTATTATTGGGTTTCGAATTGAATGCTGCGGTCCACCGGGTCCAGCGAGACGCTGAAAACCTAGAAAAAATTACCTCATGAAATACTTCTCTCTCCTTGTTGCTGTTGCTTTTAGCTTCACCAGCGTTGCTCAAGATGCCAGCTCTGTGTTGGGAAAATGGAAAACGATTGATGATGAAACGGGTCGGATCAAGAGCATCGTTGACATCAGTGAAGAGAATGGCGAATTGTTTGGAACAGTTGTTGAACTCTTTCGTTTACCCGAAGAAGACCAACATCCGATTTGTTCGGACTGTGACGATGATCGGAAGGATCAGCCTGCATTGGGGATGCAAATCGTCCGGAACATGGTCCAGAATGGAGACGATCTGGAATGGGAAGACGGAACCATCTGTGATCCCAAGAATGGTAAGATTTACGACTGTGAAATGTGGCTGGATGAAGACGATTCAGACGTTTTGATGGTCCGAGGCTACATCTACTTTTTGTTTCGCACCCAGAAATGGTTGCGAGCAGACAGCTGAGCATTCGATCAAGGCCACCAAGGCAAGCGATGTCTGATGGCTTTTCGCAATTCGGGAAAGAAGCCGAGAAGGTAACATGAGCCGAAACAGGTTCCTGTCCCGAGCGCACCGAATGCGAAGGCTTCGACAAGTGGATGGGCACCAAGTGTTCCCGCTTCCCAGTGAAAGGCCCATGCCGAGGTCAACGCAATCAAAGTGATGGGTAATATGGGCCAGGTGAAGGGTTGAACTCTGAATTTTCTCCACACGATCATGAGGCGCCAAACATTGTTCCAAAGCACTGTGCAAAGTGTGGCAAGGGCGGCGCCGGCGATTCCCATTTTGAAAACGACGAGAAACAAATAATTGGAGGCAACGGTAAATAAGACGAGTCCCAAATTGATGGGCAACAACAGCCGATAGTGTTCACTGTATCCGAGGTGCGAGTTGTTGCTAACGTTCAGCCCTATTACTACCTTGGACAATGCGATGCAGATGAAAACCATTTCAAGTCCTCGGAATTTCTCAGGCAGCAACAATTGAAAGGGTTCAAACCCAGCCCAAATCCCGGCAAGAAGACTAGCCATTAGCAGTACGTTTACACGCGCGGTGTTTTGACTCAGCCTCCCCATCTCGTCGGCGGAACTGTTGTGAATTTTGACGGCGACAATCCCGCTTACTATTTTTTGCGTTGCACGCGTCGGCATTCCGACGACAGAACCAATGAAAAAGCCCATGGTGTAGACAGGGACTTCTTCGAGACCGAGGTACATTCCGATCATGATATAGTCCAGTTGATTGGCAATGATTGATGCTCCTCCCGCGAGAAGACTGAACAGACTAAAGTCCGCAAGCGGACGCATTTGAGACCAAGCAACGGGCTCATTCAAGCTCGGCCAAGCACCGAGTGTTGGAAGCAGAAGCAACAAGAGTGAGATGAACCACGAAATGATGTAGGCGGGAACGAAGGACTCCAGTGGGAGATAGCCCATTAAAAGTGCACCCCCTAGGATGAGGTAACTTCCTTTTTGCCAAATTTCATCCACCCACGAAATAATCCCTGTCTTCAGTTGCAAAGTGAGCAATGCACGAAAAATGGCCATCAAGCTCATGATCGTGATGATCATGATGAACCCGCCGACATTGTCCTTCAGTAAATCTGCATTTTTGGCGTCCATATTTCCAATCCAATCTCCGCCCCAAATGGATATGATCATGAGGCACAAACTGATGCCTGTGCCTGCAATCAGGAGAATCGCTTTGAGATGTTTCCCGCGATCCGTCTCAGGATAGCGGCTTAGAAAACGGACAATCGCTGCTGGGGCTCCAAGTGTTGCGACTGATGAGCAAATGAGCCCCCATGATGTCATGATGCGCAGTAATCCCCACACAGCCTCATGCCCTTCGAACGCTCGCGGCAACACGAACATCGTATTGGCCGCGCCGAGCAGCAAGCCAATGCCCAATGCAATGGACGCCAATCCGGATTGTTTTGCGATTACGCTCATGGAAGTTTAAAAATATTCAGGCAAGGGATCCAATACAGTGCAATACGCACAATACTTGGATTCGGTTTCATGCATGAGGCCAGCATCTGTTTGATGCAACTCGGTCAGTTTTTGAGAAATCCATTGCAACAGTTTCAGTGCGTCTTGTCGTGTTACAAGTGTCTGGCCATCAATGGACAATGGAAGAAGACCTGCATTGGCATTTTTCCCCGATCGAATGCCGGCTCCAACGTGTTCGATTTTATCGTCGGTATCCGTTCTTTCTTTTCCGTTGGGGCCTATGGTTTCTAGCGCGATGGCAGCATACATCAGAAGTTGGAGTGCTTTGCCGGATTTGCCATCGTCGAGTTTATCGGTCCAAGGTTCTTTCAATTTCAATTCGCGCGCTTCAACAGCACCTGTTTTATAATCGGTGACAATGACAGTTCCATTTTCGGCATCAATTCGGTCAGCCATTCCGTGCAGTCTCACTTCAGGGAAATGAGGATGATCACTTTGAAAGGTATGGCCGAGCTTGGCTTCGAGTGAACCGATTATTTTTGCTTGACCTCTCTCTAATTCGGCCATCTCTGTGCCGATGAGCTTTACCAAGGTGGCTTGCGCGATGGTCAGGTGAAGGTAATTCTCACCGAAAGAAGTCAATTCTCGATTGAAATGCTTTTCAACAGAAGCTTCCAAGTAAGGCGTAATGTGTTGCTTGAAATGCAGCAAGAGTTCACGGGTCATCGGCTTATCGATCATCTCGCTCAATCCGTCTTCCAACACCTGGTGAACGATGGTGCCGAAAGTGCTTGAATTCATTTCTTCGGTGAATTCTCGAGGCTCGCTCAGTCTTAAAATGTACTGGTAATAGAAATTGCGTTTGCACGCCATGAACGAATTCAAAGCTGAAGGGCTGATGCCACGTTGCGCCCACTCTTCGAGTCGCTCGCTCGCGAAATCATCCCATTGTATTGGGGCGACTTCAGGACGGGGATCGGGTAGCGGGGCGAAGACTGTTGTTTGTTTCAACGGCAGCAAATCTTTTCCATTCGGCCGAAAGGCACGTTCTACCTGAAGCAGATACCGACTTTTCTCAGAGGATTCGTCTTCAGAGCGGTAGACCATATGCACATCTTTGGCTTGGTTGAAAAGCCGATAGGTGTAGTATGCATAGATCGCTTCTTTGTGATGACGGTTTGGGAGTTTCCAAACTGCACGCAGATCATAAGGGATGAAACTATCTGGCACACTCGTTTTTGGGAGATTACCTTCGTTGCAGTCGAGCAAGATGACCCGCTCAAAGTCGAGAGCACGGCTCTCGATCAGCCCCATGATTTGAAGCCCTTCTTCCGGTTCTCCCAGAAGATCGATTCGGCTGGTAGAGAGGCTCGAGAATAGAATGCTCCAGACTTCGCTTGCGGTTTTCAGCAACCCGAACTCTTCTTGGAATCGCAGCATGAGCCCAACAGCGCGCATGACGCGTTCCCATCCAACGCTGCTCCAGGGATCTGGTTTTTCAGCGGATTCCAGGGATTCGGCTACTCCTCGGGACCATCCGCTCAAAGCTTCAAGCAGTTCCCCGGCATCCGATGTTCTCAACTGACCAATTGCCGCACAAAATGGCGCCACGGTCCCAAGTGATTGGTCATCTAAGCGTTCGTCACTGAGCCATACCCATTTCCGCTTTGCAGCAGCTTGCAGAACATTCAAAGCATCTGCTTGGAGTAGATCAGCTTTTAGCGCCTGGCGAGTCAAGGACTCACTGAAGAGTTGCTGCAAGTCGGAAATGTGCCAAGCTGAAGTGGATTTTTGAACCATGATGCGCACACATTGCAAGAATGAGTGGGCAGGTGTGTCATTCCAAGAAAGGCCCATGGTGACATTGTAGGCAGATTGCATTCCGGCAGGCAGCGACTGTAAGAGCAGTGGGAGCTGCGCTCCATCGGGCAACACTACGGCTGTTTTGCTCCAGTCTTCGGGGAGAATGGACTCCAATACTTTGCGCACGTATTGGCATTCCATCACGGTGCTGCTGCAGCCAACGCTGTGGATGGTGGGGGGAGATTTTGAAAGCCGATTGGAAAGCGCATTGAGCGCATTACCAGTGCCCCATCCTCCTTGTTCTCGGATGAATAGCCCAGCTTCGATTTCGTCTGGGAGCACGTAGCTTTCGTCGCCATCCCACAACCAAGTCAGCTGATTTTTCAATTCGAATTGCCTCAAGAACTTGCGTTCTGCGGGAGTGAGAGCACTCAACCCTGCGACAAAAACATGCGGGTAGTCGAGTGAGCTTTGTTGCTGTGCAGCGCTTCGAGCGATCAGTCCTGCGTAGCCCAGTCCGTGTTCCAATAGTCTTTTTTGGAAAGCGTCATAAAGGGGGCCCAATTGCAGGTATTGCTCAAGAAAAGAGCGCTGCGCATTGCCTAATTTTTTTTCATCCGCAAAACTCCATTCCTCAATTCCTTCGATGTCGCAGAGGTTTTGGAAAACCCGTGAAGCGTCGAGCAAATGTTGATCGATTTCATTGAAATCACGAAGGGCAATTCTCCCCCAAGGCATGAAGGATTGAAAGGAACGCGCCTCCGCGGATGATTGATGCTCATCGCCCACCTCTTGAAGTGCTCGCCAACAAGAAAACAACTCTGCCTGCGCTGCGAGGGGATCCAAGGTGCTCAGGCCTGTGCTGTCTCGGAGCACGTCATTGAGTGTTTTGACTTGTGGGAGCCACCCGCTCTGACTCATCATTCCCGCCATGGTCCTTTCCAATTTGCGCGCTGCCCGCGAACTGGGCACGATGACCAAGCATTCTGTTGGACGGTTGTGCATCAACACAAGCTGAGCGGTTCGCTCCAGAAAAGATTGTGTTTGCGTCAATGAGAGTCGTTTCAGTCGTTCAATTTAAAACCATTGCGAATGAAATCAATGAATTCTCGTCTTCCTTCTGAAGTGGTGACTGCCTTTGTCAGTTCTGTCCATGCGGACGGCTCAGATTTTGGTGTGTTTTTTGGAGCAGCGTGTTCAGGCGCTGCAACCGATTCCGCCGGTTTTGATTGTTCCGCAGATTGAACTTTGATGTCGTTTTCTGATAGCACTTGATCGAGTTGATCGGCTGCTGCAAAGCGCTGTTTGGCAGATTCCATCCGGCCCAACTGCTCTTCTAATAGCCCGAGGTTGTTGTGGGTAATGGCATCGTCGGGGTCTAGCGCAATCGCTTGCTCGTAGTCTGCGATGGCACCATTTACATCTTTCAGTGCTTGGCGCATCCATCCTCGTGCTGCATATCGATAACCGTATTGTGGTTGAAGACGAATGGCATCGGTGAGGACAGCAATGGCGTCGTGGGCTCTTTCGTTGTGAAAAAGCGCTACAGCTCGGTCGTTCAAGAAGTCGGGGTCAGTCTTCCAAGCATCGGATTCATTCAGGGCATTGTCGAAGGCAATCAACGCACTAACCCACTGTCCGAGCTCTGCCGAAGCTCGACCTTGTTCAACAGAGAGATGCCCTTTGGGCTGAGATGCAGGTTCAGTAGACGCCATAAGTGAAAAATACTTGTTCAAAAATACAACGCCAATTGCTCGCGTTTGTTTCCTCGTTACATGCGAACTTGCCCGTGAAAATGATGATGGAATATCCGCAATACCGGATGCTAGAGGGAACGAACTCCCTCTACGCAATTGAAGGGCCGCGCCATGCTGTTGAATTCCAACCGTTGGGTTCGACTGAATGGCTCATACATGCTCATTTTGCCTCGGATTACCCCCGTTTTCTGTGGTTGCAAGAATTGCTCCAAGAGGCAGCGCAATCCAAAGTCATTTCCAAGGAACAGTTTTACGAACGAGTCCGTGCGAGGACTGTTCGGGAATCTTTCTCTAAGCTTGGTCGTTTCAATGCACGAGCAGCATTCGAAACACTGACTTTAGAATCCGACGTCGAACTGAAACCGTTGACCACGTTTGGAGTGGCTTCCATAGCACATCACCACGCATTGGCTTGCTCAGATGATGATGTGCGCCAGGCAATTGTGGCTGCTGAGCAGAATGATTGGGAGCTATTGATTCTGGGCGGTGGGTCCAATGTGCTCATGCATTCGGATTGGAGAGGAATGACGCTTCAACAAGGTATCAAGGGCATTGAAGTGCTCAAGGATGATGGAAATTGCCTCGAGGTTGTAGTCGGAGCAGGAGAATCATGGCACGATTGGGTTTTATATGCTGTGGAAAAAGGGTGGAACGGCTTGGAAAATCTCGCCCTCATTCCCGGATCAGTGGGTGCGTCTCCCATGCAAAATATCGGAGCCTACGGCGTGGAGGTCAAGGATCGTTTTTTGTGGCTTGAAGCGGTGAATCGGAAGACAGGTGAATTGCACCGATTTGATCACGCAGCGTGCGCATTTGGTTATCGAGAAAGCGTCTTCAAGCAAAAGGAAAAAAATTTATGGGTCATCGTTCGGGTGGCTTTTGCCTTGGAACGCAATGCTCCATTGCACATGGAATATGGTGCGATACAATCGGAACTCCAGGATCTTCAGTCTCAGGAGATCACGCACAAAGATGTTTCGGAGGCTGTGATGCGCATTCGAAGGTCCAAGTTGCCCGATCCAGCTGAACTGGGTAATGCTGGGAGTTTCTTTAAAAACCCCATTCTTGACGCCCGGTCATTTCAGCAGGTTCTGTCGGGCCATCCAAAAGTGGTGCACTATCCGTTGGAGGATAATACGTTCAAATTGGCTGCAGGTTGGTTGATTGAGCAAGCGGGATGGAAAGGCAAACGACTTGGAAACTGTGGAGTGCACGAGAAACAAGCTTTGGTACTTGTCAACTATGGGGATGCAACAGGCCAAGAAATATGGGAATTGGCCATGGCCATTATCCAGGACGTGCGGGCCAAATTTGGCGTCGAGTTGCAACCGGAAGTCAATCAGATTCGGGTTTCTTGAAATGGAGCAAGCCCAGCGGCTTCAATTGATATGATCAACCGAAACAACTGGGCTTGCGTTGTGAATTCTGATCCGCTTAACTATCAGAAAACGGGGCAAGGCAAGTAGCGCGGTGATTTTGCTCGACTGCGCTGTTGCGTTCGCCAGTTATAACTCAATACAATTTCGTGGCTTCCACCTGTTGTGGCCAAGCCCAATGTGCTCAAGGTCATGTCATAGCTGTAGCCAACCTTCCAATTGTCATGCCCATATCCGAGGATGACACTCACGGCGTCGACATCGGCTCCTCCTTCGATGGTGTGACCGAATGGCAGCCCTTGGTACCACAATCCAAAACTCAGTGGCTTCGTATCGTAATACACTCCTAAGTCCATTTGATCGAAAGTCCCTTGTGCCATGTAATTGAAGGCGAAGACCAAGTCTCCATGATTTTTATTGTGCAAGTAATCAATCAATGGCATTCGAAATCCACCGTGAACAGATGCCTTGACATCCATGGGGTCGATGAACACAGGGTTCAAACTTTCGTTTGGATTATTCAAGTGATCGAATGAAAATCCCAACCATGTGTACTGTCCTGTCACAAGCATACCTGCCGCAAAATCAAAGTAATGCTGCGCGACGCTTGGTCGGTCTTCGATGCTGGACACCTGTGGCCCTCGGATCAACTGATCACCAAAGGTCAATTCTTGCATTTGAATGGATCGAGAAGCCAATCCAGCTTGCAAAGCGGGGCGTAGTCGCCATCCGTTTCCGAGGGGGACTTCGTAGGCGAATTGACCTGCAATGCGCGTTGTACTCAAACCACCTGCACCTGCTTCTTCATTGCTGAACAAGATGCCAAAGCCACTGTTCAAATTGCGATTGTACCAGTCATGGGCAACGTGCATGGCTACATACGATCCAGGCATGGATGCCCATTGGTTGCGGTATACGCTGGACACACGTGCATCGTCAGAAGAACCGGCAAATGCTGGGTTGACAATCGTCGGGATGGCATTGGACTGCGTGAACCGCAAATCCTGAGCTAACGCGTGATGTGCCCACAATGTGAGGGTCAAAAGACCAATGATGTTGAACGCTTTCATGGCGCGAGGGTATATCAATTGAAATGTCATGGTTCGATTTATTACTGAACGATCAAGGTTACATCACCTGCTTTGGTTACGCGGTGACCATTGCTAAACTGAGCTGTGGCTTTCCAAGCATATACGTCTTGTCGTGCCAAAACCCCTTCATAGTATCCATCCCAGCCGACGTAGACATCGGTGGAGCGGAAGATCAACTCTCCCCACTTATTGAAAATGATGAGCTCGTACTCTACAATTCCAGTGTGGTGAGGGTGGAACACGTCGTTGTCCAACGCCGCAGGGTCGTAGCTTCCACCGGTTCCTCCGCCGTTGATGGGCGTGAAAGCAGTTGGGAATTCCATGAATCCGCCTGTGGTGGCTTCTACAGCGTGTTCCAACGTATAAGATGTTGGACAGTTGAACGCGTTATTGGCTGTCAAGGTTACGTCGTAGATCCCTGGCTCGGTGTAGAAGTGAATCGGATCCGATTCAGTGCTCACTTGACCATCACCAAAGTTCCACAAGAACTCAATGGCATCGTCGTCCGACAAATTCACAAACTCGACAGGTTGGTCGGGTATGATAACTTCAGTCGGGCTATTCACAAAGGCCGCTGTTGCGGATGGGAACACTTCGACCGCACCGTAGTGGATCACTTCTTCTTCTTGCCCTTCATAACCAATAACGGTCAATGAGACATCGTAAATCCCTGGTCGCGTATATACGTGAACGGGAGACTCTTCGGATGTCATGTGCTCATCATCGAAGTTCCAAACGTAACCTGCACCATGGTTGGAGTTGTTCTCGAACGCCACCATCAAAGGCGCACATCCGCTTCCTCCACCCACAAAACTAGCCACAGGGTTCGGAGACAAGATGTTGATTTGTTCTGTGTGTGCATCGGCACAAACTCCATTGTCGACCAAAAGGGTGATGTTGTAGGTGCCCCACGAATCAAACGTGTGGAAAATAGGTTGATCAGTCACCACCTCATCGCCGTCACCAAAGCTCCAGTACTGAATGGCACTGGACGAAGCCAAACTGTTGTTGTTGATGCCAACAGTGGTGTTTGGGTATGTCTGGATAGCAGGAGTTACACTGAACTCTGCTTCGGGCATGGGGTAGACCTCAAGACCTACTGCGATGGTGTCTGTGCAACCGTATGCACTCAATGCAATCAACTCCACCTGGAAGGTCTGGTCCTCATTCGTGTTGTTGACAAAGACATGCGAAGGATTGATTTCGTTGGATGGCGCAGAGCCGTCATTGAAATTCCAGATGAATGATGCCGCTCCTTCTGACTGATTGATCAACTGACCATCGACAGGAGAACATCCCTGTGAAATCATGTCAAATTGTGCATTTAAGAATGGAGCCACATCAAATTGGACGCTTGCCGAAGCTTCGCAATTGTGCTCATTTGTGATGTTCATCACCGTTGTATAGGTGATCAATTCCTCCGTTGGATTGAAGAAAGTTTTCGTGTGCAATGAATCGTTGATCGCCCCGAATTCTCCATTTCCGTAGTTCCATGAGACTGAAGAGTGACCAACACTGTTATTTGCGAAGGTCACGTCTACAGGGTAGCATCCTTCTAAGCTGTCCAAGGCGAGTGCTGCGAGAGGTCGTCCAAATACGATGATCTCAGCAGAAGTGCTATCTGCACAACCGGCTGCATTGGTCGCAAGAAGTGAAACTGTGAAGGTGGTGTCTTCCACAGATTCGGTGTTGAACACGTGTGCCGGGTTGTTTTCAGTTGAGGTAGAACCGTCACCGAACGACCATGCAATCGAGCCAGAGGCATTCACGGAATTGTTGGTGAAGTCAGCTGTTAATGGTGTGCATGCGGCCTCAGGGAATGCAAAATCTGCAGTCACATTCGGGTGCACAATGTGGGCCAGTCCAGAAGCAGCCGTGCAACCGAAGTTGGTGAATGCCGTGAGTGTCATCTCAACGATCACATCGTTCGAATTTTCGTTGGCTGTATTCATAACAATGCTGTCAGTAGGATTGATGAATTCAGAGCCATCGTTGAATGTGATCGCACTGCTATCGGCAAACTGCGTATCGTTGAAAATCATCCACATTTCATCGGAGCATGAAGCAGAAGTTGAAGTGGAAAGGCTCAAGGCTGGAACAGGGTGGACCGTGACCATGATGTCAGTAGAATCCATGCAGCCAAACTCAGAAGTCACTTCCAAACCAATGGTGTGCTCTGCATTCATACCCGAAGTGCCAGAGAAAGTCGTATTCAGTGAGTCGCCCGTGAAGATTTCTCCATTCAAGTTCCAAACGGCATTGGTCGTCGATGGTGCATCCATAATCAAGTCCGCATTGAATGGCGCGCATCCTTCGGTTGCGCCGATCCATGACGCGGCAGCGCCAGGGAATACAGTAATGACTTCTTCGTGAACATCGCTGCAACCTAAATCATGCGTTGCGGTGAGGCTTACGGTGTACTCCACCACAGAATCGGATCCTGCAAACGTGTGTAAGATTTGATCTAAGTTGTTGGTGGATTCACCCATTCCATCGTCAAAGTTGAACGCATAGCTATCCGCGCGCTCACTCAAATTAGTGAGGGACGCATCAAACGGAGCACAGCCTTCCGCGTCAGCACTGGTAAAATCAGCAATTGGCTGAGGTTTTACACTCACGTCTGCACTTGCATTGCCTGAACATCCGAATGCATTGGCTCCCTGAAATTCAATGGAGAACGAAGCAAGCTCCATGCTGTTGTTGTTCCAGCTATGGGTAGGCGTGCTCTCATTGGAAAGGGTTCCGTCGCCAAACGACCAGTAACCGGTGCTTGAGGCGTTCATTTCTGGCATGGTCAAAACCAATGGTGAGCAAGCTTCTGTTTCGGCCAATACCAAGTCAAATTCTGGAGAAGGCAACACTTCGATATCGAGTGTGCGTTGGTCAGTGCATCCCAAGGCGTCAATGGCCAAAAGTGTCACAGTGTATGTGGTCGAGTCGTTGCCAATAGCGATGAATTCATGATCTACCGATGGGCTCATATTGAACTCACCAGGAAGCAAAGCCTCTCCGAAGTTCCAGATGTATGAATCACCGTTGGTGCTGTTGTTTGCAAATGTGGTTGTGAGTGGCTCACATCCGTTTGTTTCTGAAGCTGTGAACTCTGCTACAGGTTGTGGCTTGATGAAGACTTCCGTGGTCGCATTGCCCGCACAGCCATTTGGCGTTTGTGCGGAGAAGGTGACGGTTGCAGCCATCAATTCACCGGTGTTGTTTTCCCACGTGTGCGTCGGAGCTGTTTCGTTTGAAGTGCTTCCATCGCCAAAGTTCCACGTGATGTTTTGTGCATTGGAAATCGCAGGGAGATTGATGCTCAAAGGCGAGCAAACAGAATCGTTGCCGAGATCCAATGTGAAATCTGCGCCTGGGTGAACCGTTACGTTTTGCGTTGCTGTATCGAAGCATCCGAGTTCGTCGGTTGCTGTGAGCGTAACCGTAAACGTTTCAGTCGCACTTCCTGCCAAGAATACCATGCTTGGGTCTTCGTCATGGGAAGAATCTCCATTTCCGAAGTTCCAATCGAATGCATCTGCGTTCGTGCTGTTGTTTCCAAATTGGCTTACGAGAGGTTCGCAACCGTTATCAAAATCCGTGCTGAACTCTGCTACAGGTTGTGGCTTGATGAAGACTTCCGTGGTCGCATTGCCCGCACAG
>CBFIEJ010000021.1:0-35791 GCA_965661575.1 uncultured Flavobacteriales bacterium | reverse complement strand
GAAGCGGGAAAGAAAAAAATCGAATGGGGTTCGCAGATTCGCTCTTATGTGATGCAGCCTTACAAAATGATCAAGGATGTCCGAACCGGTCACGAAACTTCGAATGTAGAGGCCGTTATGAATGGAGATCTTGAAGGCTTCCTCAAAGCCTATTTGATGCAGGCTGGATCTGGTGCGAAAAACGCAGAATAATGAGCTCGAACTCCCCGACAACCCATCTCAACTTATGAATTCATTTCGCATTGAAAAGGACACCATTGGCGAAGTCAAGGTGCCAAAAGAAGCCCTCTGGGGTCCGCAAACTGAGCGTTCGCGCAACAACTTCAAAATTGGTCCCCAAGCATCGATGCCCATGGAAGTGGTCAGGGCCTTTGCCTATTTGAAAAAGGCGGCGGCTTTGACCAACGCCGAACTGGGAGGGCTGGACGCAAAGAAGCGCGATTTGATAGCTGCGGCATGCGAAGAAATCATAGCCGGCAAATGGGATGAGCAATTTCCATTGGTCATCTGGCAAACGGGTTCGGGGACCCAATCCAATATGAATGTGAACGAAGTGGTTGCCAATCGATCTCATCAGTTGAACGGAGGAGTTGTGGGAGAGGGAGAACGACCCGTTCACCCGAATGATGATGTCAATAAGTCGCAGTCGTCCAACGATACGTTTCCAACAGCAATGCACATTGCTTCGTATCACATGATTTTGGAGACGACCATTCCCGGGGTTGAGAAGCTCAGGGATGCATTGGATGCGAAGTCAAAAGCATTTTCGGAAGTTGTCAAGATTGGCCGGACGCATTTGATGGATGCTACGCCATTGACCTTGGGACAGGAATTTGGTGGATACGTTGCACAACTCAATTACGGATTGAATGCATTGCGCAATTCGTTAGCTCATTTGGCGGAGTTGGCGCTGGGCGGAACGGCTGTAGGAACAGGCATTAACACGCCAGTGGGTTATGCAGAGCGCGTTGCAGAGCACATCGCTTTATTGACGGGGCATCCCTTTACAACCGCGGAAAACAAATTCGAGGCACTTGCAGCACACGACGCCATCGTCGAGTCGCATGGCGCTCTCAGGCAACTGGCTGTTTCGTTGAATAAAATTGGCAACGATATCCGGTTGATGGCATCAGGCCCAAGGTCTGGTATCGGTGAAATCATCATACCAGCCAATGAACCTGGCTCGAGCATCATGCCTGGAAAAGTGAATCCAACGCAATGCGAGGCGCTCACCATGGTGTGCGCTCAGGTGATGGGAAATGATGTTGCTATCGCCGTGGGCGGTGCCCAGGGGCATTACGAGCTGAACGTTTTCAAGCCGATGATGGCTCGTAACATTTTGGAAAGTGCTCAGCTCATTGGAGACGCATGTGCGTCGTTCAGCGCGCATTGTGTGGAAGGCATTGAGCCCAATCACGATCGCATCGAAGAATTGGTGCAGAATAGCCTGATGCTGGTGACAGCGCTCAACACCAAAATTGGTTATTACAAAGCGGCAGAGATTGCCAACAAGGCGCATACAGAAGGGACCACGTTGAAAGCTGCCGCGTTGGCAACAGGCTATCTGTCTGAGTCGGAATACGACGCTTGGGTGGTGCCAGCGGAAATGACAGGTCGACGCTAGGTCAGTTGGCCGCGGCTCAATCAACGCGTTTTTCGCGTTTTCATCTCAGTGACAAGTTGCTTGATCCACTGCTCCTCTGATTTTGGGCAAACCAACAAGGCATCTTTGGTGTCCACGACAATGAAGTCATTCAATCCTCGAATGGCGACGAGCTTTTTGGCGTCCGTTGCATCGGTGACCACAACGTTTCCAGCTGCATCGTGAGCCCAGAGTTCCGATCCGGTTGTCCCGTTGCCGTGCTTGTCGAGCGGAAGCTTTTCGTGTAAAGAACCCCACGTACCAAGATCACTCCACCCGAAATCAGATAAAACAACAGCCACATTCGGGGCTTTTTCCATGATGCCGTAGTCGATTGAGATGTTCTCGCAATCGCCATAGATCAATTGAATTGCAGATTTCTCCTCGGCGGTTGAAAATGCTTCAGCGCGTTCTTGGAAAAGATCCTGCATCTCAGGCAAATGCTTTTCAAAAGCAGCTGTAATGTTCTGCAAGCTCCAGATGAAAATTCCGGAATTCCAGTAGAAGTCTCCAGAAGCAAGGAACTGTTCAGCCAGTTCCTTTTGTGGTTTTTCAGTGAACGTTTTGACCGAGCGAATGCGATTATCTCCCGCATCTGGGAGGTCTTCGAATTGGATGTAGCCATATCCGGTATCGGGACGCGAGGGCTTGATGCCCAGCGTCACCAGCTGATTGGTGTTCAAGCTATGTTGCGCTGCGACTTGGGCGATTTCGAGGAAATCATCTTCTTTTAGAATGAGGTGATCCGATGGCGCAACAATCATGACCGCTTCAGAAGCTTGATCACCGGCTTTGTTGGCCACCCAGTGGTTGGCATAGGCGATGCAAGGAGCTGTGTTTCGCATGAATGGTTCACAGAGTACATTTTCTGCAGGAAGCTGCCCCAAATGTTCATGGACCAATCCGCGGTAACGCTCTTGAGTCACCACGACGATGTTCTCATTGGGGACTATCCGACTGAGGCGATCGTACGTCATCTGAATCAAGGACCGTCCGGTACCGAGAATATCAAGGAATTGTTTCGGCTGAGTTTCTCGGCTCATGGGCCAAAAACGACTGCCAATGCCGCCAGCCATGATGACAGCGTAAGTATTCGAGTGTTTCAAGTCAAGGTTGTGTTAATGGCAATGAAGTTGGCGCGGAAACGCAGGACCATTGTGGACAATCGCATTTTTGAGTTCGTCGTTGTTGTTGACAGCTGCAAAGGAATAAACCCAAGCAAAGCATGACAACAGTGAATAACGTGTTTTTTCGCTCCTTCATTGCTGGCAAAAATAAGCCGCTCAGCGTTTAACTTAGCCGCATGCGGTGGATGTTTCATGTCGGGCGTTACATGCAGTTGTTGGCGAAGAGCTTTCGCAAACCTGAAAAGGGGCGGATGTTCAGAGGTCTTTTTGTCCAAGAATTGGAGTCGATAGGCATCCAGTCCGTTGGGATTGTGGCCTTGCTGAGCCTATTCATGGGAGCTGTCATTTGTTTACAGACCGCCCATCAAATTGGCGGCTGGATTCCAGCTTACACGATTGGGTTTACTGTCAGGCAAACGATGATCTTGGAATTTTCACCGACATTGATTCCAGTCATTCTAGCAGGAAAGGTGGGGTCAAATATCGCCTCGCAATTGGGCAGTATGCGTGTTACAGAGGAAATCGACGCATTGGAAATCATGGGTGTAAACAGTGCGAGTCATTTGATTCTTCCAAAGATTTTAGCAGGCGTTTTGATCGTTCCTTTTTTGGTGATACTCAGCATGGTCCTAGGCGTCGGTGCAGGCGCTTGGATTGGCGTCGCAACCGGCGTGAGTACGCTCGCGGATTTTGAATACGGCATGCAGGTGGATTTTCGGGTTTTTGATGTGTCGTATGCACTCATCAAGACGGTCATTTTTGGTTTTATCCTTACCAGCGTTTCGGCCTACCATGGTTATTACGCTTCGGGCGGTCCCATTGAAGTCGGACGTTCGAGTACACGAGCAGTTGTTTGGTCGGTGGTCATCATCATGGTTTCAAACCTGATTATCACGCAAATGCTGCTAAATTAAAGGCCGAGTGAATGATTGAATTGTACAACATTTCTAAGTCTTTTGGTGATCACCATGTCCTCAAAGATGTTTCAGCTTCTTTTGAGCGAGGCAAAGTCAACTTTGTCATTGGGCGAAGCGGCAGTGGAAAGAGTGTTCTCACCAAATGCACTGTGGGTTTGATTGAGCCAGACCTCGGCCACGTCGAATACGATGGTCGCAATTTCACGAGCATGTCTTTGAAGGGTCGCAAGGCTGTTCGACAAGAAATAGGAATGCTTTTTCAGGGTTCTGCACTGTTCGACAGCATGTCAGTGGAAGAAAACGTTCGTTTTCCACTTCGGATGTTCAGTGGACTCGGTGAAAATGAGATTAAATCCCGGGCTGCAGCATGTCTGGAGCGTGTCGAGTTGTCAGATGCGGGTGCACGCTTTCCATCCGAATGCAGTGGTGGCATGCAGAAGCGGGTGGGCATAGCACGAGCGATTGCAATGAACCCCAAATACCTATTTTGCGATGAACCCAATTCGGGACTGGATCCGCAGACAGCCATTGTCATTGATCAGTTGATCAAGGAAATCACCCTCGAATATCAGATGACCACTGTGGTGATCTCGCACGATATGAACAGTGTGATGGAAGCGAGTGATACCATTCATTTTGTGCATGAGGGATCCATCCTGTGGAATGGGGACCGACATCAATTGCTTCAAGGTGGAGTGGAGGAACTTGAATCTTTTGTGTTTGCGTCGGATTTAATGCGTCAGATCCGTCAAAATCAAACCAAAAGTTGAGCCATGTCGGACAATGACGCGTTGCAGGTTCCCTTGGTCTTTGATCGTCGCAGTCCTGAGGAAATGGATGCGGCTTCGCGGGACATGCTGGCCCGTTACCAGTCGCGCCGCACGGTTCGGCATTTTTCGACAGATCCTCTGCCAATGGATGTTGTTGAACGCTGCATTCTAGCCGCAGGAACTGCGCCCTCAGGTGCTCATAAGCAACCTTGGTGTTTTTCCATCATCAGCGATCCTCGCATCAAAAAGGAGATCCGAGAAGCGGCAGAGAAGGAGGAGTATGCGAATTATCATGGCCGAATGTCAGATCGTTGGTTAAAGGATTTAAAGCCTTTTGATACGGATCACCTGAAGCCGCACTTGGAAGAAGCCCCCGTCTTGATTGCAGTATTCAGGCAAGCGTGGCAGCCTGACGAATTGGAAGGGAAGAAGCAAAACTATTACGTGCAAGAGTCGGTTGGGATCGCATGCGGCATGCTTTTGTCGGCTTTGCACGAATCAGGCATCGCAGCGTTGACACATACACCCTCTCCAATGGGCTTTTTATGTGACATATTGAAAAGACCGGCTCATGAAAAGGCATTTTTGCTGATTCCGATTGGATACCCATCAAAAGACTGTAAGGTGCCCGATATTGCTCGAAAACCGCTGAACGAAATCAGCGCAAAATTCAGCGCAGAGACAAAGTAATTGCACACGTTTGACATAAAAACTAAAATAATCCGCGGAGGTTACCTTTTCCTTTGGTTACTTTGCGCCCCGATAAACAGAGATAAGCTATGTCTGATATTCAAGAAAAAGTAACGGCGATCATCGTCGACAAGTTGGGAGTTGATGCCGGAGAAGTAAACATCGAAGCAAGCTTCACCAATGATTTGGGAGCAGATTCTTTGGACACGGTAGAACTCATCATGGAATTCGAAAAGGAGTTCAACATCGCAATACCGGACGACCAAGCTGAAAAGATCAGCACAGTAGGCCAAGCGGTCGACTACATCACAGAGCACGCGAAATAACCCGAGCTCCATGGAGCTGAAAAGGGTAGTTGTAACGGGTCTGGGAGCGATTACGCCCCTGGGCAACGACGTTCGTGCCTACTGGGAAAGTTTGGTCAATGGTGTGAGTGGCGCTGGCCCTATCACCAAATTCGACGCAGAGAACTTCAAGACAAAATTTGCTTGTGAGGTCAAAGATTTTGACGTTGCGCAATTTTTGGAACGCAAGGAGTCTCGGAGGATGGACCTCTTCACCCAGTATGCGGTGGTTTGCTCAGATGAAGCGATCAAAGACGCCGGCCTTGCAGAAGAAGATGTTGTTAATCCGGATCGGGCAGGCGTCATCTGGGGTTCTGGTATAGGCGGTTTCCAAACGTTCATGAGCGAGGCTTTGAACTTTCACAAAAGCGATGGTATTCCTCGTTTCAGTCCGTTTTTCATCCCAATGATGATTTCGGACATTGCTGCAGGCCATATCAGCATGCGGCATGGATACAGAGGACCCAACTTCTGCACTGTTTCGGCATGTGCCAGTGGAACGAATGCGATGATTGATGCATTCAACTACATTCGTTTGGGCAAGGCCGACGTGATGGTCACTGGTGGATCAGAGGCTGCAGTCACAGAAGGAGGCATCGGTGGATTCAATGCATTGAAAGCACTGTCTACACGAAATGATGATCCGACTACAGCTTCGAGGCCTTTTGACTCGACGCGGGATGGTTTTGTGCTAGGCGAAGGTGGAGGTGCTATCATTTTGGAAGACTACGATCACGCAATTGCTCGAGGAGCGACTATTTATTGCGAGATGGTAGGAGGAGGAATGAGTGCAGATGCGCATCACATTACAGCACCACATCCAGAAGGGTTGGGCGCTCTGAATGTCATGAAATCAGCCTTGGACGATGCTTCTATGGATCCATCAGAGGTTGATTATGTGAATGTTCACGGCACTTCGACGCCTCTCGGAGATGTGGCAGAAACGAAAGCAATTCAGGGTGTGTTTGGTGATCATGCTTATAGCTTGAACATCTCTTCCACGAAGTCGATGACAGGTCATCTACTTGGCGCCGCTGGAGCAATTGAAGGCATTGCGTGTATTCTTGCGATCAAAAACGGAATCATTCCGCCGACCATCAATTTTGAGCATGCGGACGACCAGTTGGACCAAAAACTGGACTACACATTCAATACGGCCAAGAAGAGAACCGTGCGAGCGGCACTCTCCAATACGTTCGGATTTGGAGGCCACAATGCCTCCGTCCTTTTCCGAGAATTTAAAGCCTAACTTCTCAGCGCTGTGGGGTTATTGAAATCCAAGCGTCTGGGAAATTTTAATCTTCCCCGCCGGAATCTCAGTGCATTCGATGCATTTGTGCGGAGGGAATTTGGGGTTACCCCATCGCAGAAAGCGTGGTACAAAGAAGCAATGACGCATGCGTCCTTGTCTGCTGATTTGGAGCCTGGCCAGACATCAAATGAGCGCTTGGAGTTTCTAGGCGACGCGGTTCTCGGGGCAATGATTGCCAAAGATTTATTTGACCGCTTCCCCCTTGAAGATGAAGGGCTGCTCACGCAGCGCAAGGCTAGCTTGGTCAGTCGCAAGGCTTTGAACCAAATTGGGAAGTCAATGAACCTCGACGCCTTTATCCAAGCGAAAATTGGGCAAGGAGCCATTCCTTCTAGCGTAATTGGCAACGCGCTTGAAGCACTGATTGGTGCGATTTTCATTGACAAAGGTTATCGCAAAACGGAGCGTGCCGTGCGCCGAATGTTTGACCGACACCAGATAGAGGTGGTAGGAGCATTTGGAGCAGATTTCAAGTCGAAAGTGCAAGAATGGGCTCAGCAGTCTTCTAAGATGGTCGAATACCATTTGCTCAGCGAGACGATGATGGAGGGTAGAAATGTATACGAGATGGAACTGCGGATAGATGGAGAAGCCATTGGAAAGGGAACAGGTTCATCAAAGAAAGGAGCGGAGCAGGCTGCCGCTGAAGAGGCAAGTGGCAATATTCCACTGTGATGGAGCATGTTAATAGCCTCATCATACTGCAGAAACGGAATGCTCAGGGTATATTTGCCTGATGCAATGGCTCGATGATGATTTTGCAGATTCTTGCGATTTTGAATTGATCGGACTGAGCAGTCACCTTCCGCCACAACGCTTGTGTTGGGAGTTGAATCGCTCAATGGGCTGGAACTTAGCATTTAGCCACATGCTTGAAATTGCTCAGAAAAAAGGCAGCTCAAGTCATACTGTGTATCGGTTCAATGAAACTGGTGACGCAGGTCAGTGCGCTTATCATGTGGTCGAGAACAAGGTGCCAGAAGGTACCATTGCTCGATTTCAAGGAGCGTCCGCGCTGGATTACCTCCTTCACATGGGTGAAGGGTGTGAGCAGGTTGCGGCAATGATTCCTGCATTGAGAAAGGTGAATGGGATAATCTATGCTCAATCCCTTGATCCCTTGCACTCGGGAGCCATAGAGCACTTGGCTTTGATTGATTTAATCCCTAGTGAGGATTAGGAAAGACAGAAGAGAAAGAAATGAAACGAACGAAAATAGTAGCAACAATGGGCCCTGCGTCATCTTCAGAGGAAAATCTGAAGGCGTTGATTCTTGCAGGGATGAATGTGGCACGTCTGAATTTTTCTCACGGCGAATATGCTGTGCATGGGCAGACGATCGCCAACATCAGGAAGGTGGACGAGGAATTGGGGTCTCACACGGCTTTGTTGGCTGATTTGCAAGGTCCGAAATTGCGTGTTGGAGACATCGAGGGAGGAGAAATGACGTTGCAAAATGGGTCTGTCTTGACCATTCGCACGGGCAAAGAGGTCGGTAGTGATGGAGTTGTCTACACGACCTATCAGCAGTTTGCACGCGATGTAACGGCTGGAGAGCCTGTTCTCATGGACGATGGTAAGTTGGAATTGAAAGTCCTCGAGACCGACGGCAAGCAGGAAGTGAAATGTGAGGTCATTCACGGCGGGAAACTCAAGCCTCGCAAAGGAATCAACTTGCCTTCAACAGCGATTTCACTTCCCTGCATCACGGAGAAGGATGAGGCCGATTTGGCCTTTGCTTTGGAGCAAGATGTAGACTGGGTTGGGCTTTCGTTCGTTCGGAATGCTCAAGACATTACTGATTTGCGCAATCGAATCAGCGAGGCGGGCAAGCACGCTCGAATCGTTGCCAAAATTGAGAAGCCGGAGGCACTTGAGGACCTTGATGGTATCTTGGAGTTGACTGATGCAGTCATGGTTGCACGCGGCGATCTGGGGGTTGAAATCCCAAAGCAGGAGGTTCCATTGGTCCAAAAAGACATCATCAAACGATGCATATTGTTGGGTAGGCCAGTCATTGTTGCGACCCAGATGATGGAATCCATGATTGAACATTCTGTTCCTACACGGGCGGAGGTGAATGATGTTGCCAATGCTGTTTTGGACGGTGCTGACGCCGTGATGTTGAGCGCTGAGACTTCAGTTGGTGCTTTTCCGGTGGAAGCCGTCAAGGCAATGACGGACATCATTCATTCCATGGAAGGTCATGACGCGATGTTCAATCATGAGCGTCCACCATTGAGCCCAGACGATGACCGATTCATCAGTGATAGCATGTGTTACAATGCCTGTCGACTTGCAAAACGAGTGAGTGCCAAGGCCATTGTGACGATGACATTTAGTGGCTATACCGCAATACAGGTTTCAAGCCAACGTCCGAAGGCGCATGTTTACATGTTCACGGCGAATAAAAAAGTGCTGGGTCAGATGTCGCTGGTATGGGGAGTCACAGCATTCCCTTACCAGAAAATGGTCAGCACGGATCACACCATTGCAGACATCAAGTTTGAGTTGACTAAAATGGGGGTCGTTGCAAAAGGTGATTTTGTGATTCACCTCGCGAGCATGCCCATTGCCGAGGCCGGCATGACCAACATGGTTAAGCTCAGTCAAGTATAGAAAAATCAGCGGTTTAGTATTCGCATCCTCCTTTTGTTGGTGTTATCTTCGCGGCTGCGCATACGCGCAACGAATAAGGCCACTAGAATGAGTGATTCTCCCGTACAAACTTCTTTTCCCGAGCGAGGTTCGTTGAACCTGCCCGATGTTGCAAATGAAATTTTGCAACGTTGGGAACGCGATGACACTTTCCAGCGCAGCATTGATACGCGACCGGAAGATCGTCCCTACGTGTTTTTTGAAGGCCCCCCATCCGCCAATGGAAAACCAGGAATCCACCATGTTATGGCGCGGGCAATCAAAGATATTTTCTGCCGTTTTCACACTTTGAAAGGCTACCGCGTGGAACGCAAAGCGGGTTGGGATACACACGGCTTGCCAGTGGAATTGGGTGTGGAGAAAGAACTTGGAATTACAAAAGAGGACATCGGAGTAAAGCTCACCATTGAGGAGTACAATGACGCTTGTCGAAAGGCGGTGATGCGATACACGGACATTTGGAACGACCTCACCCATAAGATGGGTTATTGGGTCGATACCGAGGAGCCGTATGTCACGTACGAGAATAAATACATTGAAAGCGTGTGGTGGTTGCTCAAGCAATTGGACAACAAAGACCTGCTCTACAAAGGATACACGATTCAGCCCTATAGCCCGGCAGCTGGAACAGGCTTAAGTTCACATGAGCTGAATCAGCCTGGTGCTTACCGTGATGTAAAGGACACTACAATTGTCGCGCAATTCAGGGCATTATCTGATTGTGCGGCACGGATTCTGGAGCATGCGAGCCCTGAGAAGGCTGCGGAATTGGCTCACTTGCCCGTTGATTTCTTGGCTTGGACGACTACGCCTTGGACGCTTCCATCCAACACCGCTTTGACCGTTGGTCCAAACATTGGTTATTCTTTAGTCTTGACCACAAACCGCTACACTGAAGAACAGGGTTTAGTTGTTTTGGCCTCGGACTTGGTGGGGAAACACTTCGCAGGAAAAAAAGCGCCTGAGCATGAAGTTGTTGCTGAAATGAAGGGAACCGATTTGTGCGGTGCACGCTACGAACAACTCTTGGATTGGGCAGAGCCGATGGAAAATGTGGAGCAAGCGTATCGTGTTATTCCGGGTGATTTTGTGACGACTGAAGATGGCACAGGGATCGTGCACACAGCGCCAACATTTGGAGCAGATGACGCCCGTGTGGCTTCTGCTGCTGGTGTTCCACCGCTTTTGATAGATGATGGCACGGGGCATGGCGTGCCCCTTGTGGACATGCAGGGCCGTTTTCGAGCGGGCGTGGGCCCCTTCGCTGGTCGTTTTGTGAAGCAAGAATATTATGATTCGGATGAAGCTCCGGAGCGGTCTGTAGATGTTGAGATTGCTATCCTATTGAAGGAGAGGGGGCAGGCTTTTTTGGTCGAGAAATACGAGCACAATTACCCGCATTGCTGGCGCACGGACAAGCCCGTATTGTACTACCCGTTGGACAGCTGGTTTGTACGTGCCACAGCAGCCAAAGAGCGGATGCAGGAGTTGAACAACACCATTCGCTGGAAACCGGCAAGCACAGGCAGTGGAAGGTTTGGTAAGTGGTTGGAGAACCTCAACGATTGGAACCTCAGTAGGTCCCGGTTTTGGGGCATTCCAATTCCAATTTGGTCAACTGAGGACGGTTCGGAACGCGTTTGTATTGGGTCGGTTGAAGAATTGAAGCAGGCGTGCGAGGTTTCTGTCAAAGCTGGACTGATGCCCGCTAATCCGCTTGAGGAATTTGCCCCAGGCAACATGACCAAAGAGAATTACGAGACATTCGACCTCCACAAGCACTCAGTGGATTCCATAGTGTTGGTCTCATCATCAGGCAGCCCCATGCGCCGGGAGGCCGACTTGATTGATGTTTGGTTTGATAGTGGGTCAATGCCTTACGCACAGTGGCACTATCCGTTCGAGAATAAGGACCGCATCGATGGAGCAAAGTCTTTTCCTGCAGATTTTATTGCAGAAGGCGTTGATCAGACCCGTGGATGGTTTTATACGCTGCACGCCATCGCCACCATGGTTTTCGACTCAGTGGCATACAAGAATGTGGTGAGCAACGGACTCGTTTTGGATAAGAAGGGGTTGAAAATGTCCAAGCGATTGGGCAATGGTGTGGATCCATTTGAGACACTGGAAGCCTACGGTCCCGATGCCACCCGCTGGTACATGATCAGCAACGCTCAACCTTGGGATAATTTGAAATTCGATGCAGATGGCATCGTGGAAGTACAGCGCAAGTTTTTCGGTACACTTCACAACACGTACAATTTTCTGGCGCTGTATGCCAAGATTGATGGTTATTTGGGAACTGAGAGCCAGATCTCGGTTCATGATCGGCCAGAAATCGATCGCTGGATTCTTTCGCGTTTGCATTCCTTGATTCAGGAGGTTGATGCAGCTTATAGTGAGCTTGAGCCTACCAAAGCTGCGCGAGCCATTCAAGAGTTCACCATTGATGAGCTGTCCAATTGGCACGTTCGACTCTCGCGCAGGAGGTTCTGGAAAGGTGAGATGAGTGCCGATAAACTGAGTGCATACCAAACACTGCATGAATGCCTTAAATCTTTGGCTATCATGGCTTCGCCGATTGCTCCCTTCTATTGTGATCGGTTGCATCAAGACATCAATCCTGGTGCGGAATCGGTGCATCTTATGGAGTTTCCTCAAGTCGATGCAGATTGCATTGACACTGAGTTGGAGGAGCGCATGAAATTGGCTCAGCAGATCAGTTCGCAAGCATTGTCACTGAGGAAGCGAGAAAAAATCCGAGTGCGTCAGCCGCTGCGCCGGATACTCGTACCGGTATTGGACGAAACCATTGAGCGACGTATTCGCGCGGTCGAAGGATTGATTTGTGGAGAAATCAACGTCAAGCACGTGGAGTTATTGAAGGATGAATCGGATTCCGATGTTTCGATTGTGAAACGAGTCAAACCAGACTTTAAGGCACTCGGACCTCGCTTCGGAAAGCGCATGAAATCCGTCGCAGCCGCAGTAAATGCGATGAGTGCGGAGAATATTGTGGCATTGGAGCGTGATGGACAATTTGAAGTCAATCCAAACGATGATCAAGGCCCTGCTGTTATCTCCACTTCGGATGTGGAAATCATGACGGACGATATTCCCGGATGGTTGGTCTCGAGCGCGGCGGGTGTCACGGTAGCACTGGACATTACGTTGGATGAAGCGTTGCGCTCAGAAGGGGTTGCGCGGGAGCTGATCAACCGAGTGCAGGGTGTTCGTAAAGACTGTGGACTGGAGGTTACCGATCGGATCCAACTGACGCTCGATGCCGCTGATGAAATTCGTGCAGCAATCGAAGTAAATTTAGATTATATTCGGGTCGAAACACTTGCAGATGAAGTGAAGTGGCAGAAATCTGCTACGACAACTGAAGTGGACCTAGGCGAGGGAACAACCTTGCACATTGGAGTTGATAAATTGAATTGAACATTGAGCAATGGCTGAAACACGATACACGGACTCAGACTTGAAGGAATTTCAGGGTTTGATTGACGAAAAGCTGAAAACAGCGCGTGAAAATTATGATGAGTTGCAGCGTGCTCTTTCGCATCAAGACGACAATACAACCGACGATACTTCCCCCACCTTTAAAATGATGGAGGATGGATCGGAAACAATGAGTCGTGAGGAAACGGCCCAACTGGCTTCCCGTCAGGAGAAATTCATTCGAAACCTTGAGAATGCTTCGCTGCGCATCAAGAACAAGACATATGGTATTTGCCGTGTGACGGGTAAGTTGATTCCAAAGGAGCGATTGAGATTGGTGCCTCACGCGACCATGTCCATTGAGGCAAAGAATAAGCAATAAAGACAAACACCAATCAATTGTTTAGTCCTAGGACCTTTGTAGGTTGGGTTTCTCTTGTTGTCATGCCGCTTTTGGTATGTGATCAGGTCATTAAGATTTGGATCAAACTCACTTTCGCAGTAGGCCAAAGGGCTTCATTCATTCCGGGTCTGTTGGAGTTGCAATTCATTGAAAATGAAGGCATGGCTTTTGGCTGGGCATTGCCGGGTGTGACTGGAAAGTTGGTGCTCACGACATTCCGCTTATTGGCAGCAGTTGGCATTGGATTTTACTTGAATCGGCTCATCCGATCTGGTGTCCACAAAGGATTGTTGACCTGTGTTTCATTTGTTTGGGCAGGAGCCATTGGAAACATCATAGACAGTGCTGTTTACGGCCAACTCTTCACTCGAAGTTCGTGGGGAATGATAGCAGATTGGGCCGGAAGCGGTGAGGGCTACGCTCCATTTTTAATGGGGAATGTGGTTGATATGTTTCATTTTGTTGTGCGCTGGCCTGTTGGCTTTCCGATTGAATCACTCGCCGGTCGAGAAGTGTTTCCTCCGATTTGGAATTTGGCTGATGCCGCGATTTCGTGTGGAGTCATTGCCATTCTCATTGGACAACGGGCGTTTTTCCAAGAGAAGGAGTCAGCACCTGAGGAACAGGAGCTCTGAGTTTATAGACTGCTTGAGCTGTTCGGATTCAACCTTGGGAAGGCTCAACCCAATCACCGTGTGATCGGATCAACTCGACAAGTGCGTCAACGGCTCGATCTTCGGGCACGTTGCGTTCGACCACTTCCTTTTCCTTGTACAAGGTGATTTTTCCCGGGCCGGTTCCCACGTACCCGTAATCGGCGTCTGCCATTTCCCCTGGCCCATTTACGATGCAGCCCATGATGCCAATTTTCACACCTTTCAAATGCGAAGTCACGGAACGAATTTTGGCGGTGGTTTCTTGCAGGTCGAAAAGGGTTCGGCCACAACTTGGGCAACTGATGTATTCTGTTTTGGAGATGCGTGTGCGGGTAGCTTGGAGGATACCGAAAGCTGTCGAATTGCGTAACTGCAGGGGGTGTTGATCACCAGCGAGCCAAATTCCATCGCCAAATCCGTCCAAGAGTGGAGCACCCAAGTCAACGGAGGCAAAAAGTTGGAAGGCCTCGTCATCAATACCATCTAAAGTTCTTGTCAAAATGACTGGCACATCACAGTTCAGTTGGTCCAACTGCATGCAACAACTGCGCAGATCTGCCATGGCGTGCTCGTTCGATGGTGTCAAGGCCAGCACAATGTCCTTGCGCCCGTGGATGCGTGCAACAAATTCTTCAGTTAAGTCTTTTCGCTGGGTTCGAATGAAATGAACATCTGAAGCGGCTTCAGGATTCCAATCGGCCACATTCCACAAGGGGTAATGGCGTGTTGATCCACTCCAATGAGAAGAATCTTGAATCACACCTAGTGTTCCGGGCAGCTCAAAATCAATCTCTTGGGTTCCCGTGTAGATGTAATCGCAGGCAAAGTCATCCAAATTCCATTTGTCCAACGGTACAGAATACCGATAGCCACACCCGAAGAGTCTTGCGGGTGTTATTTCTCCAGTGCTCAAGTCATGAACGACGACGGGCACATTTTTTCCTCCGATGTTGAGCACTTCTCGGGCCATGCGACGAGCATAATTGAAGGGGTCAAAGCTCAATGGAATCTCCTCTCTCAGAGGGGTTCGGCTTCGATGGGAGTAACGGTCCACCAACGCCCGCGCTACGGGAAGTTCGGCTTCTGGAGCTTCGGTGAGCGATACGCGGATGGTATCGCCCAATCCGTCCTCGAGCAACGCGCCAATGCCCACAGCGCTCTTGATTCGCCCATCTTCACCGTCTCCGGCTTCCGTGACGCCGAGATGAAGGGGGTAATCCATCCCCTCTGAATCCATACGGGCGACGAGCAAACGATAGGCCTGAACCATCACTTGTGGATTGGAGGCTTTCATGCTGATGACGATTTCGTGGTAATCGTGTTTGCGGCAGATTCGTAAAAATTCCAGGGCGCTTTCAACCATGCCCATAGGAGTGTCGCCATAGCGGCTCAGAATACGATCGGACAAAGACCCATGATTCGTTCCGATGCGCATTGCCCGTCCCAATTGCTTGCATTTTAGAACAAGCGGTGTGAATCTCGTTTCGATTCGGTCGAGTTCAGCAGCGTAGGATTCATCGGTGTAATCGATTTCCTCGAACTTTTTCTTGTCCGCATAATTCCCCGGATTTACCCGGATTTTTTCGACGTGATCGGCTGCCACTTCCGCCGCATTTGGGGTGAAGTGAATGTCAGCTACCAATGGTACGTGTTTTTGAGCGCTGCGCAATTCTGCGGCAATGCTTCCTAATGCTTCAGCTTCCTTCTTGGACGGTGCTGTAATCCTCACCAATTCACTGCCAGCATCAACCATTCGAATGCTCTCATCTACCGTCTTCTCGATGTCGAGTGTGTCGGCGGTGGTCATGGATTGAATTCGGATGGGAGCATCTCCTCCCAATGTCAATGCGCCGACGCTGATTTGCCTTGAAACGCGTCTGCGGTAGTTGAACCAGTCAACATTGAGGTGGTCTGAATGGGCGTCAGGGGAGGCGTTTTGTTCCATGGTTCAATTTGCTCTGCTAAGGTAACCGACGCGAGGCAAGAATTGTTGGAGTGCAGCGGTTCGAATTGTCCACGGTTGCGGAGTAATTTTACGGAATGAATCGGATGTAACATCCTACAATCCCATCCACTTGCCTTCCATTCAAAACGAAACAGATTCAGTAATCGTTCTCACGAGTCGTCCTTATAGCGATGGCAAGCGGATTGTCCGTGTCATGAGTCGTTCGCATGGGATCATCGCCCTTTGGGTGAATGAAGGACGAGGCAAGCGTCGCCGAATCGCCATGTGGCACTCGGGTGCCGTTTTGGAGTTGAGCGGGATGAACCGCAAAGGTTCTGAGGGGTTGATTCGTTTTCGAGAAGTAAGTAGGACAGTCGTTTTGGATGCCGTTATCCGCGACCCTCGTCGCAGTGCAGTGGTGTTTTTCATCTGCGAGGTCATTGAAAAAACCATGCCTGAGGAGACGCCTCATCCGGAGGTGCACGATTTGATGGCCCGCTTTATTCTTGAAATTGAATCGTCTCCATCGCTGGGTTGGATTCATGCGGCTTTTCTGGGTCAGTTGATTCGAGCCCTTGGCATCGCGCCTGTTCTGCCGGATTCTCCAAGTTTAAAGTCGTTGGACTTGCAATCGGGGGATTGGAAATTTGAAATGGGCTTGGAAAAGGAATCCCTAGAAAGGAATATAGCGGAGGGGTTCATGACGTTTTTAGAGCCTTCAGCATCGATTCCCAAAATGTGGTCGGTTGCGGACCGAAAGCGTTTGATTCTCGGCCAAGTCCGTTACCTTCAACATCAATTGGGAGTGATTCGGGAAATCAAAAGCTACGCGGTGTTGGAAGCGGTCTTTGACAATGAACGATAAAAGGGTATTTGGCGCGATTTTTGACATCACCAGCGACATGAAGCGGAGCGATAGGCAACAAATTCGAAGCACGTACTGCGCAGTTCTCATGGCGCTGGCGCTCAGTGTTGTTCTGCTAGGGGGAAATTTATTCGCTCAAGATGACACACCTCGGGCACAGCCGGAAAAGCACAGGTTAGAATCGGAAGATACATTTGACTCTAGCCCCGCAAACCAAGGGCAACTCGAGCAAATGAAAGCCGTGGCCTCGGACGGGTTAACTCCGGTTCCTTTTGCCGTGGTCTTGAATAAAAATACAGGACAACAAGCATTAACGGATGTCACGGGAAATGCGACCATTTGGCGGACGATGGTTTCAGATACCCTTTTGCTGAGAAGCGTTGGTTATTTGGATAAGCTCATTCTTCCCGGTCAATCCTTGCCGGCTTCTGTGCGAATGATTGAGGACCTGATCAGTCTAGAAACGGCACAAGTTGTGAGCGAAGGTTTGGTGGATGCGAACAGTGCTTCACTGTCCACACAAGCGATGGCAATTCCGAGCATGAAGAGTGAGGTGATCCGCCTGGAAGTTCCACAGACAGCTGCTGAATTGCTCTGGTCGACAGGTTCTGTTCTGGTTCAGCAAAGCCAGCAAGGCGGAGGATCTCCTATCATACGTGGTTTTGAAGCGAATCGAATTTTGCTGGTGGTGGATGGCGTTCGCATGAACAATGCGATTTACCGCAGTGGGCACATACAAAACGCGATTACAGTAGATCCCAATGTGCTCCAAAGAACAGATGTATTGCTGGGTCCTCACAGCATTTTGTTTGGCAGTGACGCACTCGGAGGTGTCATCCATTATCATACACGCGCACCAAAGTTGGGGCTGAATGATTTTCAAGTGAACGTATCGGGAGCATACAGATCGCCCAATCAAAGTCAAACGGCGCATGCAGATGTTGAAGTTTCGAGGGAACGTTGGGGCAGTATCACTTCTGTGACGCGTTCAGATTATGGTGACTTACGCATGGGCAAGTGGCGCCATCATGGCAACGCCACGTGGGGATTGGATACCGTTTTTGTAGCGCGAGGCGATTCAACGGATGTTGTGTATACCAACGATAATTCCAATGTGCAGAAAGGTTCGGGCTATTTTCAATGGGATTTTTTGCAGAAATTCAGGATACGGTTGCCAGGAGCGATGCTCGACTTGAACGTTCAAAAAAGTTTGAGTAGCGATATTCCTCGCTATGATGTCTCAGCGGAATACTCAGGTCAACAACTGAAATGGGCTGAGTGGAACTACGGGCCACAAGAACGCACCTTGGCTTCTGCGCGCTATACACGTTCATTGTCACGCTGGAATGTCCAGTGGCAATCCCTGCTGGCTTATCAAAAAGTAGAGGAGTCTCGGATCAAGCGTCGCTTTGGATCTGATTGGCGCGAGAGTCAAATAGAGCAAGTATCCGTTTTGAATGGTTTTTCAACTTTTCAAAAGTCGTGGTACAACGGAGTGAAGGTTACTGCAGGGATTAGCGGTTCGTTCGATTCGGTTCAATCAGAAGCATTCCGAATGCTCGCATTTCCCTCAGATTCTCTTCCGGAAGATGCCGCAAATCAACGATATCCAATGGATACTCGCTATCCGAACGGTGGCAGCAGCATGGGCACCAGTGCTCTATTCGCAACAGGAGTTTGGAACATCAATCAGCACCAAATCGCTGGAGGCATTCGTTGGAGCCGATCGCGACTGGATGCGGCTTTCGAACCTACAGCTTCGTTTGCTCTGCCTTTTGAAAACGTTCAAATGACAAATGCAGCGTTTACAGGAGGAATCTCAGATCGATGGACCAGTTCCAATAAAATGTGGTCAACCAACACGTCTTTTTCAACCGGATTTCGGCATCCCAACATCGACGATATGGGCAAGGTGCGTGAAAAGGGTGGCTTTGTGCTGGTCCCGAACGACTCGTTGCGACCGGAATACTTGTACAGCTTGGAACAATCACTGCAATGGAACCCGGGTGAGAGTGAACAGATACATGTCACAGCTAGTGCATTCGCATCGCGATTGAACGATGCCATCGTCCCACAAAACGCATTGCTCGGAGGTTCGGAGTTGTTTTTCATTGACGGCGACTCTGCTCGCGTCCAGACGCACGTCAATGCGAGTCATGCTCATATCGGAGGGCTACGGGCAGAGGTTCAAGCGAAGCTGACTCGTTCGTGGAATGTGCAAGGAGCTGTGAATTGGACAGCAGGAACTCAATTCAGTCCTGACGCCGTCACGGGTGAAAAAATTGAGCGACCTATGGCTCACATTCCACCCATGTTTGGTCGGATTGCGACCCATTACAAGGCCAGGCGATGGACATTGGAGTGCTACGTGTTGTTCAGTGGATCAAAAGCGGCGAATCGTTTTGGCCCTTACGCCACGGATAACCTGGATTTGATGCTGCCAGAGGGCGCGCCATCATGGTGGACACTGAATGGTGAATTCAGCGCTCAATTGCATCCAAAAGTGGAATGGCGATTTGGCGTTCGCAACGTCTTGGACATGCATTACCGAGTGTTTGCCAGTGGCATCAGTGCGGCAGGTCGTGGCGTCTACACTTCTTTGCATACTGCATTTTAGGCGCCCATCATTTGAGGTTAACTTCGACACATGCGATTTGAAGCCATCATCGGGCACGAGAAAATTGGTTCAAAGCTCCGTGCTGGGGTCCAAAATAGCCGCGTTGCTCATGCGCAATTGTTCAACGGTCCCGAAGGATCCGGTGCTCTATCCTTGGCTTTGGCCTACGCGCGATACTTGCATTGTCAACAACCATCTGAGGTCGATTCCTGCGGAGCTTGTACTTCATGCAAACAATACGAGACCCTGCAGCATCCAGATTTGCATTGGTCTTTTCCGTTTTTCAAAAAAGACAGCTCGGAGCAATCCACGACACAGCCATTTCAAAATGTTTGGCGCGAGCGCGTTTTGGATGACTCATATTTTGGCTTGGAAGAATGGTTGGGCGCTATTGGCGCTGATAAAAAGCAATTGTTCATCAGTGTTCAAGAGGCTCTCGAGTTGAATCGTAAGTTGGGATTGAAATCATTTCAAGGAGGCTGGAAGGTGTTGATTTTGTGGTTGCCGGAGACCATGCGTGTAGACACTGCCAATAAGATGCTGAAATTGATTGAGGAACCGACGGACAACACTGTGATGTTGTTTGTCAGTGAACAAGCCAATCAATTGCTTGCCACGATTCGTTCGCGCGTTCAAATGATACAAGTGCCACGCCTCTCAGATGAAGAAGCTGCAGCGGGTATGCATGACCGCTATGGTGTGGATTTGGAACAAGCAAGGCAATGGGCGCACGTGACTGAAGGCAATGTTGCGGCTGCTATGCGCATGCAACATTCAGGTGGAAGCGAGGTTGATCGAGATTTGTTCATCCACTGGATGCGGTCGTGTTATGTGCAGGAAACGCCGAAAATAGTGGCGTTGGCGGACGATTTTGCCAAGCCAGGAAGGGAGTCCATGAAGCGTTTTTTGCTGTACGCATTGCACATGGTTCGGCAGTGCATCGTGGGCAATTATGGGGCGCAAAGTTTGGTGCGATTGACGGACGCTGAACGCACTTTTGCAGAAAAATTTGCGCCTTTCATTCATCATGCAAACGCGTTAGAAATTCAGCAACTCCTTGAAAATGCGCACCGTGACATCGCAGGAAACGTGAACGGGAAATTGGTTTTCCTCGATTTAAGTGCTCGAGTGAGTCTTTTGCTTCGGAAGCCAGCCTGAAGGGATGTATCTTAGTGGGCATGAGTTGTAGCAATTGCAGAAATGGATCGGATGGCACGCCACGTGGGTGCAAGAGCAATGGAAATTGTGGTGTGGGCGGATGTGGCCCATTGACCGTATTTGATTGGCTAGAAGGGGTTGCTTTACCCACGGGACAGACGGCTTTTGATGTCGTAGAAGTGAGATTCAAAGCCAATCGAAAGGGCTTTTATCGAAAATCTTCTCAACTCGAAATTCAAGTTGGTGACGTAGTAGCTGTGGATGCTGATCACGGATATGATGTCGGTGTCGTAAGCTTGCGAGGCGAGTTGGTCAAGGCACAGATGAGTGCCAAGCGAGTGAAGGATGACCATGAAATTCGAAAAGTCACCCGCAAAGCGACCCAAGAGGACATTGATACGTGGCAGAAAGCCAGTATGCGTGAGGCAGCGACCATTTCAGAGTCGCGTAAAATTATTCGAGACCTCGGCCTACAAATGAAATTGGCTGATGTTGAATTTCAGGGTGATAATAAAAAAGCGACCTTTTACTACACTGCTGAAGTGCGGGTAGATTTCAGGTTGTTGGTTCGTGACTTGGCTTCTGCCTTTGGCATTCGAGTCGAGATGCGACAAATTGGTGCGCGTCAAGAGGCTGCTCGAGTGGGAGGAATTGGAGTATGTGGACGGGAGCTGTGTTGTTCCAGTTGGCTCAAAGATTTTCGAAGCGTGAGCACTTCGGCAGCGCGGTATCAGCAAATGTCATTGAATCCACAAAAGTTGGCTGGTCAATGCGGCAAGCTGAAGTGTTGTTTGAATTTTGAGTTGGACCAATACGTGGAGGCGGTGAGTGATTTCCCTTCACCCAACACAAAAATAAAGTTGAAAGAGGGCAGGGCGTTTGTTTTTAAAATGGACATTTTCAAGCGCTTGGTGTACTTAAATGCTCCCGATGGCGCTGGAAATGGACCGGTAGCGGTGAGCCTCGAGGACATGAAGGAGTTGATGGCTATGAACGAGCGTGGTGAGTATCCTGCAAATCTGAAGGACTTCATGCAAGTTGAGGAGCCGGACGAAGTGGATGAAGTATACTCCAATGTAGTTGGACAGGATAGTGTGACACGATTTGACGAGGATCGCAAGCGAAACCGCAAGAAGCGATCGGGTCGGCGGAATCAAGGCAAGAAACGATCGAACTCAGATGCTCCGAGTCAGTCGGCTGGCGGCTCCAACGGTCCGAAAGGAGAGGCCAAGCCAAATGAAGGCAAACCGAAACGCAACAAGCGCAGGCCGAATAAGCGACGCAGTCCAAAGGCACCGAACTCCGATGCATCCAAGTAAATGGCATCCTTAAGAATCAAGCGAAATCTAGACGCGCGAAGCTTTCTCGCTGCAACAGGATTTGTGATTTTGTGGGGGCTCGTGAGTTGTGGATCGGATGCCGTATTCGCGGGGTCGAAACCGCTGGCGACAGATACGGGGTGGTCATCTGATGATATCGCAAAATTTGACTGGCAAGTGAGTGACACACTGAAAAGACATGACTTTTTCATTGATCTCCGGCATGATCAGCAATACCCGTTTACCAATCTTTACCTCTTTGTCGACTATACTTTTCCGAATGGACGGACGCGCAGGGACACCATTTCATGCGAATTGGCGGATGAAAGAGGGCGATGGTTTGGCTCAGGTTTTGGTAATTTGATTGAACACCGAATCGGATTTCGTCAGAACACGGCTTTTCCATTGCGCGGTGATTACAGCATTAAAATTGCCCACGGAATGCGCGTTGATCCGTTACCGGGAATGCTGGACGTTGGATTCCGTCTGGAACCGACTCCTTCTGAAGAGGAGGCGAGTTAGTCCTCTTTTTGTGCCAGTGGCACAGGCAGGCCGAAGTCAAGGGGCTTCTCGTTTTCCATCCAACGCTCCATGCCTCCGATGAGGTCAATGATGTGCGGGTGTCCGATGATGCGCAGTTCTTCAGTGACGACGCCACTTCTACCCCCTGCTTCACAATAAACATACACGGGTCGGTCCCATGGGATTTTACTCAAGGGCTCTTTGCGATGGTCCCAGTCAAATGAGACGTAGCTGGCACCTGAAAGATGTCCAGTGGCCCACTCTTCATCTGAACGAACGTCTAGAACAATCGCATCGGGATGAGTGGCGATCAATGAGTCCAGCTCTAAAATAGAGATTTCGGTTACTTGTTGTTGGTTTTCAGAGCTTACAGGGACCTTGTCGTCGCAGCTGAAAAAGAAAAAGGTAGCTGCAAGAAGTGAGGGGAGAGACCAAGTTAGAGGCATGTTCATGCCACAAAATTAAGGTGTGATGCCCTGTTTGTGCCTCGGATAGGCGAAATCAAGTAAATTGCGTATCCAAGAAATTGAAACATGTCTGATTCTCACCTTGTTACGCGTACGATCCGTGCGTGCCTCTTTTTATTTTCAACGTTGTTCTTAATGCCTCAAATGAGCAGAGCTCAAAATGACGGCATTCGCTATTGCGGGCAGTGGAAGATGGAACAGGCCTTTTTCAATGCTCATCCTGAGCAAAGGGCCATTGCCGAACGGGCCGACGAACGACTCGAGTGGGAAACTCAAAACTTTGCGGATGTCAACCGAGACGAGTTGATTGTAATACCGGTGGTGTTTCACGTGATTCATTACAACGGACCAGAGAACATTAGTGACGATCAGGTGCACAGTGGACTTGAAGTCATGAATAGGGATTACCGGCTCCAAAATCTGGATGCGGATGATATCATTGAGGAATTTGAGGATGCAGCGGCCGATACGGAGATTGAGTTTCGATTGGCGCAAATTGATCCTCAAGGCAACTGCCACACAGGAATCAACCGCATTGTCTCAACGCTTACCTATGAAGGGGGCGGAGAGGTAAAGGATTTGATCCAATGGCCCCGAAATAGCTACTTGAACATTTGGGTGGTGGAGAATGCGAATGGAGCGGCAGGTTATAGCTTGTATCCGGGTTCTGTAAATGGAGCACAAGGTGCTGGGAATGACGGCATCGTTGTAGCGCATGATTACACAGGAAACATTGGAACCAGCAACAACTATAGATCTCGCACACTCACACATGAAGCGGGTCACTGGATGAATTTGCGTCACCTGTGGGGCAACAGCAATAGCCCTGGAGACCCTGATAATTGCGATATGGATGATCAAGTGGCGGACACTCCGCTGACAAGTGGTTGGACCTCTTGCAATGTCAATGGCTCGACTTGTGGATCTTTGGACAACGTCCAGAATTACATGGAGTACTCCTATTGCGGCCGAATGTTTACTGATGGGCAACGCACGCGAATGCGAGCTGCAATGAATAGCGGAGTCGCTCAACGAAATCAACTGTGGACGCCCCAAAATCTCGAGGAAACTGGGGTGAACTTGGAGCCTATTTTGTGCGAGGCAAGGTTTAGTGTCTCCCGCCAAACGATTTGCGTCGGTGATACCATTCAGTTTTTTGACAACAGCTACCACGGCGTAAGCGGTTGGACTTGGGATTTCGGAGATGGGAACTCTGCAGAAGACGAGGATCCGTTGCATTCCTTTGACGAGCCCGGGATGTATGATGTCACGTTGACAGTGTCGAACGGTACGAATGAGGTTTCATTGACAGAGACGAGCTACATACAGGTCTTGAACCCCGATGGCATGATCCTCCCTTTCACAGAGAACTTTGAAGCTGAAGAATTGGATGAGAACTGGTTCATGGTTGATGTTTCGAATGACGGCGAAGGCTGGGAGATCACAGGGGCAGCTGGTTATACAGGCGACCAAAGTTTGCGCATCCTGAACTGGTCGAACAACATCGAATTCAATAGAGATCAGCTGGTGTCCCAAGCCATTGATATGTCCGAGGCGGAGTTGATTCAAGTGACTTACAAGTGGGCCTACAGCTACAAAGGCAACGATGAGGATGAAGATGATACCGATGATCGCCTGAAAGTTTACGCTTCTCCTGATTGTGGTAATACCTGGAGCTTGCGCCGAATGCACCGGGGATTCACGGACTTACCGTCTGCTCCGCCGCATCCGTTTCTCTTCACTCCGAATGGACAGGATGAGTGGAATAGCTATGTTTTGGACATTCCGTATTCGCAATTTTACACGCAGAACTTCCGGTTGATGTTTGAATTTGAAAGCCGCCTTGGCAACAACATTTTCCTGGATGACATCAATATTACTGCTTACACAGCAAGCGACTTACTAGAGATGGAGACCGGAGCAGGCGTAGCATTTGAAGTCTACCCCAACCCAGCACGGGACGAGGCGACAGTTTCTTTCTCAACCCGTTTGGTTTACAGTGGAATGGATGTCGAACTCCTGGATCTAACGGGACGAAGCCTCTGGTCGCAGCAGCAAAGTAACGTTGCACCGGGACAGCACCTGATTGACCTGCCCACAGCTCAGTGGTCTGCAGGTACTTATTTGGTGGCAGTGACTCTCGACGGCCGTCGGTTCACGAGGCAACTTGTGATTCAGTGATGCGTTTGTTGGAATCGCGGTTCCATCTTAGATGATACGAAAAACGGCCGCAGTGATGCGGCCGTTTTCAATGGGGGTATTTTGGACTGGAGATTAGCTCTTTGAGCCTACCAGCACCGTTACGCATCCTTCGTGCATGATGGCTGAGCGCGTTTCGGGAACGTGCACTTGCACTTGAAGCTGTTGTGTTGTTTCCATATTGAAGTCAACGTAGGATACATCGGGTTCGTTTTTTCGACTATCGAATAGACGTTTCCCTTGGGCATCGAAGATTTCGTAGGTAACGTCTCCGAGCACCGGATGGCTGCAAACGAGCAATCGGTATTCTTGCCCGGCAAGGAATGTCAGCATCAACTGTGCTTCGTCACCTGGGATGAGGATTGCGCTGTTGTAGTTGTCATTCTGAATGTAGCCTTCCAATTCGGTGAGGCAATTCTTTTTGGTAAATGACCGGCACTGGGCATCTGCTGTTGTTGCAAAGAGCCCGAGGGTCAATAGGAGGATTATAGTATGCTTCATCGTACTTCTTGACTTTATTGGATGCACGCTGTTCGAACGGATTCGACTGCGCTGGCAATGGCTAAAATGGTCGCATCGTCAGCGGCAAAGGTTGGACCTCCACCGATGGTAAATGAACCGGATTCTTCTCTGTTAGTAGTGCTTTCACTGCTGGTGGATGCAACTCCGCCATAAGCGGCTTCGATGGAACGCATTGAGGCGAGCAAATTCGAAAGCGCTGGCGTTTGTTCGTAACTGCTACACAAGCCCATGACGTCATCCAACACGAGTTTTTGTTCTGCGATGCGTTGCTTCAATTCGTCTGGCGCAGCCTCCAAATGACGGGTGGCGAGGTACATGCCTTCAACCCAACCGGATGCAACTACCAAACCAGCGAGGTCTTCTTGGCCATTGAACTTGAGTCGTTCGTTCAAGTCATAGAATGTTTCGGAAACGATGTCGATGAGCACAGCGCGATCATTTCGATTTTCTTCCACTTCGTTCATCACCTCTTGGCTCAGAACATCACTTACGCCCAAAGCTTGGCTGAGGGACTTAATGGAGGAGAGGTAATCGAGGCTGACGCTATTTTCTTCAAAAATGGTCGCGTAGCTGAGGTCGGCGCCGTATATGCCTATGTTGATTGCCTGCTTATCGCTGGTTGTGTAGCGGTTGTATTCATCCGCGGAGTTCAGCGCATCAGCGTGAAAATGTGCACCGCTTCTTTTGATCAAAGAAGCCGTTTCCATGGGCGAAGGTGCCGCATGAAAAATTTTCGTCAATGTGTTTTGACGTGATGTCACGGCCATGCCGTCGTTATCCATTTCTGCTTCTCCATGGCTGTGATTGCCGTGGTCATGACCGGCATGGTCATCAGCAGTTTCACCACATCCTGTGATGAGAAATAAACCCAGGCCGAAGGCGATGGGCAATGCTTGAATTCGTTGGTTGATGCGCATGATTATAGTTCTGGATATTGAAGCACAATTTGCCTCTCACCTGACACCTATACGCAAGGGAACTCAAAAAGTTCCACACAGCCCAATGTTCAGGACAAACCTGAGATTAATGAGCCTCGAGCCAATCGTTTCCAGACGACATGTCAACGGCCAATGGTACTTCGAGCGCGACAGCTTCGGTCATCGCGGGTCCGATCAGAGCGGTGAGTTCTTCTAATTCTGATTTGGGCACATCGAAGACCAATTCGTCGTGCACCTGCATGATCATTTTGGATTGCATCCCTTTTGCTTTGAGAGCGGAATCGATATTGACCATTGCCACTTTGATGACATCAGCCGCTGATCCTTGGATTGGGGCATTCACAGCGTTGCGCTCGGCAAATGCGCGTACCGTGGCATTGTTCGATTGAATATCAGGCAAGTAGCGCCGTCGACCGAGCACGGTTTCGGCATACCCCTTCCTGCGCACTTCTTCAACGCAATGCGCAGTGAATGCTTTGAGTGCGGCAAATTGTTCGAAATACGCATCGATGATTTCTTTTGCCTCGCGCCGAGGGATTCCCAAATTTTGAGCCAATCCGAAAGCACCTTGGCCATAGAGAATTCCAAAGTTTACGGCTTTTGCTTTGCTGCGCATGTCGCGGTCCACCTCTTCGGGACTGACCTCAAATACCTTGGCTGCAGTGGCTGTGTGAATGTCCATGCCTTGAACAAATGCGTCAACGAGCCCGTCATCCTTGCTCAGTGCTGCAGCAATTCGCAATTCAACCTGGCTGTAATCTGCAGCAACGAGAATGTGATTCTCGTCACGGGGAATGAAGGCTTTGCGAATGGCTCGTCCTTCAGGAGTCCGGATGGGAATGTTTTGAAGATTGGGATCTTTGGAGCTCAGTCGTCCAGTGGCTGCGACAGTTTGCTGATAAGTGGTGTGTATGCGACCCGATGAATCGTTGACCAATTTGGGCAACGGTTCGACGTAGGTGCTCTTGAGTTTTTTCAGTTTCCGGTACTTCAAGACGTCGCTCACAATCGGATGCGCATCTTTGATTTTCTCCAAAACTTCCTCTCCCGTTGGATATTGACCCGTCTTGGTTTTTTTCACCTTGGCTGGAATGGCCAGGGTCTCAAATAAAATAGGCCCAAGTTGTTTTGGACTGTCAATGTTGAACACTTGTCCTGCGTGCTGATGGATGGCCTCGGTTAATGTGTCTATTTTGGTGCTTAACTCAATGTTGTATTGTTCCAGTTCGGGCACATTGACGCGCACGCCTTCCAACTCCATATCAGCAAGGATTATGGCCAACGGCATTTCGACGTTGCGAAAAAGGTCAGTGCCAACGACGTCTGCCAACTGAGGTATGAGTCGACCCCGAAGCTGCAGGGTGATGTCCGCATCCTCGCAAGCGTAGTCGGTGATGCTTGAGGGATCCAGTTCTCCCATGTGTTTTTGATCCTTGCCTGATTTTCCAATAAGATCGGTGATGGGAATGGTCGTATAGCCCAATTCAGTCTCCGCCAGTCGGTCCAGTTTGTGGGAACTTTCCGGCTGGATGAGGTAATGTGCGATCATGGTGTCAAATGCCCGCACTCCGAAATGCACACCACGCCTTGCGAGGATTTTGTAATCAAATTTGAAGTGATGAGCTACGGCTTCTTTATCGCTATCAGCGAAGATGGGGCCGAGGCGCTCGAGGAGACTGGTTTCGGTCCAGTCTTCACTGACGACAGGGACCCACCACGCTTTACCAACTTCCGTCGCAAATGAAATGCCGACCAATTCCGCGGTCATGGTATTCAGCCCAGTTGTTTCCGTGTCAAATGCAAAGCACTCTGCAGCTTCGAGTGCAAGCATTAATTTGTCCAGTTCCTTCGAATCTTGGACCAAGGTGTAAGTGTGCGTCGTGCTTGAGAGGTTGGCGTGGTCAGAATCTGCGGGTTCTGCTGCAGCAAAATGCTCGGAGGCATCGGCATCAACCGTTCCTCCGGGCGTGCCAAATAAATCGAGTTGAGCTTCTTGGGCGGGGGGGCTGGGCTGCGCTTTCGAGGGCGCTGGCTGGACTGCGTCCACTCCAGCATTTCCGAACATTCGGCGGGCCAAGGTTCTAAATTCCAGATTTTCCAGGGTTTCGCGTAGCTTCTCCGCATTGGGTTCTTCTAGGTCGAGTTGATCCCACTCAATTTCCATGGGAATATCCAGGCAAATGGTAGCCAATGACTTGGACAGATGGGCTAACTCAACATTCTCTTCGACCCTTTCTTTCAATTTGCCTTTGAGATCGGCACTGTTTTCAATGACACCCTCGAGACTGCCGTATTGCTTCAGTAATTTGGAAGCGGTCTTGGCTCCTACTCCTGGAATTCCAGGAATGTTGTCCGCACTGTCTCCCATCATGCCGAGCAGATCAATGACTTGAAGTGGATTGTCTACTCCAAACTTTTCGCAGATTTCGGAAGGCCCCCAGACCTCGGCAGGGCTCCCACCGCGTCCAGGACGGTACATCTTTACGCGTTCTGAAACCAGCTGCCCAAAGTCTTTGTCGGGAGTCATCATGTACACGTCAAATCCTTTTTCCTCGGCTTTTTTTGACATGAAACCGATCACGTCATCTGCTTCAAATCCTTGTTGACTGATGGCTGGGATATTCAAACCCTGGAGCACTTCTAAGATCCAAGGCACCGACCGTTTAATGTCTTCTGGGGTTTCGTCTCTATTGGCCTTGTATTCTGGATATTGTTCATTCCTGAATGAGCCTCCTGGAGGATCAAAGACCACTGCGATGTGGGTTGGTGCTTCTTTTCGAATGACTTCGAGCAACGCATTTGTGAAACCAAAAACGGCGCTCGTGTTCAGGCCTTTGGAATTGATGCGAGGATTTTTAATGAAAGCATAGTACGCTCTGAAGACAAGTGCATAGGCGTCAACGAGGAAGAGCTTACGATCGGAAGGAGCGGAAATCATGTGGTTTTAAGGCGTGGGTGACACACCGAAGTTACCACCGGAACCTCAATTTTTCGTTGGATTTTTTGGCCGTTTGTACACGGGAACGGTCGAGCATGGTTCTCCGTAAAAAATGGAAAGAGCCACTGGTTGTAGATGCCGAATAGCCGCTGCTAAGCTCTCCGCATTTGTTCCGGAAGAACAGCCTTTGATGACGATCCGAGCATCGCGAAAAGATTCTTGTGGAAGTTGGTGAATGGCTTCAATCAAAAGCGCTTGTCTCACGTCGTCTGGACTGCCAATGCCCACTTTGGCCCCGCATGCCGTCAGTTGAGAAGTGGCTAGCATCCAAGCCCATTCTGGCACGATTGCGTCATTGCTGCAGTGCAGCACGGCGACTTTCCCGAACCAGTCAGCAGCATTCAGATTTTTGAGGGTCTCCCGAAAGGGTTTTTCCCTGAGGATCAACCCATTTTCGAGGCAATCTGCCAAATCAAAAGGCACCATTGATTCGCGTGAAATCAAATCATCAAGATCAATGGTCGTCAGGCCACTTTCATCCACACGGTTTCGAATGGTGGGAGTCGCCTCACTCATCGCTCAGGCAGACTTTGTAGTGCGGTTGGTTGATTTTGAAACAGAAACCAATTCTTCAGCATTGGCGACGACAGCAGCAGCGTCATAACCGTTTTCAGCATAGAGTTGTGCCTGAGTGCCGTGCTCCACGTAGTGATCGCCTAAGCCAAGTCGTTTGACATGGGCTTGGTATCCGTTGTCTCCCATGAATTCCGTTACAGCGCTTCCAAAACCGCCCATGAGGCAGCCATCTTCGATGGTAATTACGGCGTTGAATTTTCCGAAAATTTCGTGGAGCATTGTTTCGTCGAGTGGCTTCACGAAGCGCATGTCGTAGTGTGCTGCGGAAATACCTCGGGTTTCCAAAGTCTCTATGGCTTCCGTTGCTTGAGAACCGATGGCACCGATGCTCAAAATGGCAATGTCGTCTCCGGATTTGAGTTTCCGTCCTTGACCAATTTGAATGGCTTTGAAAGGTTGTCGCCAGTTCACGATCGTGCCAGTACCTCTGGGGTAGCGGATTGAAAACGGACCATTTTGCTTTTCTGCAGCAGTGTACATCATGTTTCGCAGCTCCACTTCATCCATTGGAGCAGCGACTATCATGTTTGGAACGCATCGCATGTAAGCCATGTCGAAGGCTCCGTGGTGCGTTGGGCCATCAGCTCCAACGACGCCTCCTCGGTCGAGGCAGAAAACAACGTGCAGGTTTTGGGTAGCAACATCGTGCACGACTTGGTCATAGGCACGTTGCATGAAACTGGAATAAATGTTGCAAAAAGGCACCTTTCCTTGGGTTGCCATACCAGCACTGAATGTCACAGCATGTTGTTCTGCAATGCCGACATCAAACGCTCGTTCAGGCATAGCTTCGAGCATGTATTTCAGACTGCATCCCGAAGGCATCGCGGGGGTTACACCGACAATGCGATCGTCTTTTTCAGCGAGCTCAATGATGGAGTGGCCGAATACGTCTTGGAACTTCGGTGGCTTAGGTTGTGTCGAGGCCACTTTGACAATTTCACCGGTATCCTTGTTGAATAAACCTGGCGCATGCCATGTGGTTGGACTTCCTGTCTCAGCGGGTTCATAACCTTTGCCTTTCATGGTCACACAATGGAGCAATTTGGGACCGGGAATATCCTTGATGTCTTCCAATATTTGGGCCAAGTGTTCAACATCATGCCCGTCGACAGGACCGAAGTAGCGGAAATTTAGAGATTCGAATAGATTCGATTGCTTCAGAAGGGCTGACTTCATAGCGATCTCAATTTTTTGCGCAACCGCTTGTGCGTTCGGACCAAACTTTGAAATGCGACCAAGCAGATGCCAGACTTCGTCCTTGGCTTTGTTGTAGGCCTTGGAGGTGGTGATGTCGGTCAGGTATTCTTTGAGTGCACCGACATTGGGGTCGATGGACATGCAGTTATCATTCAATATGACGAGCATATTGGTGTCCTCTGCTCCTCCGTGGTTGAGTCCTTCGAATGCGAGGCCAGCTGTCATGGCTCCGTCTCCAATGACCGCGATGTGTTGGCGTTTTTGATCTCCCTTTAATTTGCTCGCAACGGCCATGCCGAGGGCTGCAGATATTGACGTAGAACTGTGTCCGACACCAAAGGTGTCGTATTCACTTTCTGATCGTTTCGGAAAACCGCTCAGACCTTTATACTGACGATTCGTATGGAATTTTTCACGTCGTCCAGTCAAAATTTTATGCCCATAGGCTTGGTGCCCAACATCCCAGACGATTTGATCTTCTGGTGTGTTGAACACATAATGGAGAGCAACAGTGAGCTCGACAACACCTAGACTCGCGCCAAAGTGGCCTCCCTTTTCGGAGACAACGTCGACAATAAATTGCCGCAATTCGTCGCAGATAACGGGTAAATCTGTGTTTTTAAAAAGTTGGCGAAGATCTTCCGGCGTTTTGATACGAGAAAGGTGCGGGCCTGCTGGATAGTGACTCATGGTTGTAGGGTCTTATTGCTCCTGTGCAACACCAACAAAATTAAAGCCATTGATGTTCAGTTCTGGGAAATTCAAATGGAACTTTTCCGAGACTTCCCATCTTTTATACTCCAGAACGATATACTTATGCTTCAATGAGTGTCGCTAATCCCGATAGGATGGCGGCGCCATCCGTATTTCCTAGGTCGCTGCTTGCGGCGCGTTCGGGGTGTGGCATCATTCCAAAGACGTTCATGTTTTCATTGGCCACACCGGCAATGTTATCAATCGATCCATTGGGGTTTGACCAAGGATTAACTTTTCCATTTTCATCGCAATACCGAAACAGGACTTGATCTTGGTCTTGTAATTTTTGGAGGCCGTCGTGATCGATGAAGTAGTTCCCCTCGCCGTGGGCAATGGGGATGGTCAGAGGGGCAGTTGCATCGAGATCTTGTGATAGGCAAGCTCTGCGCGAGACCGGCGTGAGCTGGATGTTGCGGCAGATGAATTTTCGGCTTTCGTTGTGAAGCAATGCTCCAGGGAGAAGTCCAGACTCACATAGGATTTGAAAACCGTTGCAAACGCCAAAGACTCGTCCTCCTTTTTTGGCATGAGCCACGACCGACTCCATGATCGGTGAAAAACGGGCTATTGCACCGCTGCGGAGATAATCACCATAGCTAAATCCACCGGGCAGAATCACGACATCGGCGCCTTCGAGGTCTCGGCTTTTGTGCCAAAGCTGAACCACGTCGAATTTCAAGTCATGTTCCATTGCGTAAACCATATCCATGTCGCAATTGGAACCCGGAAAAGTGACCACTCCTATTTTCATGGGGCGAAGTTCGTGAATTTGAGGGTTTTATTGGAAGGAACGGAGCCCAAAAACAACCAACAGCGTACCAACAAAAACAATCCATCCTGTGGCGTCGAGTGCGTTCAACTTGTCGCCTCTGCGATCGCGTTTAGGTACGAGGCTTACGGACAGAAATCCGAGGGTAAGAGCGGTGAGGACTGACCAGTGCGAAATCGCTTGCGACAGGAAGCGGATTCTTGAGGACTCCCACGGCTCGAGCCAGCACAGAACGGTGCAGGTTGCAACGAGTGCTGCAAGCACGATGATTGCATTGTATCGGGTGTTTCTTGTTTTTAGGATGAGGCGAGGATTTTCACGCATGAGCATGAAAAGGCCTAAAACAGCAGAAATTCCAATAGCGATTGCGCTCCACGCATACCGGCTCGTTGCAATGTCAGAGGGAGTCGCCGTTGAAGGAGTTTCGAATGCGCTGGAGACGAGTTCAATGCTCCAAACGAATTCAGCAATGAGCCATCCGTGGACCAAGCCGAAGACCAATAAAATCCACTCACGAAAAAGAAAGGGCCTTGTTCGGATTTGGACCAGCATGAGTCCAAGTAGGATGCCCAGATTGAGTGGCTGAATACCTACAGCAAGCCCTGCCGCCAATCCTGCGCGAAATTGAATGTTGCTGGTCGATGGTTGTCGATGCATGCGCAAGGTGTGGTCCAACGAAGCACAGATCAGCAGCAAACTGAGCCACGTTTGAGTGCCTTCCGCCGGCGAGGCTACTGGAATCAGGGCAATGCTCCACGCGACAACGGACCAGGCCAAGGCGGCATCGCCTCGCTCTACAAAATTTCTTTGAACGTATAAATGGTGCGAATATGCGGCTACTGAGAGTAGCCCAATGCCATAGATGACAAGGGATACGGCCGATGCTTGTGATGCCCAAATGTGCCACAGAATTCCTGCGAAAATGGTCGTTGGTACAATTGACCATGCAATCGGTTGGTTCGAACGGAGGATAGAAATCAAGGCTGCCCTATTTTTGCACCGAATTTAGTACTTATGAATACGCAAGAAATCATCACACCGGTCGCAAAGTTTATCGAATGGACATTTGAAACCTTGCTCGTGCCCATGAGTTCAACTTTTAACTCTGCCGTGATTCTACTCGGCATTGTGGGGTTGTTGTTTTGGCTAAGGCTGCAAAAGAAGTATACGCAAAAGGCCGAGCAAAACGGCGATTTGGTCTAATCCTCTTTGGACGTCGGACACGTTCCAATTCAGACGGTTTCTCTGCCGCTGTGGAATCAAGCCAAGTCCAATACGTCTGCTCCAATGTCCTTCCGGAAGTAGGCGCCTTCGAAATGGATTTTCTCGACTTTTGCATAGCTCCGTTTTAGTGCGTCTTCGACGGTAGCACCTCGACCTGTTACGGCCAGTACACGGCCGCCCTTTGTGTAAAGTTTGCGGCGTGAGACTTTCGTTCCCGCGTGAAAAACGACACCGTCCCAATTTGGCTCGTCTTCAGCGCCCTTTATTTCGAGATTGGTCTCGTAAGAACCGGGATATCCGCCGCTAGCCATAACCACAGTTGAAGCGGCACGCTCATCGATTTCCAAATCGTATTCGGAGAGCAGCCCAGAGCATAGACTTTCGAAAAGATGAAGCAAATCACTCTTGATGCGAGGCAGAACTACTTCCGTTTCGGGATCGCCCATGCGGCAGTTGTATTCAATCACGTAAGGATCGCTGCCGACCTTCATGAGGCCAAAGAAGACAAATCCATGGTAGGGGATTTCATCTTTGGTCAACCCTTTGATGGTTGGAATGATGATTTGATTCAGGGCTTTCTGCTGAAATTCTTCAGATAGGTAAGGAACCGGTGAAATGGCTCCCATGCCACCGGTGTTAAGGCCTGTATCACCTTCTCCAATCCGCTTGTAATCTTTTGCGGATGGCAGGATATGATAGCTTTTTCCGTCGGTCACGACAAACATGCTCACTTCTTGTCCCACAAGGAATTCTTCGATGACGACGCGTTCACCGGCCTCCTTGAAGGCTCCACCTTTCAGCATGGCTTCTAGGGTTTCTGTGGCTTCCAGCTTCGATTCTGTAATGATGACTCCTTTTCCGCCAGCAAGTCCATCGGCCTTGATGACATAAGGTGATTTGAATGTATCCAGCGCCTTGATTGCCTCTGAAAGCTGATCGCTGCCAAAGCTTGCGTAACGTGCTGTAGGAATGTTGTGCCGTTGCATGAAGGATTTGGCGAATTCTTTGCTGCCTTCCAACATGGCACCTTTCTTTTTGGGGCCTACAACCGCAACGTTGGTTTTTTGAGAAGCTTCGAAGTAATCTGCAATCCCGGCTACAAGAGGGGCTTCTGACCCCACAACAATCAAGTCGATGGCATGCTTGCGCACATAGCGTTCCACAGCAGGAAAGTCCATTGCATCGACATCAGTCATCGTCCCCAAATCGTGCATTCCTCCATTGCCAGGAGCAATATGGAGATTGCGCAGCATAGATGATTCACTTAATTTCCAAGCCATCGCGTGCTCGCGACCACCACTCCCCAACAAAAGTACATTCATGTGACAAAATTAATGGGTCTCGAGGCGTACGCAAAGAATCGTTGGAAACTTCATGCGTGGACGCAGTAACTTGCACATAATTCGATTGTCTGTGGCCCCTATGAATCAACCTTTTTTATCTGCCGTCATCATTGCCTTCAATGAATCTCACAATATCGAGCGTTGCCTGCGGTCTTTGCAGGCTATTGCAGATGAGATTGTGGTTGTAGACTCGGGTTCTACGGACGATACAGTTGCGAAAAGTGAGGCGTTCGGCGCGCGGGTGTTGCACCATGACTTTTTGGGGCATATTGAACAAAAAAATTGGGCAGCGGACCAGGCCCACGGCCAGTGGCTTATTTCCCTTGATGCGGATGAAAGTTTGAGTCCAGAGTTGGCGGCGTCTTTGCAGGTGTGGAAAACGAAAAGTCCAGAGCACTCCGGTTATCGTG
>CBFIEJ010000020.1:0-38603 GCA_965661575.1 uncultured Flavobacteriales bacterium | reverse complement strand
GTCCTGTTGATCTTGCTGGTCCTGTTGATCTTGCTGGTCCTGTTGATCTTGCTGGTCTTGCTGGTCCTGTTGATCTTGCTGGTCCTGCTGGTCCTGCTGGTCTTGCTTCATGCGGAGGGCTTGAGCCAAATTGAATCGGGCAGCACCGTGTTTTGGATTTGCCCTTAGGGCTGATTTGTAACCTTCGATGGCTCCGTCCAAGTCCTGTTCGAGCATTAAACTGTTGGCTGTGTTATACCAAGCGTCTGCGACAAGTGAGTTGTCTTCTGTCCCAGCTATCGAGCGCTGAAATGCTCTTCTCGCTTCTTCCGCCCCTTCCTCAAGTTCCAGCATTGATCTGCCTCGATTGTAAGCGGCGACCGGTGCGAGTTCGGAATGCGATTCCCCCAAAGCAAAGAGGCTATCGGCTCCAGTTTCTCCATTTTGAAATTGCTTGATGCCCTCAATGATGGAAGCTTTTGCGCTCTGGTCGAGGCTCCTGTCAGGATTCTGATCATTGTGTTGAGCGAAAATTTCGCCGGAGCTCAGCAGCAGCGCGAATGTGGCAACGGCTGTCTGTAGAGATGAAAAGTGTTTCATGAAGCGGAAACGTTGCGGTAAAACAAATTTGAACTCAACAGGCCTTCCAGCATCAACATCGCCACAGCGAAGACGAAGAACCAATGAAAGTGGTGTGTATAATCCGTGTAGGACATGGTTGCCACTTCTGCTTGTTCCATGCCTTCCATGGCTTGCACAATTGGCGCTATGTTGACCAGTCCTTGGGTGGCTTGCAGATAACTTCCATTTCCAGCCCTTGCTGTCTCGATGAGCGTCGCTTCATCCAAGGTGGTCACAACAGCGTTGCCTTCCGCATCGGTTTTGAAACCGGCTGCGCGGCCATATCGGTCGTACAATGGAATGGGAGCGCCAGATGCACTGCCCATACCAACGGTGTGAATTTCGATTCCTGCGTTCGCTGCCAATGTCGCCGCAGCGACGGCATCGTCTTCATGACTTTCTCCATCGGTAAACAAAACAATCATTTTCGAGGCAGGGGAGGCCTCAGAGAATCCGGATGCGCAAACTTCAATGGCCCTGCCAACGGCGGTTCCTTGCACGGGAATAATCCCTGTGTTTACGCCCTGCAGAAATAATTTGGCAGCACCGTAATCGGTCGTAATCGGGCATTGTACGAATGCATCACCTCCAAACACAACCAATCCAATGCGGTCACCGTCCAGTTTATCGATCAAGCGTTCAATGCTTCTTTTTGCAATCGCCAATCTGCTCATGCCCAAATCTTCGGCCTCCATGCTTGTGGAAACATCCAATGCCACCATTACATCAACGCCTTCACTTTTCACTTCTTTGAGGCGCGCCCCCACTTTGATGTCTAAAATTCCAATGAGAACTGCAGCAAAAGCCAACCGCCAGATGAAAAACTTCCACCCGTGGAGCTGAGGTCGCCAAAGGGGTAAAATGGTCGGCCAGAGTGTTTCTTCCGCGAGCAGGCGAGCTAGCCGCTGTTTGCGGTTTAGGCTCCATACAAAAATGCAAGCAGTGGCAGGTATCAATAAGAGGAGAGGCCACCATTCAGTTCGTTCCAATTGAACATTTGGCGCAATCTGACGAAGACTGTACCAACCCGTCAAGATGGCAATCCAGAAAAGACCTTCAGCCAATGCCAAAGACATGGCCGTGCTAAAGACTCGGAACCCTTGGGGTTGACCGCTTTTGTTCTGTCCAGAAGAATAGGATTTGATCTGGCTCATAATGGGGTTCGGATGATCAGATGTTTTAGGACAAACTCTAGGAGCAAAGCCAGTGCCGCGGCGAGGGCAAAAGGCAGGAATTCTTCGGTTTTCTGATTGTACCGCAGGACATTGAATTGGGTTTTTTCGAGCTTATCAATCTCGTCATAAATGTTCGCCAGTTTATCTTCACTTGTAGCTCTGAAATAACGCCCTCCCGTTGTGCTTGCGACCTGCTTGAGGGTCTCCTCGTCGATTTTCACTTCGATCCAATCATATTGAAATTTGTTGCCAACTTTTCGCACTGGGCTGCGCGCTTTTCCAATGGTACCAACTCCAATCGCGTAGACACGGATGTCGTTTAGTTTGGCCAGTTGCGCGGCATCGATGGGGTTGATTTGACCAGAATTATTGACGCCATCGGTCAGGAGAATGATGATTTTGCTCTCTGCGTCGGAGTCTTTCAAACGGTTGACCGCAGTGGCTAAACCCATGCCAATTGCCGTTCCTCCCTCGAGCAGTCCCGTTTCCAGTTCAGCGATACCGTTCATGACAACGCGTTGGTCTGTGGTCAGCGGAATCTGAGTGAAAGCTTCTCCTTCGTACGCTACAACTCCAATTCGGTCATTTGGTCGTTCATCTACAAATTGAATGGCTACGTCTTTGGACGCTTCCAAGCGATTTGGTGAAAAATCCTTGCTGAGCATAGACGCCGATAGGTCGAGGCTGAGGACAATGTCGAGTCCTTCTCGGGTGAAATCTTCCACGGAAGACGAAGACTGTGGCCTCGCCGCCGCAATGCAAAGCAGTCCAATTGCGAATGTTTTGAGTGCGTATGGGATTTCAGGAATGAGTTGGGACAATCGGGTTTTCCAGCTGACTTCACCTGGGTTGCTGTTCCAACTCCATTTTACGCCGTTGAAACCGATGGGTTGTTGTTTGCGCGCACGCAAAAACGAATGCACAATCATGCTGAGTGCCAACCAGAGCAAAAGCGGTGTTTCCCATTGAAAGTGTTGATTGCCATATTGCAGCGCCACGCCAAAAAGGCCAAGGCTTATCAAATGCGGAAACAAGGGAAGCAACCAATTTTTCATATTGCTGCAGTTTCGTTGGCTTCCTCAGAAGGAATGGTGTTTTCCACAAATGCGATTGAACGTGTTACGATGCGCTCATGGTCTGAAATTTCAGGAGTAAACTTTGCAAATTTCACGAGGTCTGCCAGCGTAAGAACTTCAATCAGAGTCTCGATTTCACCTCCACGCAAAGGCAGTCGTTTAATGGCCTGCTTGATTTCTGTGGTGGATCGTTCCAAAGCTGGAAAATTGAATCGATGCTCCAAATAAAGACGCAAAGCTTCACTGGACGCCGCATGGTGCATTTTGACTTGCCCATTTTTCCAAACCGCGTTGCTTTGGATTGCTTCCAGTGTCCGCAGTGCAATGATGTGAGCAGGTTCAAGCGGCGCCGTGGGGAGTTCGCTGTCCGTTGTTTGTTTAGGAACTCGTTTCTGCCATTTTTTGAACAGCCAAACCCCCAGACCGAAGATCAGAACAGAAATGAGCACCCAGGGCAGCCACTGCCGCACGCGTTCTTGCCAAGACCAAGACGTCAATCGGATTGGCGCGTGTCCTGCTATTTCACCGGTTTTTCCGGGTTCGGGCATCAGGACTTGAATGCTCAAGGCGTTGCTCTCAAGGGTGTCTGTGTTCCAACGCATTTGGATGGGTGCAATGGCATGAAAACCACTATCCCAATGTGTCACTAAGAGTTTTTGAATCACTTGAATCCCCGTTCGACCGCCAGCGAGTTCAACAGCCAATGTGTCCTCACCAGCCACTTTTATGATTTCGAGTCCGCCCGTCAAGGTGTCTCCCCAAATTGGGAATGAGAAAGATCCGGAACCATCCATGGGGTCACGTGTTGCGGCTACGGTGAAAATGGTCTGATCACCGAGCGCAATTGCATTGGTGTCCAATGCGATTGTTACATTCTGTGCTTTCAGCGAATGCGCGAAAATCATGATCAGCAACCCACAGAGTATGCTGCGCATGAATGCGAGTTTCTGTGTTTTTTCGAAATCAACCACGGCGATCAAAGAGTTGCATGAGGGGTTGGACATAAGGGCGGTTCGTGCAGAGCACGGCTTGATCAACCCCTGAGCGTGCAAAGACATCTTTGAGGCTTGCCTCGCGCTTTCGTTCGTTCACTTCATGCTTTTTTCGTGAAAGTCTATTTCCACTGTTGAACCAACGGTGCATTCCGGTTTCAGGGTCCTGAATTGGAATCCAGCCAACAGCTGGAACACTCCGGTCCAAGGGGTCTGTTACGCGAAGTGCAATAAGATCGTGCCTTCGACCGGCTTGCTTCAAGGGTTTTTCAAATTCGTCATCTCGAAAGTCTGAAATTAGAAACGCGATGGTTCTTTTCTTCATGGCCGACATGAAATGTTCGAGTGCAAACGAGATGTTGGTTTTGGTCCCTACCGGATCAATTTCAATGATTTCTCGGATGATGCGCAGGATGTGGGAGCGACCTTTTTTGGGCGGTATGAACAGTTCGATTTGATCGCTGAATAGGACTGCGCCTACTTTGTCGTTATTGCCCATGGCGCTGAATGCCAATACAGCGCTTAATTCTGTGATGAGTTCATGCTTGCTTCGCTGCTGCGTTCCTGTGGCATTCGAGGCACTGATATCAATCAGTAAAAACACGGTTAACTCTCGCTCTTCCTCAAAAACTTTGACAAAAGGATGCCCCATGCGTGCGGTGACGTTCCAGTCAATGGTGCGGATTTCGTCGCCATGCTGGTATTCACGATTTTCACTAAAGGCCATACCCCGGCCTTTGAAAGCGCTGTGGTATTCCCCGGAGAAAATGCGATCGCTCAGGCCTCTGGTTTTCAGTTCGACCCGTCGTACGCGTTGGATTAGTTCCTTCGTGTCCATGGTGATTGAAGATGATGCGGACGCTGTCCGATCAAGGGACTTGAACGTGATCCATGATCTCAGTAATGAGCTGCTCTGCACTGATGTTCTCTGCCTCTGCTTCGAACGTAAGCCCAACACGATGACGTAAAACGTCCAATGCGATGGTTCTTACGTCTTCTGGTGTAACGTATCCTCGCTGATTCAAAAAAGCATGCGCTTTGGAGGCAATGCCCAAGCCAATGCTCGCACGCGGAGAGGCACCAAAATTAATCAGTTGAGTGAGGTGCCCGAGGCCATATTCGTCGGGGTTGCGTGTTGCATGCACCAAATCCACGATGTAGCGTTCGATTTTTTCATCAAGGTAGATGTCGCGAATCAACTTTCTGGCCGTGACGATTTCCGCTGTTGAGACTACTTTCTGTGGAGTTCTCAGACCTTCAGATGACAAGTTTGCGCGAATGATGCGCTGTTCTTCGTCTTTTGTGGGATAACCAATCACGACTTTGAGAAGAAATCGATCGACTTGCGCTTCGGGGAGAGGGTAGGTGCCTTCTTGCTCGACTGGGTTTTGCGTTGCGAGAACCAAAAACGGTTCTGGCAATTTGAAGGACTCAGGGCCGATTGTCACCTGCCGCTCTTGCATGGCCTCGAGGAGTGCACTCTGAACTTTGGCCGGAGCCCTGTTGATTTCATCAGCTAGAACGAAGTTTGCAAAAATCGGACCCTTTTTGACCGAAAACTGTTCTTCCTTCTGGTTATAAATCATGGTTCCGATGAGGTCGGCAGGCAATAAATCCGGCGTGAATTGGATCCTGCTGAATTGGGCATCAACCGATTCTGAGAGGCTCTTGATGGCGAGTGTTTTGGCGAGACCAGGGACGCCTTCGAGCAAGACGTGACCATTTCCCAAAAGACCGATCAACAAGCGGTCGACCATGCCGGATTGTCCAACAATCACTTTTGACAATTCCATCCGCAACAAATCGACAAATTGACTGGATTTCTGGATGCGTTCGTTCAGAGCTCGGATGTCCGGCGCGTCAGTGGCTATTGAAGTTGGCATGTTTGTTTCCATGGTTTCATTCGCTGTGACCTGCTCATTTGAGGAGGATTCGGATGGGGCAATTGTTGGGTCTTTGTCTTCCATGCTAGATAATTCAATACTCATTTGGCTTACAACACTTGCGAATATACCTTTCGACAATGTGACCTCAAATGGTGAGTTCATCAAATCATGTTAAAGCCCAATGAACTCAAAAAAACCAAATCCATCTGCCGGCGCAACCTTCCAAACAATCATCGCTTGTGTCCGCGAATTTCACGAACGTTTTGGAATTCGAAATGCTCCAGCTCTTGAAGCCGATTTGCCTGGCGAAACGGTGAAGTTGCGCCACCGTCTGATGGCTGAGGAAACAGATGAATACCTCGAAGCCGCCCTGGCTGGAGATGCCGTCGAAATTGCCGATGCGTTGGGCGATCAGTTGTACATCTTGTGTGGGACCATCTTGAGCCATGGAATGAGTCATGTCATTGAGGATGTTTTCATGGAAATTCAAGCGTCCAATATGTCCAAGTTGGGAGCAGATGGAAAACCCATTTATCGCGAGGACGGAAAAGTCATGAAGGGGGAGCAATATTTTAAACCCCGGATCGCTCAAGTTCTCAGTGAGGGTCAAGCGGACTTCGTCAAAGCATGAACATGAAGGCATTGTTTTATTGGGCTGTCGAGCGCGCAAAGTCGGGGAATTTCGCATGGCTCAACTTGGTCTTTCGACGGGTGCTGCCGTTCAATGCACCTCATGGAATCAAGATCGTGGGGTTGGACGAAAACCAAGTGAGGGTGTCTTTGCCCAGTCGGCGTGCCAATCAAAATCACTTGAAAGGCATGCATGCTTGTGCGATGGCCACAGCCTGTGAATTCTGTTCGGGAATGGCCGTCCTGATCCGCTTTGATATGGCAGATTATCGGTTGATTATGAATCGCTTGGAAGTGAGTTACGTACGTCGACCTGTTCCCGGTGATTGCACGGCAGTAGCCGACATTCCGAGTGATTTGGAGGTAAGCGTAAATGCTGAAATTGATCAGTCTGAGGATGGGGCTAGTCGCTTCATTCTCCCGTCGCGCTTGGTCGATGCAGAAGGAGAAGTTGTCGCCGAGGCCCAAGTTCACTGGCATGTAAAGCCATGGAGTCGCGTGCGGCACCGAGGGTGATTCCATCCGAATTGCGCTGAATTTTTCATGATTTCGGTGCTCCCAAGCCTTATCTTTGCGGCGATTAGAAAAGCTACAAAAGCATGATTAATATCACATTGCCCGACGGCTCAACGCGCCAAGTTGAATCTGGAACTACAGCGCTCGATGTCGCTATGAGCATCAGCGAAGGTTTGGCTCGTAACGTCCTTGCGGCTGATGTGAATGGTGAAGTTTGGGATCCCCAACGTCAAATCACTTCGGACGCGACGCTTAAACTGCTGACGTGGAATGATGATGAGGGCAAGAGTACGATGTGGCACAGTTCTGCTCATCTGCTGGCGGAGGCTTTGGAAGCGCTGTATCCAGGCGTGAAGTTTTGGGTGGGTCCTCCGATTGAGAATGGATTCTATTATGATGTCGATTTCGGTGATCAATCGATTACCGATAAGGATTTTGCCAAGATCGAATCCAAGATGATTGAATTGGCAAAGCAAAAGAATCCGTTTGTTCGATCTGAGATGAGCAAGGCCGATGCCGTTGCGTACTTCACGGAGAAGAACGACGAGTACAAGTTGGATTTACTCGAGGGATTGGAAGACGGGACCATCACTTTTTACAATCAAGGCAATTTCACGGATTTGTGCCGCGGACCACACATGCCACATACGGGATTTGTTAAGGCTGCGAAAGTCATGAGCATTGCAGGGGCCTACTGGAAAGGTGACGAAAAGAACAAGCAATTGACTCGCGTGTACGGAATCACCTTTCCAAAGAAGCAGGAGTTAAAGGCTTATTTGGAGTTGCTGGAGCAAGCCAAAGCTCGCGATCATCGCAAATTAGGCAAGGAAATGGATTTGTTTCATTTTTCAGAAAAAGTCGGTCAAGGCTTGCCGCTGTGGTTGCCCAAAGGAGCGGATTTGCGGATGCGGCTCGAGTCATTCTTGAAAGAAGCGCAGCGAAAGGCAGGTTATGAGCCGGTCATCACTCCGCACATAGGCAACAAGGAATTGTACATCACTTCCGGGCACTACGCAAAGTATGGTGAGGATAGTTTTCAGCCCATCAATACGCCTGCGGAAGGAGAAGAGTATTTGCTCAAGCCCATGAATTGTCCGCATCACTGCGAAATTTTTAAGGCTCGCCCGAGAAGTTACCGTGACTTGCCTGTTCGATTTGCCGAATTTGGAACGGTTTACCGGTATGAGCAGTCAGGAGAGTTGCACGGATTGACACGTGTGCGCGGGTTTACGCAAGACGATGCTCATATTTTCTGCACCGTCGATCAGGTCAAGGAAGAAGTGGGCAAGGTCATCGATCTGGTTCTCTACATTTTCCGCACCTTGAAATTTGAAGATTTCATCGCTCAGGTTAGTTTGCGTGATCCGGAAAATCCAGACAAGTACATCGGGAAGGATGAAAATTGGGACAACGCCGAGCAAGCAATTCAGGAAATTGCGAATGAGAAGGGCCTGAAAACAGTCGTTGAATTAGGCGAGGCGGCCTTTTACGGACCGAAATTGGATTTCATGGTCCGGGATGCTATCGGTCGCAAATGGCAATTGGGAACTGTTCAGATTGACTACAATTTGCCGGAGCGCTTTGAATTGGAATATGCAGGTGCAGATAACACGAAACATCGTCCAGTGATGATTCACCGCGCTCCCTTTGGATCGATGGAGCGTTTTGTGGCCATTTTAATTGAGCATTGCGCTGGAAAATTTCCTTTGTGGCTCACTCCGGAGCAGGTGAAAATTTTACCTATTTCCGACCGATTTAACGAATATGCCCAAAGTGTTTCAAAAGTCCTTGAAAATCACGATATTCGCGCCCTCGTTGACGACAGGTCTGAGAAGGTTGGAAAGAAAATTCGCGACGCCGAATTGGAAAAAGTTCCATACATGCTCATTCTTGGGGAAAACGAGGCCAAAGAAGGAACGGTCTCCGTGCGAAAGCAGGGAGAGGGGGACATCGGAGGCATGAGCGTCGAAGCTTTCTCTGAACTTATTCAGACAGAGATAGCGGAGATGTTGAAGTAAAGTATGTGTCATTTAATATCCTGAGCTATAGCTATTCGTAGAAAAAGGACCCCGTACAGGGGCCGAGTCCGAAAGGAAGATCTTCACAAGATCAACGACAAGATTACCGTGTCGGAGGTCCGTTTGGTGGGAGATAACGTAGAATCGGCAGTGATGTCGACCCCTGCTGCATTGGCGCTGGCAAAAGAATTGGAACTGGATTTGGTGGAGATTTCACCCAATGCAGATCCTCCTGTTTGCCGCATCATCGAATACAAGAAATTCCTCTACGACCAGAAGAAAAAGCAAAAGGAGATCAAGGCGAAACAACAAAAGGTCGTTGTCAAGGAAATCCGTTTCGGACCGAACACGGATGACCATGACTTCAACTTTAAATTGAAGCATGCCAAGAAGTTTTTAGAAGAAGGCTCGAAGCTCAAAGCTTATGTCTTTTTCCGAGGACGGACGATCGTCTTCAAGGAGCGAGGAGAAATCCTTCTTCTGAAGTTTGCCCAAGAGCTCGAAGAGTACGGAACAGTTGAACAGCTGCCAAGGCTCGAAGGGAAGAGAATGACCGTTCTTTTCAATCCGAAGAAAAAATAACCAATCATAAAATCCGAGGCCATGCCGAAGATGAAAACCAAAGGAAGCGCCAAGAAGCGTTTCAAATTCACGGGAAGTGGAAAGATCAAGCGAAAGCACGCCTTCAAAAGTCACATTCTGACGAAGAAGGGTACGAAGCAGAAGCGAAACTTGACGCACACGACAACAGTTGCTAAGGCTGATGTCAAGAGCATCAAAACGCAGCTTTGCGCGTAATCGTCTGATCAATCTCAACCAACCGGTACGTTTAACCCGGTAATCGGTTTGTCAAGTCCGAATATGTTCGGCGCCGCTTACCAAAAAGAACTTTAAAAAATGCCAAGAGCAACCAACTCAGTCGCGTCGAGGGCGCGAAGAAAAAAAATCCTCAAGATGGCCAAAGGGTACTACGGTGCCCGTAAGAACGTTTGGACCGTCGCAAAAAACGCTGTAGAGAAAGGACTTCTCTATGCTTACTCAGGTAGAAAGCAACGCAAGCGTCAATTCCGATCCCTTTGGATCCAAAGAATCAACGCCGGTGCACGCCAGCACGGCATGTCGTATAGTGAATTCATGGGCAAATGCTCGAAGAAGGGCATTGAGCTCAACCGAAAGGTCTTGGCTGATTTGGCTATGAATCACCCAGATGCTTTCAAAGCAGTGGTGGATCAAGTCAAATAAAAGACTTCTTTCAAAACGTAAAAAAGCTGGCACTCGCCGGCTTTTTTCGTTTTCCGTAGTATCTGTAGACAATATCTGGAAGCGAAGTTTGGCATTGTAGATGTCGATTCTTTTTTTTGATGACACTAATCCTTTCTACCATGAAAAAATATTTTTATCTCGCAGCGATAGCTGTGTTGACGTTTGGCTGTACCAACCAGCAGGCCAACCTTTCGGAATCTGAAGTCAAGTCTTTTGTGATCGAACACATCACATCTCAAGTTGGCTTTGAAGACGCCATTGAGCCGTACAAGTCTGGCTTGTCCTCGGAGTCGATGTATTTCCACCCAAATATGGATGCGCCGGCCAATGCAAATCTTGATAACGTCTCTGCAAAGTGGTTTTATGAGGATTCGATTACAGTCGATGTGATGGAGTTGAATGTCAATGGTTCTGTGGCAAGTGCTATGGGAGTCATTCACTTTCACAATTTTAGTTTTTCAGGTGACCGCTATTTTCACGGCACCGTAGTAAAGAGTGGCGATGGATACCGCTGGCACCGTTGGTTCCACGTGGATGGCGGCATGCTTGCAAAAAATGGTTTCAATGTCACATCGGAAGTTGAAGGAGCTGAAGACTTATGCTACTCAATGTTGTATCATTCAGTGCAAGGAGACGTGGAGAAGGCTAGCGCGTTATCTGACTCGTTGCTCGAGATGGATCCGTCTATGGCCATGGCTGGTTACGGCAACATGTGGAAGGCGTGGTTTATGAGCGACGGTGATGAATGGAATCGCCTGGTAGCGCAAGGTCTTGCCCAAGCGGATGACGAGGATCCGGCAATTGCGTATTTACTTAAGTCACTCTCATCCGAGCATGGAGATCGCCTTCAGAACGCCCAAATGGCGCATTCATTGGCCCCTGACTCGCCTGTCACACAGGTAAATCTCGCGTGGGTATTGATGGCTTCCGATTTAATGGACGAAGCGAAAATTGTTTTGGATCAAGCAACGAAGCGTTGGAGTTCAATTGGCGGTACTTTTAATTTGCTCGGTTATTGGTACATGGACGAGAATAACATGGAGAAGGCATTGGATTGTTTCAACATGTATGTTCGGTTGGCTCCTGATGTTGCCAATGCTTATGATAGCAGAGGAGATTATTATGCGAAAGTGGGAGACATCGCTGCGGCCAAGGAGAATTATTCAAAAGCCATTGAATTGAGCGCGATTCTCACCTCTTCTCAGGAAAAATTGGATAAGTTGGAAGAAGAATCTTGAGCCGAAAGAGGTTCTTGAATTGAAAAAGGCCTAGCGAATTTCGCTGGGCCTTTTTTTGTTCAGAATGAGGTCAATCTTCAGAGCTTGACGAGGTCGTCAGTTTCATTGCGCTAAAATTGCCCGTTCTTTGGCTCGAGCCGCAGCCGTATAGTCTGGCTTGATTCGCAGAGCTTGCGTATAGTCTTCGACGGCTTCAGAAGTCATGCCTAGGCTTTCAAAGGCCAAGCCACGATTGAAGAATGCTTGGTGGTAATAGGGCAATCTTTCGATGGCTTGCGAAAACCAATGAACGGCACTGTCATACGCAGTGAGGTATTCGAGGTGGATGTAACCTTGATTGAACGATGCGGTGGCATTGTCTGGATCCAACGTTAGGATAACGCGGTACAAATCGAGCGATTCCTGCAGGCGTCCTTCGTTCTGATAAAACATCGCCAGATTATAAATGGGTTCGACGGCCGATGGTTTCATTTCCATCGCGGAACGGTAATACTCCTCGGCCATGCTGTCTGAGCGTTCGGCAAGGAATATGCCCAACGTGATGAATCCTTCGTAAAAGTTGGGATTCACTTCAATCGCGGTTTGGTATGAACTCAATGCTTTGTCATCGGCACCAGTTGTCGCGTAAATCTTACCTTTCATCCAATACGCCTCGTGCAATTGGTCATCTAGGCGCAGGGCATCATTGAGATACTGAAACGCTGACTCAAACTGCTGCAAGTGAATGGAAAATTCTGCTCGTTTGAGCAGGCAAGTCGTACTCTCTGGAGCATGCAGAAGGCATCCGTCAAGTTTTTCAAGACAGTCTTCAAATTTCTGCATTTGGAAAAGCATGTCCGCCTGTTGCTCCCAGGCTAGGGCGTAACTAGAGTCTGCTCGCAAAGCCAGATCCCAATCGTCAAACGCGCCTTGAGGATCAGATTGTGCCATCTTCCAAATGGCTCGATCGTGGTATACGGCAGGGGAGTTGGGTTGTTCGAGGATCGCTTGATCCAACACGAGCAAAGGGCTGGTGACGGATTCATCCGAATGAATTTCGGACGGGGAATTATCCATATCACAGCCCATAAACAGAATGGCAAAGGCACCGATAATCGGTGCCTTTTTTACCATTGATAAGGTGTCGAATACTGAGGGAATCATGGATGTGTGTTAGGCCATTTCGGCTTCTTCAACAACTTCGGGATTGTTCTCCTTGTGGATTGCAGCTTTGATTTTCGCTTCAAGCTCATCCTGCAATTCGGGATTGTCCAGGAGCAGACCGCGAACGGCATCTCGTCCTTGCCCCAATTTGGTTTCGCCATAGCTGAACCACGATCCGGACTTTTTAATGATATTCATGTCTACGCCGAGATCAATGATTTCACCTGCCTTCGAAATGCCTTGTCCGTAAAGAATATCAAATTCAGCTCTTCGGAAGGGTGGTGCAACTTTGTTTTTGACCACCTTGACTTTTGTGCGGTTACCCAAGACACGGTCTCCGTCTTTCAGTTGTGTAGATCGACGAATGTCGAGGCGTACTGAGCTGTAAAACTTGAGTGCATTTCCGCCCGTTGTTGTCTCGGGATTGCCGAACATGACACCGATTTTCTCACGCAACTGATTGATGAAGATGCAGCAACACCCAGTTTTACTTATTGAACCGGTTAATTTCCGCAAGGCTTTGGACATCAATCGAGCTTGGAGTCCGACGGATGAATCAGCCATTTCACCTTCAATTTCCGCGCGAGGAGTGAGGGCAGCTACGGAGTCAATAACGATCAAATCGATGGCTCCTGAACGAATCAAATTATCCGCAATTTCCAGGCCTTGCTCACCGTTGTCTGGTTGAGAGATCAATAAGTTTTCTGTGTCAACCCCAAGGTTTTCAGCATAAAACTTATCGAAGGCATGCTCGGCGTCAATGATGGCGCAAATGCCGCCTTGCTTTTGTGCCTGGGCAATTGCATGAATGGCGAGTGTTGTTTTTCCTGAACTTTCAGGACCATAGATTTCGACGACACGGCCTTTTGGGTAGCCTTGTATGCCGAGTGCTAGATCGAGCGTAAGTGACCCAGATGGAATGGACTCAATGGATTCCACCGCTTCATCGCCTAACTTCATGACGGCGCCTTTGCCGAAGGTCTTGTCCATGCGGTCCAGAGTCATTTGGAGCGCCTTGAGTTTTTGTGTATCCGCAGACATTTTTTCTTGTTTTGGACGAAGGTATCTTACCTACATCGTAAAGAACTTACGTTGTGGGGTGTTTTTTGTCAACGAAGAACCAACGTTTGTTTATGCAGTCTTTTTACAAGCCGAATCCAGCGAGGATTTCCCGCGCGTGATCTTTGGTTTTTGGCTTCAGGATGACATCGTGTATTTCACCATTTTCATTGATTAAGAAAGTGGTTCGGTGCGTTCCCTCGTATTCTTTTCCCATGAACTTTTTCAAGCCCCATACTCCAAATGCGTTGTGCATGGATTTGTCTTCATCGCAGGCGAGGTCAAACCGGATGTCATACTTCGCAATGAATTTCATGTGCTTTGCAGCTGGATCAGGACTAACCCCTAAAATTTCGATGCCCGCCTCTTGAAGTGCATCGAAATTGTCGGTCAAATTGCACGCTTGAGCGGTGCAGCCTGGGGTCATGTCGCGAGGGTAGAAATAAACGACAAACTTTTTTCCGGCATAATCGGCAGATGAGCGTTGAGATCCGTCTTGGATGGTGGTTTCAAATTCCGGAGCTTTCTGCCCGGTTGCAAGTGGTGAAGCGATTTGTGTCATGCAGGTATAACAAATCTATTTCCTACAAGTTCGTAACCAAGATGTGCAGTTTTCTTCTCAATTTGCCGCTTCAATGAATGCTCAAGGAAAATATGCAGATGTGGTGGTTCCTTTGCCGCTTCCCAAGCTATTGACATATGGGTTGATTGATCAGGAGGAGGAAGTGCTTCCGGGCATGCGAGTCGTCGTGCAGGTGGGGACGCGAAAACGATACATAGCCATTGTGTGGCGCGTTCACGATGATGCGCCGACGACTTATGCACCGCGTCCGTTGGAGGCGGTGGTAGATGCCTATTCCATCGTGCCTTCGCAACAACGAAACCTCTGGGATTGGATGGCCAGTCACTACATGTGCACCCGTGGTGAAGTGATGGCTGCAGCGCTTCCGGCAGGGCTCAAGCTGAATAGTCAAGCTCGTTTTTTGCCACATCCTGAACCGCCCAACCGTCAAGATGTGGTTTGGCGCGACTTGGATGAACGCTCACTCTTCTTGTACGAGGCGGTCGTGGCTCAAGGTGGAATTCAGTTATCTGAAGCGGCTTCAATTGTGGATTTGAAACATCCACAGCGGATACTCAATGGTTTGGTGGAGCGAGGTCTCATTGTATCAGAAGAAGAGTGGAAGGAACGATACAAGCCTAAGATGGCGTATTATCTCCAGTTGAACGCTGATTTTCGCGAGGAAGGAGCGCTGACGTCTTTGCTAGATCAGTTGGAGCGCAGAGCGCCCAAACAAGCACGTGTGCTCACGGGTTTTCTATCCTTGTGCAGAGAGCATCATTGGGATGCAGAGTTCGCTGAGAAGGAAGTGCTTGAATCGGCCAAGGCTGACTCTGGTGCTGTGCGGCGCATGGTGGAAAAAGGAATTTTTGAACGGACCAAAAAACCAGAACAACTCGAGACAAGGACCACTTCAACTGATGCGCAACCACTGCCCAAACTCAGTGAAGAGCAAACTCGAGCGTACCGCGGTCTTGCTGAAAGCAATCTTTCGGGCAAGCGCAAGGCTTTGTTACACGGTGTGACAGGGTCGGGGAAGACGGAGGTTTATATCCATCTGATTGCAGATGCCTTGGAGAAAGGACAAACCGTTCTTTTTTTGGTTCCGGAAATTGCATTGACGACCCAATTGATTCAGCGTTTGGCGCTTCATTTCAAACGCTTTCTCCAGGTTTACCACAGTCGATTTACGACCCGCGAACGGACAGAAACTTGGTTGGAGGTTTTAGGTAAAAAAGGAAATGGCTCACCGGCTCAGCTGATTGTAGGTCCTCGTTCTGCGATGTTTTTACCGTTTCAAAATTTGGGGTTGATCATTGTCGATGAGGAGCATGAGGCGAGTTTTAAGCAGCATGATCCCGCACCGCGTTACCAGGCGAGGGACGCCTCGATGTGGCTTGCCCGTGAGGCCAATGCATTCTTGGTGCTGGGTTCGGCAACGCCTTCGGTAGAGACCCACTGGTTGACGGAAGAGGGCCGCATTGATCGTGTCGAAATGACCGAACGATACGGTGGAGTCATGCTTCCAGAAATATGGTGCGCAGATCTCAAGAAAGCCCATCGCCAGCGCGCGATGACGGGCCATTTTTCGCGTTTGCTTAAACTGGAAATTGAAAAGGTGCTGAATGCCAATCGACAGGTAATTCTGTTTCAGAATCGTCGCGGTTTTGCGCCTGTTTGGCAATGTGGCACGTGTGCTTGGATTCCGGAATGTGAGCGCTGTGATGTTCCGTTGACTGTGCACAAGTGGAAAAACGAATTGAATTGCCACCATTGCGGTTATGATGTGGCGCCTCCGCCCCAGCTGTGTGGCTCTTGTGGTAAAAAAACAATGGAGCCGAAAGGCTTGGGAACGGAGCGTGTGGAGGAGGAGCTGCAGGAGTTATTCCCAAAGGCGCGCGTGGCGCGGATGGATCGAGATACCACCCGCAGTAAGCATGCGCACGAGCGCATGGTCACGGCCTTTGCGAATCAAGAATTTGATGTGCTGGTGGGAACGCAAATGGTGAGCAAGGGTTTAGATTTTGCTCATGTTGGCTTGGTGGGCGTGCTCAATGCGGATCGCATGCTCAATTTTCCGGATTTTCGGAGTTTTGAACGGGCCTTTCAGATGCTCACGCAGGTGGCCGGTAGGGCCGGTAGGTCGGGTCAACGTGGAAAAGTCATCTTGCAGACATACAACCCCGATCACTGGGTGATGACGAAGGTCATGGCCAACGACTACCATGGCCTTGTGCGCCAAGAGTTGCAGGAGCGCAAGAATTACCGATATCCGCCATTTGACCGTTTGATACGCCTCACCTTGAAGCATTCGGATGAGCGGAGACTCGATGCGGCATCAGAAGTGCTTGCGGGACGCTTGCGACAGCGCTTTGCGGCGCGTGCAATTGGTCCTGAAACACCACAGTTGAGCAAAATAAACGACTTATACCTTCGCGTGATACTGCTCAAATTCGAGCGCTCTTTGTCTCCAAAGGATTACAAGGACCTCTTGGCGCAGGACCTCGACGCGTTTCAATCAGACGATCGTTTCAAGCGGATCCGCCTTACTGTAGACGTGGACCCGTCTTAACGGAATAAGTCTTTCCAGAAGGAGAGAGGATGTGCCAAATTGTTCCGGCATTGTTCTGAAGGCCGAGCCGCTCAGGAGAAATTCGGATGGGAGCATTGGGCAGTTCCATTTCTTTTGATGCCAGCAATTGGCCGGCTGTTGAATAAGAGGAAAGATTCCAGGTTCCAGATAGATTCGACTCAATGCGGAGCTCTTGACCATCCCAAATCACAGATTCGGGGTTTACAGTTTCGTTGATGTCACTTGTGGACCCGAAGTAGTGGAAAGATGGAATGCCTGTTCCGCTGTTGGCTACTCCCAGGGTGTCTGTTTCGAGGCTGTAGCAAATATCAGCTGGATTTGAAAGGCCTTCCACATAACCTTGGACCACTGTTTCGGATGAGCTGAAATCATTGGAGTATCGTGTGATCCGGGCTGGAGACCAGGAACTGATGTAGAAACGTCCCTCTCCATCCATATCCACACCATCGAGGTTGCCCAAGCCGGTGTTGGCGACTACTGTGGTTTGTTCCTCAGTTGTTAAATCAATCGCCAAGATTGAGGCATAAAGCCCCCAATTCACGACAATAGCTCGGTCATTGACTTCGTCAATGACAACACCGTTGGGTGTGGTTCCAGTATTGTTGATCAAGACTGAGCTCGACATATTGGCGGGGTCTGTGATGTCCACACGATGAATCTTGCCATTGGAGAAGTCGCTGACAACCAGTTCTTGCGCACGACTACCCATGCCGTTTAGGAAACCGGCACCGGGGATCGAATAGCTGCCGGCCAGTTCTGCTGTTTCGAGGTTGTATGCGCGGATGACATTATTGCCCAAAGCAAAGAGATGTCCATTGATGACCTCCATTCCGTGTGACGCTGTGGCATTGCCGAAATAAGCATAACTCTCGCCGCCGTCATATGTCTCGAGCAAACTTGAGTTGTTAGAGATGAACCAGCGATTGCCGGTGGGGTCATACTCTGCAGATTCAATGTTGCCCGGAGTCTGAGCAAAAGCTGCTCCATTGATGGTGATCAATGCGATTCCAATGGCTGCGACTCTGAACGAAAATTTGAGGTTATTCATGGGATTCATGGGATTCATGGGATTCATGGGATTCATGGGATTTAGGAGTTTGCTGTGAGTCTTGTGCGGCGACATACAACCGCGCAATGATCAACCAAAATAGAGAGAAGATAAGAGCCGCTCCGAGTCCGTAGGAGATAAATGATGCAGGTTCGGCAGTCTCGGGGATGGGGGGGGCGTCCCAAACGCTACCTGCTTCGCCTTGCAAAATGGCCTGAATCCGTCGCCAGGCATTTCGAGTGAGGTAATAGCTTCCGACACCAACAATGGGCATGAGGATGAGCCATGACTTGAACCACGGATCGTAGAGCCGTCGCCAGTCGTTCGTAGGCTTCGGGGATGTCTGGCTTTGTTTCATCGACTTCCAAAGATTGAACTTCCAATTCTCACCATGGTGGAACCTTCATCGACTGCTATTTTCCAATCACCACTCATGCCCATGGATAGCGTATCCCAGTCATTGTGAACGGAGGAGGCTGCGTCGAAAGTTTTTTTCAATGCCCGAAATTCAGTACTTATTTGTTTGCGGTCGTCAGTGAATGTGGCCATTCCCATGAGTCCGCGGATGCGAACGTGCTTTAAATCTTGCCAAGATTGTTCTTGCAGGAACGCATCGAATTCTGCGAAGCTCCAGCCAAACTTGTTGGTTTCCGTGGCGATGTGAATTTGCAGCAGCACATCTGAGATTTTACCGATGCTGTGACTTCGTTTGTTGATTTCCTGAAGAAGACGCTCGCTGTCCACGGCGTGGATAAGATCAGCGTGGGGGACGACAAGTTTGACTTTGTTGGTCTGCAAATGACCGATGTGATGCCATTTTAAATTCAGATGACTTAGGGACTTCGCCTTCTCTGCCAATTCGGGCACTCGATTTTCCCCGAATTCGATCTGTCCAATGGAGGCAGCAGCCTCGATTGCTTCTTTCGGTTTGGTTTTGCTCACAGCAATCAATGTCACGTGATCGGGAATGTTCTTCCGAACACCAGATAACCGATCCTGAATGTGGCTTGCTTCAGATTTCATGAATGAAGAGTCCGCTGCGTAATTTGGGTTCAATCCAAGAACTTTTGGGAGGCAAAAAGCCTCCACGATCCGCAGTGTTTTTGATTTGGGCAGTGCTCATTGGCGACATCTCGAAGATGCATCGGTCGATCTGCTCATCGCACTGTGCAATGAGTTCATCGCTGTCCATGGTTCCCGGAATGTAAGCCAGCTGGGGATTGTTTCGAACATCTTCAATGCCAAACAGCCCTTCGAAAACATGGGTTTGAATGATTTCAGCATCGACACATTCCAAGCTGCTATCGTTCAGTTTGAGAATCCAGCTTTCCCCGGCAGCGTGGAGGTGAACCGTTCCAACGTTCGTGGGAGCAGAAAGGGTTTGCCGGGTCGTGCGATGGCTAGAAATGTGAGGGGACAGACTTTGCAACGCTGCATCCCAACGGTCGGCGTTCCAATCCACGCCTTTCAAAGCACGGTGATAGCCACGGATGAGAAGTTCTGACTCTGGAATGATGAAAGCCATGAGACCCTTGCTGGCGTTGTTCACGCCATTGAGGTTTTCAGAGGCCAAGCTTGATGCTACACGGTGGTGACCATCAGCGAGGTAGAGGGGAGTCAACGTTTGAGTTTGGAGAGCCAAGGCCTGCGATTCCGCATCGGATAGAATCCAGACGGAGTGACGGATCTGATCGGTCGTGGTAAAATCCATTTCCGGGCGACCTTGCGTCAACTTACCAAGCGTTTTTTGAATTTCACCCGCATCGGACTTTTCGTTGTCGTCATAGGCGCAAAGCACGGGCTCTGCATTGCATTGAACGGTGCTCAAGTATTTGGCAAAGAGTTGCTCTCGTTTTTTCAGCGTTTGTTCGTGAAGCTTGAGCTGACCGTTTCGAATTCCATCGAGCGAAAGACTAGCCACAATGCCTGTGCACGTGTGCTCCGGTGAAGACTGCCTGTAAATCGCCAGGCGATTTTCGCCTCGGAAAGTGAGCCAACCTGACGCCTTGAACTCCAAGTAACGTTCCCTCACAAGTTCAAAAAATGGTTGCGTACCGCGTTTGACTTTGGAGGATCCGATTCCGGTGGGGTTGATGACGTGCAAGTACGAATATGGATTGCGATCCAATTTGTCGCGCAATTCGGCCTTGCTGTAAGTCAAATAAGAACGAGACGCAACCAAGTGAGATTTATCACCCGGTGGCGCAATCAAGGTAAAAGGTCGAATCCAGTTCAAAATGCTTCTTTGGAACCAATTTCGGCTACAATTGACGCAATTTCCAAACCAATTCGCTCTTGTGCTTCGCCAGTAGCGGCTCCAATGTGCGGAGAGAGTGAGATGCCAGCGTGGCGCATGAGGTCCTGTCGTGGCTTCGGCTCTCCGACAAAAACGTCAACACCTGCACCTGAAATTTGGCCTGAATCCAATGCTTCGAGCAATGCGTCCTCATCGACCACGCCACCTCGAGCGGCATTGAGCAGAATCACCCCTTTTTTCATTTTGCTCATTTCGGCAGAACCGATGACGGCTTGTCCATTGGCTTGTGCTGGAATGTGCAGGCTTATGGCATCCGCCACAGGAAGCGCTTCATCGAGCGTTACGACCGGGACTTCAACGTTTAGCGTTTGATTCCCAATAGCGACTTCAATGTTTTTCGTTCCATTTTTTTGATCCACTCCAATGACGTTCATGCCACACCCCAAAGCGTATTGTGCGAGTGATTGACCAATGCGACCGAAGCCAACAATGGCCAGTGTCATTCCACGCAATTCGCGCCCTTTTCCGTAGGACTTCTTCAAAACTTTGAATTGTTCAACACCTTCTACGGGCATACGTCGGTTGCTATCATGAAGGGAACGGCTGATGGAAAAGAGGTGTCCCATGACCAATTCAGCCACACTTTGTGAGCTTGCGGCCGGCGTATTGCGGACCTCTCTGCCGTTTTCCCTTGCGTACGCAACATCAATGTTGTCCATTCCAACCCCTCCGCGTATGATGAACTTGAGGTGTGGACACGCATCAATGAGGGGTTGTCGCACTTTGGTGGCACTTCGTACCAACAAACCGTCAATGGCATTTCCATTGATGAAGCTTTCGAGGTTTTGGGGCTCGATGAACTCGGTCCAAAGCTTGTGGCCTGCGGCTTCTAATGCTGCATGGCCTGCTGGGTGAATGCCGTCGTTTGCGAGAATATTCATATCAGTTGAGTCTCAAAGGGTTGATTTGGTAGTGGGTCGTTAGGCTGTGCGTTCCAATTCCTTCATCACATCGACAAGGACCTGGACGGATTCTTTTGGGAGCGCATTGTACATAGAAGCTCGGTAGCCGCCAACGCTGCGGTGACCTTTAATGCCGGAAATACCAGCCTCCTTCCACATGGCATCAAATGCCGTTGCGTGAGCATCGTCTTGGAGGCGAAAGGTTGCGTTCATGGTGGACCGACTTCCCACGGCTGCATGTCCTTCAAAGAGCGGATTGCGATCAATTTCTCCATACATCAAATTCGCTTTTTCGCTGTTTCGGACTTCCATGGCTTTCACGCCTCCCATGGCTTTGATCCAACGCAAGGTGAGCATGGTGACGTAAACAGGAAACACAGAGGGTGTATTGAACATGCTGTCTTTGCTTGCATGCACTTGCAGATCCAGGTAAGATGGAATGCTCCGTCCGGTTTTTCCTGCTGCTTCGGTGTCGAACGCATACATGACTGTGCCTGCAGGTCCCATATTTTTCTGGGCGCCAGCGTAGATGAGATGAAATGGATTCGCATCAAATTCTCGGGAGAAAATATCCGAACTCATGTCAGCAATCAGAGGCGCAGAAACCTCGGGTGTCCTTGCGAATTGAGTTCCAAAAATCGTGTTGTTGGAAGTGTAATGCAGGTACGAACTTCCAGCAGGAGCCGAATCTGCAGCTGGTATCCGATTGTAATTGGTCGCCTTCGATGAGCCGATGACTGCGATGTCTCCCAAATGCTTTGCTTCTTTCACAGCTTTGTTTGCCCAAGTGCCAGAATCGATGTATGCTGCCTTGCCGCCTTCTGGAAGAAAATTGTAAGCCGCAGTCAGAAACCCGAGACTCGCACCTCCCTGCAGGAAGAGCACGTCGAAGCGCTCGGGTAGGTTCAATAATTCTTTTGTGAGGGATCGTGCCTCTTCCATAACAGCCACAAAGTCAGGGCTCCTGTGAGAGATTTCAACCAAGGACAAACCCAAGCCGTTGAAGTTAGAAACAGCTTGAGCTGCCTCGTTCAATACGGTATCTGGTAAGATGCAGGGACCTGCTGAGAAATTATGAATTTTCATGCTGCAAAGTTGCAGTTCAGAACCTTGAACTCCGAACAAATGTTTTGGAATTTTCGAAGAATTATCCCCGCTACATCAAGGTTTATCCAACAGCTGAAGGGCCTTTTGTGCCATGAACTGCAATTGAAAGATTTCTTCCATGTCCATCGGGGTCCACAAGTGGTCAGTCTTAGGGATTGTTTTGAGCAAATCGAGCCTGCGATCTTCGCTCGGGATGCATTGCAAAAGTTGCTTGACTTGCAGTTTATCCAAACATTCTGTGTCGATGGTGTGTTGCGCCAATTGCACTTTTCCTGATTCGAATATGATTTCGTCCATCTTCTTTTGAATCACCAACATTTGCTGATCAGATGCAGGAGGGAAGCAGGAGGAATGCGTTTCGGATGCAGCGGCACGAGCATGTAAGTCCGGCAAAGAAGTGGTCATTTCGCCAAGAAATGTAATCTCGGCATTGCTGTTTTCGTCTGCTTCGAGAATGCATTCCACTTCCTGGATAAGTGAATGCGTGAGAGACGAATCGATTGGATCGAACCATTGAAAGTGAAACAAAGCTGCAGGGGTTGTGCACGCCCCTTGCCATTGCCACACAGAATCTGTCCAAAGGCTATCGACCTCAGGACGTGTGCGAACCGATTGAACATGCACTGCGAAGTAAGTTGAAAGAGAGGTGTCTTTCGGCGCGTGTTTTTCAATGGCGGAAACGTCAGAGTTTGTGCCTGTTGCTTGTGCGTTAAGCCTCGCCGAAGAGCAGCTCCACACGAGTGCAAGCCCAAGAATGGATGGAATAGCAGCGGGTAAAGTGTTCAACGGATCCTTTTTTGGAGGGCAGCAGGCAAATAAGCCGTCCATTGCGCTCGAAGTTCAATATCTCCGCCGTCCACCACTTCAGGATGCATGGTTGCTGAGATGATGAGGGCAACAAGCACGCTGACTGCAGCCAATGCAGCATGGGAGAGGTGCACTGTGAAAGGCGAGGGGGCGCTGCTCAGTTCGGTTTGCAGTTGGTGCAGTCCCATCGTCAGTAGCCCCATGATGATGGCCGCAAAGGCGAGAGCTTTCAATCCAGGCACCAACGCTTCAAGGGCCTGTTTGAATTTCCATTGAACGGCGCGTAGGGTCCACCAACCGAGGCACAGAAATTGAATCACGGTCCACACGGTCACCGACCATGCGACGCCTTCGATTCCCCAGCCGCTGGACAAGGTGACCCAAGCCGAAACGGTGAGACCAGTGAGGAATAGGGATTTAATGATGATGGCAACATTCAACGCATCAACCGCTCGAATCAAGGCGTCAGCCAATTTGATCATCGAGCGAAATGCGACGCCGATGAAAAGGATTCTGACAACGGGTTCGGCTTCTGCATAAGGCTCACCAAGGAGCAAGGCCGCGACGTCTCGGGAGAACCAAATGAGGGCAAGGCTGCCGGGAAATGTTAGCCAGGCAATGAGGCCGAGTGCGCGCCGAAGCACAGTCTGGAGGGCGACTTTGTCAGATTGAATGGAAGACATTCCACTGAATAAAACGCTATCACCAAGTTTTCCCAAGACGCTGATAGGCAGTGACATGAGGTAGGCAGATCGGTCGTAAAGTCCTGTTGTAGTCCATCCTTCTGTGCCGCCATGGATTGGATTTTCAAGATCGGTTTGACCGCTCTGAGCATGGTGCCCAACCAAGACGGTGTCCACTTTGCTTGAAGCATAATTCAATAAATTGTAGACTGTAGCGCGACCGCCATAGGACAGCATGGGAGCGAGGATTCGCCAATTTTCGAACTTCCATGAACCTCGGGCTTCCTCGGGCTTGAGCAACCAATACATTGCACCGAGCAGCGCATTTTGACTCAGGAGGGCAGCAACATAGGACCAAACACCAAAGCCGGCATAAGCCATTCCGAGCCCAATGATCAGGTTGCCAATGACCATGCTCACAAGTGATGAGATGAACAAGGTTTTAAAAGCCATGTTGCGAATCAGTAGACTCCGAGGGATCAGGGCTAAACTCGAAAGAATAAAGCTCAACGCAATCCAGCGCAGGACCTCAGCCAGTTCTGTACTTTCGAACCACTCGCCTATTGCCGGCGCCAAGGCGTAGGTCAATAGGAAAAATATTCCACCTAGGAATACGGAGAACGAGAAGGCCGCACGAATTTGTTGCGGGGCGAGTTTTTCTCTTTGGATCAAGGATGGGCCAATGCCGATTTGCGCGAATATTTCGACAAAGCCAACAACCACCAGTGCGATGCTCATCAGGCCAAAGTCGGCTTTGGAAATGAGACGCGCTAGAAGCACGATGAAAATAAGTTGCAAAACCACCTGGGTCACCACATTGACTGATTGCCAACGGATGGAAGAAGCGAAAGCTGGTTTTGCCTGCTGGCTCATCAGCGGGCGATGCTCACCGATCGTTTTTCACGAATGACCGTGACCTTCACTTGACCAGGGTAAGTCATTTCATTCATGATGCGCTGTGACAAATCAATCGAAAGTTGATCGGCCTGCTCATCTGAGACTTGGTCACTTTCGACCATCACACGCAACTCGCGCCCTGCTTGGATTGCGAATGACTTCGTGACGCCGGGGAATTCGAGTGCTAGGTTTTCAAGGTCACGCAATCGCTGAACGTAAGCTTCAACCATCTCTCGTCGTGCTCCAGGTCGCGCGCCGGAAATGGCATCACAAACTTGGATGATGGGAGACAGCAATGTCGTCATTTCGATTTCGTCGTGGTGCGCTCCAATGGCGTTGCAGATGTCTGGCTTTTCACCATGTCGTTCGGCTAATTTCATTCCGAGCAATGCGTGCGGCAATTCGCTCTCCTCGTCGCTCACTTTTCCAATGTCGTGCAGGAGACCAGCTCGTTTGGCGGCTTTGGTGTCTAACCCAAGCTCTGCGGCCATTGTCGCACAAAGATTCGCCACCTCGCGACTGTGCTGGAGCAAATTCTGACCATAGGAAGAGCGGTATTTCATCCGGCCGACCATGCGTGTCAAATCGCCCTTCATGTTGTGAATGCCGAGATCGATGCACGTACGCTTTCCAATCTCGAGGATCTCTTCTTCGATCTTCTTCTTGACTTTTGCTACAACTTCTTCAATGCGTGCAGGGTGAATTCTGCCGTCGGTAACCAGTTGGTGAAGGGATAAGCGAGCCACTTCTCTCCGCACAGGGTCGAAGCAGCTGAGGATGATGGCTTCGGGTGTGTCGTCCACAATGAATTCGACACCTGTAGCTGCTTCTAATGCGCGGATATTCCGACCTTCTCTTCCGATGATACGCCCCTTGACGTCGTCATTGGTAATGTTGAAGACGGAAACGCTGTTTTCAACGCTGTGCTCCGTTGCCACGCGCTGAATGGTCTGGATGACAATCTTCTTCGCATCGTGGTTCGCCTTTTGCTTCGCCTCATCGAGGATGTCTTGCACTTGTGTGGAAGCCATGGCCTTTGCCTCCTGAAGAATCTGTTCTTGCAAGGCTGATTTCGCATCGTCCGCAGACATATTGGAGATTTGCTCCAAGAGTTCCACAGATCGCTGGCGGTTCTTTTCGAGTTCTTTCGACTTGTTGTCAAGCGCATTCAGGCGTTGCTCGACTTTCTCTTTTTCCTTTTTGTTGTAGATGTCAGAAGATTTAACTCGGTCTTGCTCCTTCTTCAACTGATTGAATTCGTTCCGGATTTTATCTTCACGTGACTGAACTTTGGCACTTCGCTCCTTGATTTCAGAGTTGTGCTTCTCTTTCAGTTGAATGAATTTTTCTTTGGCTTGGAGAATTTTCTTTTCTTTTATGTTCTCGCCTTTCGCTTCGGCTTTGTTCAGAATTTCCTTCGCCTGCTTTCCAAGCATACGGTTGAAAATGAAATAGCCTAATCCCGCTCCCAGCGCAAGGCCGGCAAGGGATCCGATGATCAATGATGTGGGTTCCATGGGTACTGATTGTTCAGACCTCGAGAAGCATTTGAATTCGTTTGGACAATTCGTCCAAGTGTTGAACGGCAGATGGAGAGGGTTGATTCACTCTCTCCATTGCAGGTTCACGTTTGTGCACAGCATCTTCTGATGCGAAGTGGAGCGCGGTCATAGCCAGCAAGTCAACAGCGTCTTCCACAGCAAATTGATCCTTGAAAGCCGCAAATTGCTTGTTCACTTCGTCGGCAGCTTCTTTGATGCGTTCGATTTGAGCAGTTGGGGCTTGGAGAGGATAATCTCGTCCTGCGATATGTACTTTGACCGTTTCCATTTAATCTTCAAGAAGGGCAATGCATGAATTTATTTCTTCCAATAGCTTTTGAACCGTTTCCGGATTGAAAGCTTTGAGGTCTTGTGATTGGGGGGGTTGGGGTGAATATTGTGTGTTTGAATCCCGCATGTCTGAAGAGTGGTTCCATTTCTGATCAGCTTCTGAAAGTTGTTCTTGCGCTGATTGTTCTACCTCCGGAACGCGATATGCATGCCCCTTCATTTCGAAACTGGACTCATTTTCGGCTTTTTCAGGCTGTTGAATTGATTCAAGCTCGAGTGTTTTTCGAGTTTGGTTCAACTCCATTTGCGCATCACGCAACGCAGACTTTGCTTCCAATAGTTCCTTTCTTTGAAGGTTGTGCAACTCAACGAGCGCTTGCACTTGAGCCAGGAAGCGTTCCAATTTCATTGGATTCCAAGGTGCGTCAGTGCTAGTGCTCGGCGTTTCAGTCATCATTTAGGGTTCTGTACAAACTTAATCAAATTGAACACGAATTCATAGCTAAAGACGTTAACATCCTGGCTTAGTTTTGCCGTCCTCCATGTGGAATACATTCGACTTTCGACACATCGCCAGACCGCTGCTCTTGTGCGGTTATCTCCTGAAGCTAAATGCTGTGGGGTTGAGTTGCGTTGTGTGCGACGATTCGGAGTGGACGCCAATGGTCCAAGATTCGAGCATTCGAGCGGGTTGGGCAGGTGAGCGCAAGGGGATCTTGTCTCCATTGAATATTCCATTGATTCTGTCAGGGAATTTTGGCGAGTTGCGCACGGACCATTTTCACACCGGATTGGACTTTAAGACTCAGGGGAAAGAGGGGTTTCCCGTTTTGGCCGCGTCTGATGGGGTTATTTCGCGCATCAAAATTTCACCCTTTGGCTACGGTCGTGCTCTGTATTTGAATGATCCTAAAGGTCTTACCACGGTCTATGCGCATCTTCAACGATTCGCACCTGCAGTAGAGCAATGGGCATTGGATCAGCAATACGATCATGAACGCTTTGCATTGGATGAACGGCCGACTCAGTCGTTTGTTTATCAACAAGGCGATACGATCGGATGGTCCGGAAATTCAGGCGGGAGTGGTGGGCCTCACTTGCATTTTGAAATCAGAGAAACAAAAACACAGAAGCCGCTGAATCCGCTGCTTTGGGATTTGCCAATCGCCGACAATAGAAGTCCGGAATTGCAAGGAGTTTGGTTGTTGCCGGTTGATGTGGGGGCCATCAATGGTCGCAAACGACCGGTGAAGCTGGAGCGCGAAGGAGTGGTGGTTGCGGAGGGCGGTTTTAGGGTGGCGATTGATGCTTTGGATCGCTTGGATGCTGCAAACAATCGATGCGGCATTTATCGGGCTGAAATGCAGTTGGACGATGAGGTGGTTTTTGCCTGGGAATTGGATGCGTTGGATTTTTCGGTGAATCGTGACATGAATGCACATGCATATTATCCTGTTTGGAATGCGACTGGAGAGCAGGTTCATCGCATGCATCGACTGCCCGGAAACCGGCTGCCCATTTACACCAGGCAAACAACATCAGGGGTCATTTCATGCGATTCAGCCGAGAAGTGTCAACGTGTTTTAACTGTCCGAGTTTGGGACGTTCATGGCAATGCCGCCCAGCGTGAATGGGACATTGTCTTTAAGTCCATTGGACCTGAGACAAGCCACGGCGAGACGGCTTCGGATGACTTCGATCGTTCAAAGACACACGTGCTCAGCACTGCGGATGACGATATCAAGGTCACATGTCCGGCAGAAGCATTTTATGAGGATTTCGTTTTTGACTTCGCTGTGATTGACTCCAATTCATTTCACATCGGTACGCCGGCATTGCCCGCCTCAAAGCCATTGCGGGTTGCTCTGAAACGAGGCAGTGAGCAGTCGGATTCCGATGGGGGGTGTACGGAGCAGACGGCTGTTCGCTTTGTGGGCGAAGACGGAGAGGCTGGTGCATGGTATCACGGTGAGTGTCAGGATTCCATGTTTTCATTTTCGACACGTCAGTTGGGGCGTTATGAATGGGGCGTCGATTCCATCGCGCCTGTCATTAGTCCGCATCGCCGACATCGCACTCAGCAGGACTCAATGTTGCGGGTGGCTGCAGGGAACGAACTCCGTTTCAATCTGGAGGACGTTGGTGTCGGAATCGATTCTTTCACGGCAGAGCTTGATGGTGAATGGATTTTAATGCGCTGGGATCCTAAGCGGGAACGGATTTGGTACGACCTTGGAGATCGACGCCATTTCACAGGCACGAAGCAACGTCTAATAATCCAGGCAAAAGACCAGTCGAATAACCTTTCGCGGTGGGAAGGTTGGGTGCAGTTTTAGCGTGCAGACTGCGCGTGGAGTCGTGTTGCGTTTGCCGTTTTGATTAGCCTTGGAATCCTTTGATTCCTTGCTTGAATCTGCTGTAGTCAAGGAATATTACAGCTCTGATAGACAGGCTGTTAATGAATCCAGATTCAATCATTCTTTCGAAGTTCTGTCGGTAGTTCGTAGGCAGGAGTTCACCGACATCATCTTGCTGCAGTTGGTTTTTCCAAACCACATTGATTTCAGAGCCAGGCGCGAAGATCCAACGGTAAACCATGTCGATGCTCCAAGCATTGTAATTCACATCATACGCACCATTTTGGAACATTCCCGGCAGTGCATTTACATCGAGGTTTTCCAAGATTCCAGCGGTAGATAAGGTGTAAAACTGATCGTAACTCACCTGGCTCCAGCTGTGCCTCACGCGTGTGCTCAGACTCATGCGATTGCTGAATATGTAGGTGAGATTTAGCACTTGGGTGCGTTCGATGTTGTCGCGACTGCCCCAAACACTCTCGGGTCGAGAACCACCCAGTGAATCGACCATGAGCCACCCTCTCTCATTATCGCGCTCAATGATTTTCCAAACGTACGTGAGCATCGCTTGATCGCTGATTCGAATCCGTGGAGCAAGGCGCAGTGTGCGCTCTTTCCAATCGCGATAGGTGTCACCGCCGCCGTACCAACCCCCAACGTCCATGGCGAAGGTTTTTCGGTAGTCACTGCTGAACCAGCTTTCAATCGAATACCATCCGGGTTCCTTCCAGACCAGTCCGTCAATGCGGGAAGAAAAAATATCGTTCCCAGTGGTTGGCTGTGAATTGATGCTGAGGTTCCATGTATTGAAGTTGCGTGTTGTGGCTCGACCGCCAACTTCGATGCCCCAATTGTTGAATGTCCGAGGCGTTTCGATTTGATTGTGATCTACGGAAATGAAGGCTCGCATGCGGTTGAATCGTCCGCGGGGCTCGTACATGCGATAGTTAAACGTCGCAAAGGAGGAAATTTCGTTGGGAGCCGCGAGGTAGCCTAGGTCGTTGGGGTCATAGGATTCGGATTCGAGGTAATGTCCTGCGTCAAAGGTGAAATTTCCCGAGATCTTCTGAATGCCAATCCCGTAGGAATGTCCTTCATCGTCCTCGTTCGGTCCGGCATTGAATTTTTGATTGATTGATCCGTTGCCTGTGATGCTCCATGTATTGTCTCGATTTCTGAGTTCGAATTTTGCAGCTTGCACCCATGCGTCGTAGCCATCACCCTCGCGAACCACCATCGTTCCCGAGGTGGTGACGTAACCATTGTTGGGAAGGTTTTGATCCACTACAGCAACCGTGTAGGAAACCAGGCTTGTATCTTCCTCTGCAGTGGCAATGGATTGAAGCAGTCCAAGTCCCGTGCCTGATCGGTTCCGTCCAGAAATTTTGGTTGCGTTGAGCAATCGTCCTTCTTCGCCCATACGACGGGAGTAAAACGTTCCAGTTTTGTTGAAGATGTCGGTTCCCTCCTTAAAAAACTGACGATTTTCATCAAAACGCAGTTCAAAAGGAGAGAGGTTCAACACGAGCGCATCCGTCACCACTTGTCCAAAATCCGGAATGAGGGTCATGTCCAATGTGAAGGCATTTCCGAGGCCCACTTTCAGGTCCATGCCACCATTGTAGGATGAAGAGAATTCTCCATCTGCTGCGACGCCGTATGCACTGAGATACGGAAAGAGGCTTAACCTCAAGGGGGGGGCAATGTTCGATATTCCACGCAGTACACCTCCTTGATTCAATAGTTTTTGCGTGGGGTCCATGGGGTTCCATACACTTTCTTCTCGCGAGCGCCGGAGTGTCCGGTACATGTTCATTCCCCATGCCTGTTCTGTTGCATCTGGAAATCGAAAAGCCATCCACGGAATTCGGAACTCGGCAGTCCATCCAAAGGAGTCGATTTGGCACGCGACATCCCAAACAGCGTCCCACGATTGGTCATTGTTGTCGGGGGACAATTGCTCGTCCACTTGCACTCCATCTGGTGTGGTTGAGAATCGAACAGCATTCAGTCCGTCGTCGAAGGTGCTGAACCAAATGCCAAATTCGTCGGTGTTGGCCATACGGTCACGTTCGCTGAGTTGATGCAGAATAGAATCCGGTGCATTGTCCCACATTCGTGCTCCAATGTAGAGCGCTGCATCGTCAAAGGCGAAACGTACTTCGGTATCGAATTGTGGCCGAGTGCCCGGTTGGGGCGATAATTCCTGGAATCCTCGCGCTGACTCAATTGTTTCCCACGCTTGATCGTTGAGTGACCCATCGACTTGAATGGCGCTTGCTAGGCGCTCTGCGGAAATTTCCTTTCGAATGGTCTCTGGATTTTGCGCCCGAGCTTGAGTCATAGCACTCGTCGAGATTACGGCAATAAAAGCCGCAGAAGCGACACCCGCTGCGTGAGCGCAGTAAAAAGAATTCCTCAGTTTCATCATGATCAGTGGACAACCGTTAACGATAAATCCTTTCTCTGTTCAACATGTTCTGCCACGCACGTGCATTTTTCAGGTGCTGACTGTATTTGCGAGCGAATGCATGGGTTCCAGAGCCATCTGGTTTGGCACACATGTAGAGATAATTGTGTGCTTCGGCATTCAAGACAGCATCGATGTAATAAGCATCTGGAATGCGAATAGGACCGGGGGGGAGGCCGCGATTTCGATACGTATTGTAGGGAGATGCAATTTTTTTGTCCTTGTCCAACAAGCGTTGGATGGACCAATCCCCGAGCGCAAACTTCAGGGTTGGATCGGCCTGCAATAACATGCCGCGATTCAGACGATTCAAATAGAGCCCTGCCACTGTTTTGGCCTCAGCCTTATTCGCGGTCTCTTCTTGGACAATGGAAGCGAGTGTGACGACTTCCTTCTGACTCAAGCCCTTTTCCCACGCTTGGTCAATGCGTTTTCGATTCCACCAGCGCTGGCTTTCCGCCATCAATCGTTCCGTGAGTTCGATGGCATTGATTTCCCAGTACAAGTTGTAAGTGTTTGGCACAATTCTCCAGAGAACGGAATCACCTTCCAAAGCGTTTACAATGTCTGCGCTGTCGGCAAAAATGCGTGTTGCAACTGCCGAAGCTATTTCTTGAACAGTCCTCTTGGCTGGAACGATGAGTGCAACTTCTTCGCGCTGACCTGTGGCGATGCGACGGGCCATTTGGTGGGCTGAAGTGATGCCATCTTCGCAGTATCTGCCGGAATAAGTGCTCCAACGCCGCCATTGAATGATGCCGGCGATTTCAGGGTGTTCCTTCGTCCATGAACCATTTCGAGCCTGTGTCGGTGTGATTTCGACGCACCAAGCAGATGATTGTCCCACGGGCCGGTTCCACATTTTGTAGTAGAACCAAGCATACGAGGCTGCGAGTCCCGCGGAAATAATGATCACCGCTGCAACCCCCGAGCGCACCCAAGCTTTAACCGCCATCATTTTGCGATTTTGTGCATCCACAAGGCGTCATGCCATTCCGTTCCACGCCAGACCCATTGGTCCAGATGACCTTTTTGTTCGAATCCAGCCTGCTGGAAAAGCGCTACGCTTTCGCCATTTGAAGCGGGGACTTCTGCCCAGATTTGATGCAATCCGAGGTGTCCAAAAGCATAGTCGGACAAAAGAGTCAGTGCGGCTAATCCGTGGCCGTTGCGGCGTTCATGTTCTTCAATGGCTATCCCCACGCCTGCTCGCCGATTCCGAGGATCAAGTTGATAAAGATCAACAGCACCCACGCACGTGTCCGGATTGCCTTTGACGTCAATCATCAATCGCAACTGCAAGTCTGCATAGAGGTCGTGCTTGCCCGCGGCATAGTGCTCAAGAGTCGCTCGGCTGAATGGCGCTAAATTTGACCCAAGCCACCACTCATCTGACTTGTTTTCAATGCGGTACAATTGTACGGCATCTGTGGGTTCAACAGCTCGTAGCTTGTGGGTTTTGGTCTCCAACATGTTGCAAAGATACCCATGTTGCAAGTCGTGCGGATTTCGTTGGTATTTTGCACCAAATTTCGATTCACAAATGAAATTCAATCAGTTTCCAATGGTCCTTGTTGCTGGCTTCGCTCTCTTGCTGAGCGGTTGCACCATCAATCAGGACATTTTGTTTCGTTCCGGTGAGTTTTATGAATTTGCGAACCTCGAAGAGCTCGACAAGGATGAAAACGGGGGGTATCGAATCGCCCCCAATGACATGTTGACCTTTCAATTGTACAGTAACAACGGAGAACGACTGAATCAATTTACGGCTGGGACTATTTCGAGCCAAGCAGGCGTTGGAGGGGGACAAAATCAACAGCAGCGGATGAACATGGGGCAACAAGGTGGTTTGACCTACCTCGTCAAGCCCGACGGGTTGGTGGAGCTACCGGAATTGGGCAACATCCGCTTGGAAGGTTTAACCATTGAGGAAGCCGAAGGACTGCTCGAAGATGCTTACACCAGTTTTTACAATGATCCGTATGTCATCATTCGAGTGACCAATAACCGGGTTTTTGTGTTTCCTGGTGAGGCAGGCAGAGCGACTGTTGTGCCGCTGGAGAATATGAACACGACACTGCTTGAAGTCCTTGCCATGGTGGGAGGTATTGGCGCTCGTGGAAATGCGTCAAGTGTAAAATTGATTCGAAAGACCGAGACAGGTCGTGACGTTTACAAAATGGATTTGTCGGTGATTGAAGGGCTCGATGATGCAAACATGGTGGTGCAGGCTTATGACATCATCTATGTTGAACCCATGCCACAACTCGTTCGTGAGACCACGGAAAGTTTGTCTCCGATCATTTCGCTGTTTTCAACGGTTACCGCACTTTGGGCGATCGTCCTAAATCAAAACTGATGAAGATAGAAAGCCTACCGCTCGAAGGCTTGGTGAAGTTGACGCCACGCCAATTTGCAGATGATCGAGGGGTTTTCTGGGAAACGTGGAGGGACGGCATGCTCGAAGATGCCCAAGGCAGTCCGCTTCAATTTGTGCAAGAAAACTTATCCGTCTCTAAAGCAGGTACCCTGAGAGGGATGCATTTTCAGCGAGCTCCTCACGCGCAGGGCAAATTGGTTCGTGCAGCTTCTGGACGCATTTTTGATGTGGCAGTGGACGTGCGAAAAGATTCAAAGACACGCGGCGAGTGGATTGGATGTGAGTTGTCGAGGGAGAATGGATGTCAATTGTGGATTCCCGCGGGGTTCGCTCACGGTTTTTTAGCCCTCGAGGACGATACTGTTGTCGAATACCGTTGCACAGCGCTGTACAGTCCAGAATCTGAAGGGAGCATTCGGTGGGATGATCCAGCTGTTGGAATTGATTGGAACTCTGCCTCGCCCGGATTGTCAGCACCAGGTCCACTGCTCTCGGAAAAGGACGAGATTGCACCTTTGCTGGAAGACATTGCCTGGCCATTCTGAAGGTCCATCGAACGCCACAACGCCTTTCATCAACAAGAACACTGAAAACTGTTCACAAAAGATGAATCATTTTGCAGTTGCTTCAAGGCCACAGCAAAGTACTTCGAGATAGTTTTGTCACATGTCTCTGCACAATACCATCCATAAGACTCAAAAAAACCGAATCCGCTGGCAAAAACGTTTCAGACAATTGTCCCCGTTTTTGGCGCTAGTTTTCTTGCTCCTTGGGCTGCTTGCTTCAAATGGTTCGACCCACTCGGAAGGTGTAAACCTGAACTTTCAACCTCCCAAAAGTGGTATCATCGCTCAGAATAATGCTCCTGAAGTGCCAGATCATGAGGATTTGGCCGGTGAAGTGGTTCCGATGGAAGCATTTGGAGTGCGGGATCAGTTTGATCGTGAGCTCATCGTCAACACGTACAGGCACAGCTCGACTTTGCTCTATTTCAAACGAGCGGCGCGCTGGTTTCCGGTCATTGAGCCAATTTTGGCCGAGTCTGGCCTCCCGGACGACTTCAAGTACCTCGCGATCATCGAAAGTGGATTGAGTCAAGTGGTCTCTCCTGCTGGAGCCGCTGGCTTCTGGCAGTTTATGAAAAGCACGGCGCCTGCTTATGGCCTGACCGTGAACAATCAAATGGATGAGCGCTACCATGTCGAAAAGTCCACGCGCGCAGCATGCCAGTACCTGCTTGAATCCAAAGAAGAATTTGGTTCGTGGGCTCTTGCCGCTGCTTCCTACAATATGGGACGGGCAGGGGTGCAAAGGGCATTGCAAACGCAAGGAGTGGAATCGTATTGGGACTTGCATTTGAACGACGAGACAGCGCGTTATGTTTTTCGAATGTTGGCCATCAAGACGATTTTTGAAAATCCCGAGGCCTTTGGGTTTTACATTCAGCCTGAGGCCTTGTATTCCGAATACGCATCCAGAACCATTTGGCACGATGCGACCATTTCTGATCTTTCGGCATTTGCATTGAAGGAAGGGACAAATCTGAAAGCATTGAAAACGTTGAATCCGTGGCTTCGATCCAGTCGATTGAACGTGAATGTGGGAGATTCAGTGGCGTTGAAATTGCCTCTTCCATGATGGACAGATGCAGGCTAAAAAAAACGTGATGAGAAAAGAACTCAGTATTGCGGTTGAAGCAGCTCTCGAAGCTGGAAAGGCGATCATGAAAATTTATGAATCGGGTGATTTTGATGTCACCATTAAAGGAGATAACAGTCCACTGACTCGAGCGGATTTGGCATCGCATGATGTCATTATGAATCGGCTGAAAGCCACAGGAATACCGGTGTTGTCGGAAGAGGGGAAGGCCATTCCAGTTCAAGAACGACAGGCTTGGGAAACGCTCTGGATTGTCGATCCCATTGACGGCACAAAAGAGTTCATCAAACGCAACGGCGAGTTCACAGTAAACATTGCATTGGTGCAGTCAGGGCGACCTGTTTTGGGCGTCATTTTTGTGCCGGTTTCAGGGGACTTGTACTTTGGTACTGTCCAAGAGGGTGCACGCAAAGCCACCTCTGGTTCTGCAGATTGGTCACCAAAAGAATGGATGACACAATCTCAGTCCATACCATTTGACCAAGGCAAACGTCCACACACGGTGGTTGCAAGTCGATCGCACATGAGCGCTGAAACAGAAGATTACATCCAAGCCTTGCGCGACGAGTTTGGTGAGGTTGAACTCATCTCCAAAGGCAGTTCACTCAAATTATGTTTGGTTGCAGAAGGGCGGGCGGATTGTTATCCGCGGTTTGCGCCGACGATGGAATGGGATACGGCTGCCGGGCAGGCAATCTGCAGCAGTGCAGGTTGTGAGGTGCTCAATTGGGAGACGTCTGAAGAATTGGACTACAACCGCGACAACTTGCTCAACCCGTGGTTTCTGGTTCGTCGGCTCTAAAACCGTAACACTTGGAACGATACGCGATAGATTTTGGCCTGATTTGCCCATCGTCGTTAGTGGTCAGTGCGTTGAAGCCGTTGGTGCCCGGTTGAAATACTTCTTCCATGGATTTGACCAGACCTGCAGGAACAGAGTTGTTGGTCAGTTGGGTCATCAGGTCCGTTTTTTCAAATTCACCTGCTGCTAGTTGAAGCAGTGGCATCAAAACATTTCGGTTGAGAACGCGGAGTTGGTTGGTTGCAAAACGGTCGTCCTCTGCCCATTTTGCATTCCCTAACACATTGCACAACGCCTCGAATTGTCGGTCGTTTCCGACGGCCAACACAACAAATCCGTTCATGCATTGCAAGACATCGCCATAGGGAGCGATATTGGGATGAAGACCGCCATTGCGGGTCGGGGACGCCCCAGCATTCAGGTGGTTTGTGGCCTGATTGACCAATGCAGACAAACCGCTCGCCTCGAGGGAAACTTCCGCAAAAAAGCCGGTGTCCCCCCCAGATCGAGCAAGCAATCCTTCCATTGCTGCCATCCTTATTTGGTGGGAAGCGAGCACGTCCATCAAGGCAACAGGCATACGCATGGGCGGGGCTCCAGCCTTTCCGTTCATGTGCATGAAGCCCGTTTCAGCTTGCACGACTACGTCATAGGCGAGTCGATGAGGTTGGCCTTCGAATCCAATGAGTCGCACATGAACCAAGTGAGGGTGTCTTTGGGCCAACGCTTCTGGTTGAAGTCCAAAACTGGGAAGGTCTGCGGTCTTGAAGTTTTCAATGACCACATCGTGGCTGGCCAATGCTTCTTCGAGCCATTGCCGTCCTTCCTTTGATTTTAGATCTTTCCAAACGACCTCTTTGTTCCCATTTGCAGAGGCATAATAAGCCGAACTGTTCGTGTCTTTAGATTCACCATCGGTCTTCCAGCTTCGGGTCACATCGCCGTGGGGTGGACGTTCGACCTTGGTCACTTGTGCTCCGCGCTCCGCGAGTGCTGCGCCAGCAAGAGGCCCCGCAAGTACGCTGGCCAATTCCAAAACACGCACGGAACTCAAAGTGGAAGCTGTTTCTGTCATGGTGTGAAATTAATCACACAGGATTTGGCTTCAGCACGGACCGATAAGTTTCAATGGCTCGTACACGAGCCATGGCATGCTCTACAATGGGCTCTGGATAGAGCGATGTCCCATATTCGGGTACCCACTTTCGCACATACACCAGGTCTTTGTCAAATTTCTGCAATTGCGAGGACGGGTTGAAAACCCGAAAGTAGGGAGCGGCATCGCATCCAGATCCTGCTGCCCACTGCCACCCGCCAGCGTTGGAGGCTAAATCGAAGTCGAGCAAATGCCTCGCGAAAAATCGCTCCCCCCAGCGCCAGTCAATGAGCAAATGCTTGCATAAAAATGAGGCCACGACCATTCGGACGCGATTGTGCATGAACCCTGTTTGCTTCAACTCGCGCATGCCTGCGTCTACAATGGGATAGCCTGTTTTGCCATTGCACCAAGCTTCAAATTGGTTCTCGTCATTGATCCAAGGAATAGCATCATATGCCGGACGAAAAGAGTCGGTGGCGGAATGCGGAAAGTGGTAGACGATCATTTGGTAGAAATCTCGCCAGATCAGTTCGGTCGTCCATTTCTCACTTGTTTTTAATCCTTGACGCAGTGCTTCCCGAATGCTAATCGTGCCAAAACGCAAGTGCAACGAAAGCCGCGAAGTTCCAGGAATGGAGGGGAAGTCTCTGCGGTCTCCGTAAGTTTTTAGGAGGCTGTCAGAAACAGTTGCAGAAGGCATCCAAGAGCCGTTTTCCCAAACATCTTCGAATCCCATTTCCTCCAGTTTGGGGATGGATGGGGTTCCAATGTCTTCGCTGCGCACGAGTTGGGCGTCGGCGAGGCACGCTTTCGATTCAGCTTCAACGTAATCATCATGGGTGAGCGCCTTGCGCCATTTTTTGCTGTACGGAGTGAAGACCGTATATGGCTTTCCGTCGTCTTTGGTGACTTCGCTTTTTTCGAAAATGACACTGTCTTTGGTGCCTTTGAATGCGATGCCCTGCTCATTAAACCAACTGGCCATTGAGCGGTCACGTTCCTGGGCGTAGGGTTCATAATCCCGACCAGCATGTACTTCCTGCACTTGAAAGCCACAAGCTGTGAAGCGCTCAATCCAAGAAGACCAGACGGCCTGAGGTTGACCATAGCCGACGAGTAATTCTCCGCCCAAGGCTCTCATTTCGTTTTGTAATTCTTTGAGTCGTTGATGGATGAAGGAAACACGTCGGTCTTTCGTGTTGTCCAAGTAGCGTAATATATCCTGGTCGAAAAGAAACACCGATATCACGGTTTTCTTGCTTCGAAGCGCCGCAAGAAGCGCTTTATTGTCTTGTAAACGCATGTCGCGTCTCATCCAGTGAATGGCGATTTCTTTCATGATTTTTTCAACGTTGACGGCGAGATTAAGGCAGACCTAGCAACGAATTAACCCTCGCGTCTTCAGATTGTTTTTACTGATGTCGTCACAATATTGAACAATGTATAAGTATGATAGGTTGTAAAACCACTTCAAAGTAAAAACCTGTACAAT
>CBFIEJ010000019.1:0-41916 GCA_965661575.1 uncultured Flavobacteriales bacterium | reverse complement strand
CTTCGATTTCCAGCGCATCTTGATGAGCTGATCACTTTTATCGAATCCTGTCGCATTTTCATTCGGAAGCGATTTGAATCCATCACTGCCAATGCGCAGTCCTTCAACCATAATCCCCCATGATCCTCTCTTGGAATCCCATTGCTGGATGCTTCGTGCATGTTGTAAAAATCCTCCGAATCCACTCGCCTCGTATCGCAACATACCACCGGATTCCTGCTCGTCGAAACCTGTCGTCACCAGGTTTATCGCACCTCCTGCAGTTTGGGGGCCAAATGCAATCTGGCTGCTCCCTTTCAATACCTCTATGGATTGCATACGAGCAATGCTTGGAAAATAATAGGCTGCAGGAGCCGAGTACGCTGCAGGAGCCATAAGAATACCGTCCTCCATGATGGTGATCCGTGCGCTGCGTTCAGATCCTGATCCGCGCATTCCAATGTTAGGTCTCAAACCATAACCGTCCTCCTCCTGGATATTGACACCACTTACCGTTCTCAAAACACGCAGCGGGTCCGTGTACGAATAACGTTCCAATTCCTCAGGGCTAATCACATGAAGGGCGCCAGGCACCTCATCGACACCCTTTGCTCCAGCCGCCAAGCCAATCGTCTGAACAGAAGCTTCAGGCAATGCATGCCATTGCTGAATCATGAAGCTGAGAGAATCATTTTCAAAAGGGGTATGATTGCTCATCTGCGCATGACCTAATGAAGTCGTAAATGCCAAAAAGGCCACAGATAAGAACAATTGAATGAACTCCCGTATGGATGTTATTGTATGTTGGGTCATGGGGCAAAATTGCGGTCAAAATCAGAACGCAGCAATCCCCTAAAAAGGGTAATTTAGAATCATTCTAAACAGTGTGCTCATTCAAGCAACCTACAATTTAACCCAACGAGCGGTCTTCCATTCACCTCCAATCACCTGAACTCGAGCGAAGTAAGTGCCGGCACTTAAGTCTGACACAAGATGTCCATTCATAGCTTCAAGCACAGGCACCCCACGCAGGACTCGGCCATTGGCATCGGTCAACCAGACAAATTCAGCACTTTGATCGTCCGGCGGAATGAGCCGAATCATATTCCCATCCGCAACTGGATTTGGAGCCACTCTCCAATCTGAATTATCTCCGCTGTATCCCATATATCCCGGAGCAGATACTGCTTTCATCAGCACCGGTGTTCGATCCGAAGCGTTGAACATGGATTCGAACGTCGCAATGGCTTCGGATTGATCTGCATATTCAAACATACCGCTGACCCAACGCGCAGGCACAGCCACATAATGCAAACGCAAGTGCGCTACGACCGATGTTGCACCAGAGCCATCCGCAATCCGATACACCAAACGATCAGTTCCTGAACCTTCATCTCCCACAGAGCCGTCGGCATTTCGATAATGGTTGAAGTCGATGTCCAAAGCTGCCATAGGTCCGAATCGCACCGTGTCATACGTGACATGGTTCGTGTAGAATCCGCGCGGCGGAACCCGGTTGTCCTTGAGCAGCAGCGATGCTCGTTCCAGGAGTTGCGTCGGAGTTCCTGACACATCACCAAAAACCGTTTCATACACTTGAACTTGATCCTCAGAGGTGATCTCACTCCAATGCGGTTCATAGGTTGCATCCCTTCCAAACACACCTTCCTGCGAAGACCATTTACCACTGTGAAACAAGGTGTCACCCTCAGCCGAAGTCAAAACAAATTCAAGAAACGCCATGCGTGATGGATATCCGCTCGGAAACTTGTGACCTGCAGAATTTTGCACCTCCACTTCAAATGCCCATTCTCCAGCGTCAGATGGTAGCTGCATCAGATGTAGCTGCGCGGTTTCGTTCTGCAACGAGCGTTCTGTGCGGGCGATCGTGGAATCAAATTGTGTCGGACTCGCACTGAGTTCCAAGGTTACCGCGTTATCTCGCATCAACTTGAGCATGAACGCATTTCCACCCACCAAATGATGCTTGCCAAATCGTTGAGGGAAGAGCCAATTTGGCTGAGTTGCAGCAATAGCGCCCCCTTCCACCAATGGCATGTGACACCCTTGGCATTGGACATTTTCTGCATTGTATGCCGAGTTTACCCACTCGAGGTACGTGGTCTGTTCAAAATAGACCTGTCCCGTCTCTTCCCCGTCCAAATCTTGGGTGTGCACATACAACGAATGGCAACTCGCGCACACTTCACTGTTGCGCATGTGCTCACCATACACAGGAATGAAGCCAGTCTGTCCGCTCATCAGGCCATCCCAAGGGTTTTCAAATCCACCCCAAGCCACATTTTCAGGATTGATCGGCAAATCTCCATTCGACCGTCCCGCCAAGCCGATGTCATCAATCGAATGACACGCCGCACAGCCCACTCCATCCAATCCTAAATCGTCCTCGGCTAAATGCGCCATGGTGTAACCATTCGGTCCTACCGAACCTGTTAAATGCGCTTCATGAAATCCTTGCGGTGCGTGACATGCCGTGCATACATTTTCAATCGACTCGCGATGCTCGGGATTAACGAGCCCCTCGTGCGCCACCTTCGCTTGCCAGAATGGATCACGGGCACTATTCGCCATCATCGTCGCTTGCCAATCTGTCACTGGACTCACCGTGTGGCCCTTTTCATCCACGAGGGCTTCCCCATCTGGATCTGGCGCGTGACAATTCACGCAATTTCCTGAGCCCGTGAAATAAACTCCCTCTTCCGTGCAAAGTTCGCCCATCAACCACCTCATCATCGCGGCATCGTCGCCCTTGAATTTTTGATGCGGGTTTTCAGCCGAAGTCATGAACGCTCCCGTGCAAACGGCAAGCAAAGGCAAAAAAATTGCAAAAAGAGTCGTGCGTTTCATGAAGAAGTGGAACCAATCAGCGCCACAGCGGATGCTGTGGGTATCTTTGACAAAGTTAGAAACGAAACCACGACGATGCCATCATCACATGCCCCTCTTTTGCAGCAAAAGTCTTTTTTACTCGCATGGTTATGCTTTGCCACCTTGGGTTCTGTGCTTGGTCAATTTGCACCTGATGCCATTGTTGGAGAGCGTTTAGTTGGCGCTGAATGGCCCGTTTCAGTGAGACCTGCGAGTCATGCCGAAGAAGAGTCCAATTTGCTCATCGTTTGCCACAGCGGCTTGGTCATGTGGTACGATGAAACGTCTGGGACTGTGCGTGAAGAACCATTTCTGGACCTCAGTGAGGCAGGGTTAGACCTTGTGGATTATGGCATCATGAGCGAGCAGGGTTTGAATGACTTGATCCTAGATCCCGACTTCGAGGAAAATGGATTGTTTTACGTCATTTACAATGGCTTTCGCCCCGATGGCACAGGCACCTTCATCGATGAACGTCTCCTCTGCTTCGGTACCAATTCTGAACGCACAGCAGCAGATACCAGCACGTGGTACGAAGTGTTAGAATTGGTCCAACCCGCTCGAGGTCACAACGGCGGACAATTGCATTTTGGTCCCCAAGACGGTTACCTCTACATCAGCACAGGAGACGGTGGTGGCACAGGCACTGGTGAAACCGGAGGCGGAAGCGGTGGAGACGACCACGGAGCCATTGGCAATGGTCAAGACCTTGGAACGCTCCTCGGGAAATTATTGCGCATTGACGTGAATGGACTCAATCCATACAACATTCCCACGGACAATCCTTTTCTCTCAATCCCCGAGGCACGGGACGAGATCTGGGCATACGGATTCCGCAACCCTTGGCGCTGGAGCTTTGACCGATTAACCGGAGATAAATTCATTGCCGATGTCGGCGAAGTTGATTGGGAAGAAGTGAGCATGGAAAGCGCTGACTCAGAAGGTGGTCTCAACTTTGGATGGCGGCTCATGGAAGGGCCAATGTGTTACGAGCCCATCGAAGACTGCGACCCAGATGGAACGCTCGAACAGCCCATATTTTCCTATCCACATGACAACGGGTGGTGTTCTGTAATCGGTGGATATCGATACCGCGGACAAGACATTCCAACTTTGTACGGCAACTATGTTTTCACAGACGCTTGCGGATTTTACGATGTAAAATTCTGGACGCTCACAGAACAAGCGGATGGCAGTTGGACTGATCAACCCCTCGAGATCCAAGTACCAGGTGGTTTCGTGCCGTGGGAAGAAACTCGGTTTGGATTTGGCGAAAACAACCGCGGAGAATTGTACCTCTGCACCCAACAATTCGTTTACCGGTTGAAGTATGATCCCGCAGATGACACAACCGTTCCTCCTGTAGATTCGGAATTGTATTTTTCACCCAATCCCGTTTCCATCGGATCTGACGTAACACTTGATGTGGGAAGTGAAAGCATTCTGAGTCGATTGCGTATCACCGATTCCAGCGGGCGATTGGTGCATGACGTGGATCTTGAAACAGCAAGCACTCCCTACGTTTGGAATACTTCAGGAATGCAAGCGGGAACTTACATCATTGAGGCTTGGTTGCTCAATGATCCACAGCCCATCCGCGGCAAATTGAGCGTCGTAAGGATTTGAATCCCGCAGTTACGGACAAACACAAACATCCAGAGGTAGGCCTGAGGCAGAAGTCAGATCGACTGTGCCACTCTCCGAACCGAAGCACACCTCCAACTGCCTCAGCGGACAACTCGGGTCTGTATCCAAAATGTAACAGGGAGGAATACTTCTCGGGGTGCTTGCGGACCAATTAATATTCGACTCCATCAACCACTGCATCAATTCTGCCATCGACGCTTGAGCCGGACTCTCGTCGCATTGCATCCAACAAACCAGGGCTTCCGATGGACGAACGCCGTCCATTTGCATGCGCGACTTGATTCGCTTCTCAGGCAGCCAGTCGTTACAACCCCGACCTTGAAAAAAGAAGACGCTCAGAAGCAGTCCAATAAAGACGCCAATGCCATAGCGCAAAAATCGTTGACGAAAATTCACGTTTCAAAAGTAAAGCATACGGCCGTCGTGTGCACTCACTTCGTAAATTCGGGATTCATGATTGCTTGCAAAGACATTGCTTTTCAATACCAACCGGATTCACCCATCCTTTCGTTTCCTGATTTGGCATGCTCCGAAAAAGGCCAATTGCTTCTATTAGGAAATTCTGGATGCGGAAAAACCACGTTGCTTCATGTGATGTGTGGGCTTTTGCAGCCACAGCGAGGCAGTATCGAAGTGCAAGGGCAGAATCTCGGGGCGTTGAATGGGAAAGATTTGGATCGATTTCGGGGTGAAAACTTTGGCGTCATTTTCCAACAAAGTCACTTCATTCAAAGCTTGAGTGTCCTCGAAAACTTGGCTGTGCCGCATTTTTTATTGGGCCAGTCGTTTCCAAAATCCAAAGCTCACGACCTGCTCGAAGCCCTCGGTATTGCCCATAAAGCAAATGAAAAACCAAGGTCTCTCAGTATTGGAGAGCAGCAGCGAGCAAGCATTGCCCGTGCTCTTGTTCATGAACCTAGCATTGTTTTGGCCGATGAACCCACCAGTGCCTTGGATGACGATTCAACCGCAGCCGTGATCAGTCTATTGGAGGAGCAATGTGCCAAAGCAGGAGCAGCGCTCATTGTAGTCACCCACGACCAACGACTGAAAACGCGCTACAACAACCGAGTCGAACTGAATTCAGCAATCCCCCCTGCGCCATGAGTTGGATTTACATGGCTTGGCGCAACTTGGGTCTGAAAAAACTACAGACCCTGCTCAGTCTCATCCTGCTCGCTTTTGGTGTGGGCTTGGTGAGTTTGTTGATGCTTACCGAAAAGCAACTCAGCGATACGTTCGATCGCAATATTCAAGACATTGATTTGGTTCTTGGTGCAAAAGGAAGTCCCCTCCAATTGATTCTAGCCAATGTCTACCATGTGGATGCTCCAACTGGAAACATTCGACTCGCAGACGCGCAAAAAGTAATGCGTCACCCTTACATCGAGGAGGGCATCCCACTCGCCTACGGGGACAATTACCGAGGATTTCGCATCGTTGGGAGCAATGATTCCTACTTGGCACATTACGACGCCGTTCTCGCGACAGGGCGCACCATCGAAGCGCCCTTTGAAGTGGTGGTCGGCCAACGAGTAGCAGCGACCACGGGACTCCAAGTCGGCGACACTTTCTTTAGCGCACACGGGTTGCAAGATGAAACTGACGTACACACGAACAAAACATTCACCGTTGTCGGGGTGTTGGCGGAAAGCCGGTCTGTGGTTGATCAATTGCTGCATTGCACGATTCAAACGATCTGGGACGTTCACGACGATCACGGGGCAACCGTGGACGAAAGCGAACGTGAAATCACAGCGGTGCTTTTGAAAAAGCGCAATCCATTAGCGGTTCTAACCATTCCAAACGTAATCCGGGAGACAAACATGCAAGTAGCATTGCCCGCGATTGAAATCAACCGATTGACTCAAAATTTTGGAATCGGCATGAACACCCTGCGGGCCATTGCCCTCATCATCATGCTGATCAGCTTCGCCAGCATCTTCATTTCTGTCTACGACAACTTACTCGCAAGAAAATACGAGCTCGCACTGTTACGCACCATGGGCAGCTCGCCTGCTGGCGTATTTCTCCTGCTTTTACTAGAGGGTGGATTGCTCAGCGTGGGAGGAGCCGCGCTAGGATTGGTTTTCAGTCGAGTAGGTTTGCTCATTCTCGCCCAACTGATCCAAGATAAATTCAGATATGACTGGAGCAGCATTGGGGTCTTGTCCAGCGAATGGGCTCTGTTCGGAATGGCTATCTTTGTCGGGTTAATAGCCGCAGCAATCCCGGGAATTTCCGCCCTGAAAATTGACATCTCACGCACACTTTCGGAAAAATGAAGACTTCTCAAAAACCGCAACGATTGAAGACAGCATCTTGGATAGGACTGCTTGGCTTGGTTGTCATCAGCATGACGGATTTGAGTTCATATTGCCATCCCAGTGACGGGGCAGCTCAACTCGTCTCCCAAGTCAAATCCGCTTCCGTTGGACATGCAAAAGCCCTCTCAGAAACGACAATAACCGCTGAAGCAGTGGAGGAGGCCTCCGACGAACTCACCTGGCGTACCCTCGAAGATGTTGAGTTCAAAGATGTCTATGTTGAGGAATTGGACGCATACTATTGGAAGCCAACCTTTGGAAGCAGCGTGACCGGTTTGGAAGGAAAAGACGTTTACATCACCGGTTATATGATTCCAGTTGACTTGGATGAAGACTTCTACGTGCTGAGCCGATATCCTTTTGCCAACTGCTTTTTCTGCGGCGGTGCGGGACCGGAGTCCGTGGTCGATTTGCGTTTCCCAGGCAAGTCCAAACGCGTTTATCAGACTGATGAAAGGCTCACCTTCCAGGGTACCTTTCGTTTGAATTCCGACGATGTCTACCAGATGAACTACATCTTGGACGGTGCCGTTGAATATGAGCTCTGATATTAAGCCTTAGGACTGGCAGGACTTTCTTTATCCGTTGATCTTACTCCAATGGCACTGGAGCGTCCGCTATTCAGGTGATCGCGTTTCAAGGCATCTCTCAGCCGTGCTTTATTGAAAATTTTGGCGCTGTCCTTCACTCCACGCCTCAGCTTCTTCTGTTCCTCTTCAGGCAATTGAATGGTATTGTGGCACGCTGAGCTGCAAGTTCCCTCGTATTCCCCGGCACACTGAGCGCATTGAATAAAGAGCAGGTTGCATGCAACATTGAGGCAGTTGGTGTGGTCGTCGCACGGCGCACCGCATTGGTGACAATCTGCAATTATATCTTCTGAAATGCGCTCTGCTCGTCGTTCGTCAAAAACAAAATTCTTCCCAATGAAGCGGTTTTCGAGTCCCTTCTCGCGCACCTGGCGTGTATACTCAATGATGCCCCCTTCGAGTTGATGCACATTGGGAAAACCTCTGTGTTTCAGCCATGCTGAAGCCTTTTCACAGCGAATTCCACCCGTACAATACATCACAATATTTTTATCCTCCTTGCCCTGGAGCATATCCTCTACCAACTCGATTTCTTCTCGAAACGTATCGACGTCTGGAGTAATCGCTCCTTTGAAGTGACCGACCTCACTTTCATAATGATTCCGCATGTCAATCAAGATGGTGTCCTCCTTACCCGTGAGGGAATTGAAGCCTTCTGCATCCAAATGCACGCCTGTGTCACCGGCATCAAACGACGAATCGTTCAATCCGTCGGCGACGATTTTCACGCGCACCTTCACCATTAATTTAAAAAATGACTTTCCGTCGTCAACGGCGACATTCAGGCGGATTCCATTCAAAAATGAAATGCTGTAGAGATGTTCCTTGAATGCTTCGAGAGCAATACTGGGAACCGAAATTTGAGCGTTGATTCCTTCGTGAGCGACATAGGTACGACCGAGCACACCCAGTTCATTCCAATGGATGAATAAATAATCTCGAAAGAAGGTGGGGTTTGGAATGCGCGCGTACTGATAGAAAGACACCGTCGTACGGTCATCTTCTCCTTGTTGCATGCGTTCCAACAACACCTTTCGATCGACCAAATTGCGCAGTTGTTGCTTCATGCGATTACAAGTCACAGTGCCTCTCCAGCGCGGAGGGTCCTTCGTTAGTTACTTGTGCAAAGATACGGCAACATTGATCGTGGGTAAAAACATGCGGTTGCAGGCAATAAAAGAAACCGGGTGCAGTTTTTTAAATGAACCCTTTGACCATGCCCGAACATGTTAGAATTCTGCAAGAAAGTTCTCTTAAAAGTGAGCCACAACCGAGAATCCTTCAAGCGAGAACTTGGCAAGTCCATTCGCATTCTCCAACCCGCCGAAATTAAACAGTTGAAAGCTTGGTGCCGCGCTCAATTCGCTCCGGCGTATACAGACATCATTCAAACCTCTTTCGCAGCAGCCTGAAGAATCCCGCTCAGCGTTCGCGATCCGACGGAAATGCAGCCTGAACGTTGCGCAAAATGCCCTGGTAACCTGAACGCTTCACAGCACTTTTCTTAAATACAGAACGGAACACTTCTTCGGTCATTTCTTGCCAGTCCGAAGCGGCCATGCCAAGCAAGCTGGGATGCGGTTCAAACAAGGGCTCATTGTGTCGTTTGGCATGACTGTTCCAAGGACAAACCTCCTGGCAAATGTCACAACCAAAAACCCACGGAGACAACTGCTGAGCTGCAGGCTCGGGAATCGCCCCACGCAACTCAATCGTGTAATAACTGATGCACTTCGATCCATCGACCACCTGCGACTGTATGATCGCACCCGTTGGACAGGCGTCGATGCACCGTGTGCACGTCCCACAGTGATCTGATGTTGGCGCATCTGGTTCGAGTTCAACATCCATGATGATTTCCGCGATGAAGAAGTAACTGCCCATTCCTTGGTTGAGCAGTAAACTATTCTTCCCAACCCATCCAAGCCCACTCTGCGCTGCCCACGCACGCTCGTGCACCGGCGCAGAATCGACAAATACCCGACCTTCTACTTCCCCCCATTCCCGGTGCATGCCCTTCATGAGTTCCTTCAATTTCCACTTCAAAACATGGTGGTAATCCTGTCCGTAGGCATAACTCGCGACTCGCGGAGCATCGGGTGATTCCGGCGAATCAGGGTTATGATAATTGAACAACAGCGAAACCACTGTTTTCGCTCCGGGCACGAGTTTCCGTGGATCCAATCGCAAGTCAAAATTTCGCTCGAGGTAGCCCATTTCACCTTGGTAACCTCGCTTGAGCCAAGCTTCTAAGCGATCCGCTTCTTCGTCCAAAAAACGCGCCCGACTTACACCGACAGCCTCAAATCCGAGTGCCTTGGCCTCTTGCACCAACCATTGCTTTCGCTCCACGCGCAAATTACCAGCGTGTGCCATCTACTCAGAAAACAACTTACCCGACCGGCCCTCAGGTTTGCGCCCCAAATGAGCATAAGCTGCGGGGGTCGCCTGACGACCTCGAGGCGTTCGAATCAAAAATCCTTCTTGAATCAGATAGGGTTCGTATACCTCTTCCAGCGTCCCCGGATTCTCACCAATCGCAGTAGCAATCGTTGAAGCTCCCACGGGGCCACCACCAAACTTATCGATGAGAGCTGAAAGAATACGATTGTCCATTTCATCAAGCCCTTTCTTGTCGACATGCAACGCGTCAAGTGCAAATTCCGTAATGGCTTGATCAATCTTACCTGTTCCTTTGATCTCTGCAAAGTCCCTAACCCTGCGAAGCAAGGCATTGGCAATTCGGGGGGTCCCTCTGCTTCTTGAAGCTATCTCATATGCCGCCGATTGCTCAATCGGAATTTGTAAAATCCCTGCACTTCGCTCCACGATGTCGGTCAATACTTTGGCATCATAATACTGCAGGCGCAAGTTGATCCCAAATCGAGCTCGCAACGGAGCCGTGAGCAAACCTGAGCGTGTCGTGGCTCCCACCAATGTAAAGGGGTTCAATTCAATCTGAACCGTTCGAGCGTTGGGGCCAGAGTCAATCACCAAGTCAATCCTGTAATCCTCCATTGCACTGTAGAGGTATTCCTCCACTACCGGCGACAACCGGTGAATCTCATCAATGAACAACACATCGTTTGTCTCCAGATTGGTGAGCAGCCCGGCCAAATCTCCTGGTTTATCCAACACAGGGCCTGAAGTCGTGCGGATCGACACGCCCAATTCATTGGCCACAATATTAGCCAGGGTGGTCTTGCCCAATCCCGGTGGACCGTGGAGCAATGTGTGATCCATGGCCTCACCGCGCTTTGTCGCCGCCAATACGAAAATCTCCAAATTCTCCATAGCCGCGCGTTGACCTGTAAAGTCTTCAAACCGAGCCGGTCGCAACACGCGATCCAGATCCCCATCCGTTGGTTGCTCGGCCTCATTGCGCAAATCAAATTCTTCCATTGTCATGCAAGTTAATCCGTACAAACAAAAAAGACCCCAAAGCCTTTCGCTTTGGAGTCTTTTTCAATGTGTCATCGAAATGATCAGTGCACTTCCTCACCCGCCAGCGCTGGTGTTGTTTGAGGAACGAAGTCTGCTTCGTGTGCAGGGTTCGAGTAATCGTATGCCCAACGGTGGACTTCTGGCAAAGGACCATCCCAGTTTCCGTGCACATGCTTCACCGGCGTCGTCCATTCCAAGGTATTCGACAACCAGGGATTCTGCACTGCTTTCTGTCCATAGAATACACTGTAGAAGAAATTAAACAGGAAGAACAATTGACCAATCGCACCGACGATTGCAAACGTTGAAATGAGCGGCTGCAAGTCCATTACACTGCCCAAGAACTCGAAGTTACTGTATTCATAGTATCGTCGAGGTGCACCTGCAATTCCAACAAAATGCATCGGGAAGAAAACACCGTATCCGCAGATAATTGTGATCCAAAAGTGGGCATAACCCAGCTTCGTATTCATCATTTTCCCAAACATTTTGGGGAACCAATGATAGATGCCGGCTAACATTCCGAATATCGCTGACATCCCCATCACAATGTGAAAGTGAGCGACAACGAAGTAAGTGTCGTGGACGTTTACGTCCAGTGCCGAGTCTGCCAAAATGATTCCTGTCAAGCCTCCCGTTACGAATGTGCTCACCAAACCAATGCTAAAGAGCATTGCAGGCGTGAAACGAATGTTTCCTTGCCAAAGCGTTGTGATGTAGTTAAACGCCTTCACAGCGGAAGGGATCGCAATCAATAGGGTTGTGAAAACGAAAACCGACCCTAAGAAAGGATTCATGCCCGTTACAAACATGTGGTGACCCCAAACAATGAACGACAAGAAGCCAATTCCGAGGATTGATCCGACCATTGCTTTGTAACCGAAGATCGGCTTGCGCGAGTTCGTGGCAATGACTTCAGAACTAATTCCCAAAGCAGGCAACAAGACAATGTAAACCTCAGGGTGTCCTAAAAACCAAAACAGGTGTTGGTATAGGATTGGACTCCCGCCCGTAACATCCAACGCCTCTCCACCGATGAAAATGTCAGACAAATAAAACGCTGTACCCATCGTTCGGTCCATCAACAATAAAACAACTGCTGAGACCAAAACTGGGAAACTCAATACACCCAAGATTGCAGTGACCATGAACGCCCAAATCGTCAATGGCAGTCGCGTCATAGACATGCCTTTCGTACGCAGGTTGATGACCGTTACGACATAATTCAAACCTCCAAGAAGCGAGCTTACCACAAACAACACCATCGAAATCAACCAAAGCGTCATGCCCATACCAGAACCAGGCATCGCCTGTGGTAAAGCAGAGAGAGGCGGATATACCGTCCATCCACCTGATGCTGCTCCGCCCTCCGTGAAGAGCGAGAGGATCATGATCACGCTCGAGAAGAAGAAGAACCAATAGCTCAACATGTTCAAGAAGCCCGATGCCATGTCACGCGCTCCGATTTGAAGCGGAATGAGTAGGTTGGAGAAGGTTCCAGACAGACCACCTGTCAATACGAAAAAGACCATGATGGTTCCGTGGATTGTGACCAATGCGAGATAGGCATTGCGATCCAAAACACCCCCTGGAGCCCATTTTCCCAAGAACGTTTCGAGGATAGCAAAACTTTCGCCGGGCCAACCCAACTGCAATCGGAAGAAGACCGACAACATAACGGCGACGATTCCCATAACGATCGCCGTTACAAGGAATTGCTTTGAGATCATTTTGTGATCGTGCGAGAAAACGTATTTCGATACGAAACTCTCTTCGTGCTGATGTGCTTGTGCGCCCATGATTTAGAGGGATGCCGTTATGGTTTGACTTTCTTTCTGTTCGGAGGCTTGCTCCATTTCAGGCTCCTCAGAACCTTCCTTCACAATGAACTCACCTTGCTCGGACATCCAAGCATCGTAAGCTTCTTGTGACTCAATGACCACCTTCATTTGCATGTTAAAGTGCGCTGCACCGCAAACTTTATTGCAAAGAAGAACATAGTCAAAATCTGGATTATCCAAAACCATCCTCATCGAATCCGTTGTGATGGTCGGAGTCATTTTAAATCGGGTAGGAACGCCTGGGACCGCATTCATTTGCGCACGGAACTGAGGCATGTAAGCTGAGTGAATGACGTCACGTGAGCGGAATACAAACTCAACCTCACGTCCAACAGGCAAATGAAACTCTCCTTTGACGATTTGATCATCCATCCCGGACTCCCATGCGGTCAACTCGCCATCGAAATTGAAATTTCGAATTTCCTGGATTCGCTGACGGTGGCGCATGAGGCGGTAGAGCTTGTCCTCTTTCGCTTCGAATGCCGCTTCTGTCAAAATGATCACTTTGTCTGACTCGAGCATGTGATCGATTTCCGCCAAACGCGTCTCAAGCGCAAACTGGTGATCGTCGTGGTCACCATGGTCTTGGTCAGCATGATCGTCATGACCGTGTTCGGCATGATCTTCATGATTGTGTTCCTCGTGTGCTTGATGGCCGTGCCCGCCATGACCACCATGCAGCTCCTCTTCGATTGAGGCGCGCTCAGCGAGAAGATGGCCCTTTTCGTAGTTGATTTCGTTTTCGACCTTGGCGATTTTCCCTTCGATTTCGCTCAGCGCTGCAATGACACCTTCTTCTGTCACAATGCCCAGTGCATTCATGGGCGTGATCAAGTTGTAGTTGGCTTGACCAAACTCTCCATCGGACCCAGGATACCGAGCTGTCCAATCGAACTGCTTCGAATACAACTCCACACGAAGGGCATCTTCAGAGGCCTCACCCGTCATTTCGTTCCATGTCTGCAATCCGTAGGCAATGATGATCGCTAGAACCACGGATGGGATGACCGTCCAAACGAGTTCGAGGCGTGTGTCATGTACGAAAAAACGTGCCTTACGATCAGGTCGGTGATAGTACTTCGCAGCAAACCAAAACAACAAAGTGTTTACGACGAAAAAGACGACGAAAATAATCGCCATATTGAAATCCATCAAGCGGTCGACTGCCTGACCGTGTTCTGATGCAGGTGGTGTCCCATAGGATCCGTACTTGACGAGAAGCCAGACAAAAGAGGCATAAAACACAACCATGAAAGCCAAGAACATACCACCGTTCAGACGGTTGTCCGCTTCAGAAATGTCCTCTTCACGTTTCCCTCGCAACGCGCTGGAAAGCTGGTAAACTTTGGACAGCTGCACTGCAGCAACCAAACCGAGGACAACTACTAGGAGAATGAGCAATTTCATCACTTATCGGGTCTTGCAATCAATAGTGTAATTCTTTCGATTCTTGAAGCATCGGGTGATTCTTCGCGATCAAAGGCGCTTTACTCAATGCACTGAGCGTGCGATTTACGTAAAGACCTAGGAACCCTAAGAACAATGCTATCTCAAAAATACCGAATTCGTTGTGGTCAAACATCGTACCGGGTATAACAAGCAGATACACGTCTGCGAAGTGCCCAACAAAGATGAGTAGGCCAACAGGAACGATGAATTTCGAGTTACGCTTGGTATCCCGAGGTAATAATGTGTAGAAAGGCACAGCAAAATTCACGAAAAACGTGATCATAAATGGCACCTGATAATCCGAGAAGAAGCGCTGGGTGTAGTACGTGACCTCCTCAGGAATATTGGCGTACCAGATCAGCAAGAATTGGCTCACCCAGAGGTAACTCCAAAGCATCGAGATCGCAAACATCCACTTTGAGATATCGTGCATGTGACTCGATGTCACCTCCTGGTAATATCCTTTCCCCTTCAGCCAGATCAAACCGATGTTCAGCATGATCATAAAACTGACCCACATTCCGGAGAACAGGTACCAGCCGTAGAGCGTCGAGAACCAGTGCACATCAATTGACATCAACCAATCCCAAGCTAACATCGAACTGAAGACTGCGAAGAAGACCAAGAATACAGCACTTCGACGAAATTGTTTGAAATGCAAATTCAGATCTGGCTTCTCGTCTTCCAACAAGGACCAACGACGAAACAATCGCGCAAAAATCACAAATGTGGCGATGTATCCCAATGTTCGAAGCCAGAAGAACCACGTGGTGAAGTAAGCTGCTTTTCCAGCAATGATGTGGTCATAATTCGGATTCTCGACCGCTCCAGCTTCTGGTTCATCCAAATAGATCGTTTGGTCCCCTTCCACCATCATGTACTCATGGTAAAGAGTTGAATCCATCCAGTGATACAGATGATGTGCATGGAAGAAATGGCCCGCAGCAAGTACAACAATGATGACACCTCCACCGATGGGCAAGAAGTGCCACATGGCTTCAAACGTTCGCTTGATGATCGCCGACCAAGAAGCCTCAACTGCATAGTTCAATGCATAGAAGAACAAGGCTGAGAGGGAGATAGAGAACCAGAAAAACCCGTTGATGAGCAGGTTCGCCCACCAGCGTTGGTGGTGATCCGATCCGTCGGTCAAAAAGCCTCCAATCAAGGCAATCAACCCAATTCCCATCAGGATTTGAGTGATTAGTTTCGTGCGAGCTTCAAATTTGAATTCCATGATCAGTTGTTCATAGCCATGGCGTCCTCCGAATCGGAATCTGCCGGTTTCACTACGTTGCCATTGTCGTCAAACGATGGCATATCACCTCCATTCTGAAGGACTTTGATGTACTCGATGACCAACCATCGGTCTTTCTGCGAAAGCTGAGAAGCGTGCGAGCCCATCAGGCCCTTTCCATAAGTCAAGGTGTGGTACATCTTGCCCTCTGGGAGATCTTTCAATTTGTCACTATAACTAGGGATGCCCTGAATGTGACCATTGCGGCTCAGTGCCCCATCGCCTTTTCCACCTTCACCGTGGCACTGCGTGCACATCATAGTGTAAATTTCTTGTCCAGCTTCCAATTCCGCCTGTCCTACTTGCGCCAGTGGTGAATTGAGATTCATCCCCGCAGCCTCATAGCCCTCTACCGTATTCGCGTATGCATATGGCATCACATAATCCATCTGACTCGGATTGAATGGAATGCTACCTGCAACCGGCTTTCGTGCAGATTGTACCATGCGCTGTGCCTTTGCAGTCTCCTCACCCACCTGGTAAGGATCTTGGCCATAGTCAACATACGCCTCCACCGCTGGTGAACGGTACATATCCGGCATGTACTCCAAACCCGCGCTATCGGGATCTGTCACACAGCCTGTGGTAGCAATTAATCCTGCTGCCACTGCTGTCAAAACAATGTTCGTTCGGATGTTCATTACTTGTAATCTTTGATGCTGAGCTCAAAAAGTTCAGTCTCCTTGATGGCTGTCTCCAGCTCATCTGCAGACAAACCATTCTGCTCGGTGGTTATCTCCATCACAAACTTGTCATCTGTGGTTCTTGGATCCGGATTGGAGGCAGGCATGCCAGGTAACGTTCCATTCCGCAACAAGTATGTAATGGCCATTCCGTGTGCTCCGCAAAGCACGGAAAATTCAAATGTCACTGGGATAAAAGCCGGCAAGTTCTCGATGAGTGAGAAACTCGGCTTACCACCAATGTTCATGGGCCAGTCCGAAATCATGAAGTACCACATGCCCAACAAAGCCAATGTGGTTCCTGTCATGGCATACATGAAGGCCGCAATGCCCAGACGTGTGCGCGTGACTCCGATGATTGGATCAATTCCGTGAACCGGAAATGGAGAATACACTTCCTTGACCCGGATGCCTTTCGCTACCAATGCCGATGCCGCTACTTTCAGCGTATCGTCATCATCGTACATTACATGGAATACCTTATTCATAGCTGTAAGGATCAGTGGTTTTCTTGTGCTTTCTTGTAGTTCTCACCGCTTGACTTCAGAATGGTCTTCAACTCATTCAACGCCAATACTGGGAAGAAACGGGCGAAACCAAGGAATAGGGTGAAGAAAATACCCAGGGTTCCAATGAACACCCCAATGTCGATGTTGGTCGGGTGGAATTCACCCCAACTTGATGGATCGTAATCCCGGTGAACGGAGGTAACGATGATCACGTACCGCTCAAACCACATTCCAATGTTTACGACTATGGAGAGAGCGAAGGTGGCCACCAAGCTGCGTCGGATTTTTTTGAACCAAAACAACTGAGGACTAATAACGTTGCACGTCATCATTATCCAGTATGCCCAACTGTAGGGTCCACTGAATCGATTGATGAATGCATAGCTCTCATACTCGACACCTGAATACCAGGATATGAACAACTCCGTCAAATAGGCCACACCCACAATAGAACCTGTGACAATGATGACGATGTTCATATACTCAACGTGCTTGACGTGAATGTAATTCTCGAGCTTCATGCCTTTTCGCATGATCAAGAGCAACGTCTGTACCATCGCAAATCCAGAGAATACTGCCCCTGAAACAAAGTAGGGAGGGAAGATGGTCGTGTGCCAACCAGGGATGACCGAGGTCGCAAAGTCCATGGATACGATAGAGTGCACCGAGAATACAAGAGGGGTTGCAATTCCTGCCAATACCAGTGAGACTTCCTCAAATCGATTCCAGTGCTTCGCCCGTCCACTCCAGCCAAAGCTCAACAATCCGTAAGCCTTTTTTGCAAATGGCTTGGTCATGCGATCCCGAATGGTCGCAAAGTCCGGAATCAGGCCGATGTACCAGAACACAAGAGAAACGGAGAAGTACGTACTAATCGCAAATACATCCCACAAAAGCGGACTGTTGAAGTTGACCCAGAGAGAACCGAATTGGTTTGGCAATGGGAGAACCCAGTAACTTACCCAGATTCGACCCATGTGAATCCCCGGAAAAATCGCCGCCATGATAACGGCAAAAATGGTCATCGCCTCCGCCGATCGGTTGATGGCCATTCTCCATTTCTGACGAAACAGCAAAAGAACCGCGGAAATCAAGGTGCCAGCGTGTCCAATGCCAACCCACCAAACAAAGTTGGTGATGTCCCATGCCCAACCTACAGTTTTGTTCAACCCCCACACTCCAATTCCTGTGCCCAAGAGGTACAGGATGCATCCTACACCGTAAACGGCGATGATACTGGAAATGGTAATCATAATTTTCCATCCAATGGGTGCGGCTCCTTGAATAGGTCCGACCACATCGTCAGTGATGTCTTTGTAAGACTTGTCCCCTAATATCAGAGGTTCCCGAATGGCAGCTTCTCTTTGCATGATCCGATCAGGCTTTGGTTGGTTCTACATTTCGCACTTTAGTCATGTAGAAGATATTGGGTTTTACACCTATTTCCTCCAATGCATGATAAGCACGGTTGTTTTCAGAAATCGCTCGAACTCCAGCTGATTTGTCATTCAAATCACCAAATGAGATCGCGTGCGTTGGACAAGCCTCAGCGCATGCTGTAACGACAGAGCCGTCTGGAACCGGGGTACCGGCTTTCTTCGCGTCAAGTTTACCCGATTGAATTCGCTGGACACACATGCTGCACTTCTCCATGACTCCACGGCTTCGAACCGTTACGTCCGGATTCAATACCATGCGCATCAAGCTGTCTTGCGATGGGTTAAAGTTGGCAAACTTCTTATAACCTGGGTAGTTGAACCAGTTGAAACGACGCACCTTGTAAGGGCAGTTGTTCGCGCAGTAACGCGTACCGATGCATCGGTTGTACGTCATTTGATTCAGTCCTTCATTCGAGTGCGTGGTGGCGGCAACGGGGCAAACCGTCTCACAAGGAGCGTGGTTGCAGTGTTGGCACATCATCGGCATGTGAACCGTCTGCGGATTTGCGGAAGGGTCTTCCATTTTACGGTAAGAGGCAATCACACTGGTTCCTTCTTCCTCTCCGCGCTCCAGGCTGTAATCTGATGCGAAGAAGCGATCGATTCGCATCCAATGCATGTCACGGTGTCGACGCACTTCGTCTTTACCTACAACAGGTACATTGTTTTCGATGTGACACGCTGTCACACAAGCACTGCAGCCCGTGCAACTGGTCAAGTCGATCGTCATACCCCAGCGATGGCCCACCTTTTCAACAGGATGCTCGTGCCAAAGATCAAAAGCCGAAGTTGGTTTTGAGTCCTGCGCATCAATCGTTCCATCACCTGTAACGTCCTCGTGCACAGCGAGCGTAATCAATTCGTTCCAAGAAGCCTTGCCTTTCTCCGCTCCTCGCTCGGCAAAGTAGCTTGTAAAGTCCGTCTCCTTGACAATGCTTTCACGTCCCATGAACGTGTTCTGAATCTGGGTGCAAGCGAGAGGATATGTTCCTCCCGTCGCCTCTACGGTCACATCATACTGTGCGTAATCAGTGAAGGTTCCTGATTCATTCGCCCATGGGAAGACATTTTGCCCTACCGGAATTGGATTGCCCTCCGCATTGGTTTCAAAGGATCCATTCTCTCCTGTCTGGAAAGCCGCTTTTCCTATGTTTTCTCCATTGGCTCCTCGTCCATAACCCAGCGCAATTCCTATGGTGCCCGGTGCTTGACCTGGCATTGGGAAGACTGGCAATTCCATTGAAGAACCACCCACGGTGACTTTGACCAAACTCGCAGGCTTCTCTTGCCCAATAAAGCCATTCAGCCCCATTGCATCGACATCCGAATGCGCCATGGTCACATAGTTGTCCCAAGTGACCTTTGTCAATGGATCAGGCGTTTCCTGCAGCATCGGATTCGCGGCATGGAGGCCGGCTCCCATAGTCGTTTTTTGGTAAAGCGCCATTTCCACGGCCCCTCCCTTTCGGCCGTTCAATTCGGAGACGGCTTGCGCTGTTCCCGTCCCTGTGTAGGAGACAGGCTCAGATGGCTTGACCGAGACCGCGATGAAACCATTGTGAACTGCTTTGTTCCAGTCGGCGTTGGTGTACATCGCATCTGATGTATAATCTGATGCGTGTGTTGAACGCAGGTAAGAATACCAGTCTTGACTGATTCCAGACCAGCGCAATAAACTCTCCCCCCACATTCGAGTGCTGTGCAAAGGCGAGATCGTCGGCTGTACCAAATCGATTCGATCACCCTCAATCTGCAAGTCGTTCCATGACTCTAACCAGTGATGCGTTGGCGCGTTCACTTTGCAAAGCGCAGCTGTTTCATCGGCAAACATGGACGTGCTTATTGTATGCTTCATCGCCGCGAGAGCGTCTGCAAATGCTGCCGCATTTGGTGCGTCGTAAACGGGATTGCAATCGGCCACAATCAATACTTCAACTGCACCGGCTTTCATATCAGCAGTCAGTTGCTTCAGTGAAGCAGATGACCCCTGGAATAAAGTCATTGAATCATAAGAGACTGTGGACCCTACCGCACCAAGTGCAGCGTTGATGGCGTTAACTACTTGTTGCGTCGCCAGATCATTGCTCCCTGCCATAACGAGTCCCTTGGAACCCGCACGCTTCAAATCATTTGCGGCTGCAGCTACTGCTTTGTTTGCTTCTTCCGACAATTGTCCGGCAGCGCCCTGCCCAGATATCTGGGCCAGAAGAGCTGTTGCAACGCGTCCTTGTTCCGATGGCTTTACCATCGTTCGGTAATCCGCGTTAGAACCTGTCAAACTCATGTTCGTCTCGAAAGCGTGAACGCGGGACATTTTTCCCGATTCCGGCTTTCGCATGGCCGCCCAACGTTCTCCGTAAATAACATTGTCAGCGAATGAACCCAAGAAGTCGGCACCAATGGTAACAATTGCCTCAGCCTCTTCCAAGCGATACGATGGAAAAGAATTGACTCCAAAATCAGCCTGAGCTGACGCTCGGAAAGCGCCATAGTCAATGGCGTCATATTGGATGTGCTCCAAACCTGACTGCTTGATTGCCCTGAGTGCAGAAGGCGATAGGACTGTGTTGGTCAACAGAACCTTTCTACCCTCGCCTTGCATCACATTTGAAACTGCCGAGTCAACGGTAGACCAATCGCTCGATTCGCCGCCTATTTGGGGGCCCGAAAGGCGAGCACTGTCGTACAATGAGAGCACCGAGGCGTTCACACGAGCGTTTACACGCCCGTAACCTGTTTCGGTATTCGACTTGACGAATATTGGACGTCCCTCACGGGTTTTGACCAATACGTTCACGAAGTCGTGGCCGTCGTAGTAAGTGCTTGCGTAATGATTGGCCACACCGGGTGTGACTTCCTCAGGCTTGTTTGTGTAAGGAATGCTCTTGATAACCGGAGTCTCACACGCCGCCAAAGTGGCAGCGGTTAGACCAAAGCCCATGAACTTCAGGAAATCCCTCCGCCCAGTGTGGGTGGATTCGAGGCGCTCATCGGTAAGAAATTCATCCACCGATTGCGCTTCAGGGAACTCTTGTCCTTGAATCGTCTTAAATGCTTCTGTTTCTCGAAGCTCGTCCAGTCCGGACCAATAACGCTTTGTATTTGCCATGTGGCTGCGATAAAGGGGTTCGCGATTGATACTTAATAATGGCACTTGGCACACTCCCAGCCGCCAAGTTCCTTTACGGTGATTTTTTCGTCTTCCATGTACTTCCGAAGCTCTTCATTTCCGCGAAGGTTATCCTTCAGGCGGTGGTGAATTTCTTCGTAGTACCCACTGCTAGCCAAGTCAATCTCGGCTTTATTATGGCATTCGATGCACCATCCCATCGTGAGGGTTGGCTTTGACAACTCAATAAGACCGGGGTACTTGTCCACCAGCTGATTGATGTCTTCCACTTTGGCAACGCGTCCAACGGTGTATGTCTCAACATCACCGTGGCAGTTTTGGCATTGCAATCCTCCGACGACAACGTGCTGTTGGTGGCTGAAGAATACATGGTCCGGCAGGTTGTGCACCTTGTTCCAGCGAATTGGCTCGCCATCGTATGTGTCCTGCGGAGAGGTGTAACCATTTTTACCGCTTCCGTCGATGTAGGTGCCTGAGGTCGGATCAAAACCAATGGCATCGTAAATCTTCGCGATTTCCGTTTCGCCGTATCGACGTCCCTTCTTCACAGCTTTGTGGCAGTTCATACAGACATTCGTCGACGGGATTCCCGCATGCTTGGATTCGTATGCACTGTGGTGGCAGTACTTGCAATCCACCTCGTTCTCACAGACGTGAACGCTGTGAATGAATTTGACGGGCTGGTTGGGTTTGTACCCTTCAACAACTCCCACTCGCATCAAGCCTTGGTAACCGAGCACAGCGCCGTACGCGACGAAGAATAGACCTATCAGCGTCACGGCAACACGATTGTCCCATGTCCAATTTCGAACTCGTGCACTGTATGTGGCGTCTTCCAACAGGCTTTCTCCTTCTTTTTCCAAAGAAGCATTGGTCAAGCTCCTGTTCACTCCCGCGGCAGCCATTGCGATGATCAAGAACAGGACGAGCAACATCAAGAACCACACACCTGAAGAATCGGAATCTTCTACAATGGGCAATTCATCCACCGTAACGCAATCTGAGCCCGTATCAGCAACCGGCGCGGCATCTGGCGGATTCTGTACATACGCCATGATGTTCTTCACATCGTCTGCAGAAACCGCCTGTGCTGTCATCCAACCATAAGTTGGTACGTAGCGATCAACCAACGATTTGATGTACTTGTCTCCTGACTCGGCCGCTCCTTGAGGATTTTGAATCCATTGGATCAGCAACTCATCGGTAGCTCCCCATCGATCAGCGATGCCTCCAAGTCCTGGCGCCGCCAAGACTTCGTTCGTTACTTTATGGCATGAAGCGCAGTTTGCATTGAAAAGCGCTTGGCCCGCCTCAATGTCACCCCCCTCCCAAATGTCAGCAACCGCCTGAGTCGCCATCAAAAGAAGGCACGCGGTCAAGATGTTTCTAAAGGCTTTGAAGCCCGTGTAAGCTACCATGGAATTTGCTTTTCGCATCACAAAAATTGTCGCTCTTGTCGCACGCGAAATTAAGCATTGACACCCAATAAAACATCCCGAAACAAGGCAATCTCACGGCCCAGATTTAACCCCTTATCCAATAATCGATATAAACAGCTCATTTATAGTTGTTTATACTATTTTCTCCTGCCGAATTTTTCATGACTTTTCCATGACAATGGCCCGAATACGAAGAAAGAACAGGTGTAGCTTGATTTCATAACTTTGCCAACCATGGGTCAGTCAAATACAGTTTCATCCCTTCAAGCAAGGCTGTCGAAAACGACAATTCTTGTATTCCTTGGTCTCATCGGATTCTCCAATTCTGGGATGAGCCAGGATGACTCAGCATGGTGGAAAAATTTATTTCGTCCCAAAAACACACCATGTGACTCCTCAGCCGTCATCCCAATGACACCACCACACCCCATGCAGAATCTGAATGCAGAGCCAGCAGAATCTTCTGATACAGTTGAAATGCCGGCGAACATGGAGGATCTCAAAACCAATGGCGGCGAAAGAAAAATTGAAAGGAAAGAAGGTCACTACACATTGACGTGGGACCCACGGATGGCTGAACTGGATTCGGCCTGGAAGGAAAAAGAACATCCCTTGATGGGGTACCGGGTGCAGCTTTTCTCCGGGAACCTTCAGCAAGCAAGAGAGTTTCGTTCACGTGCAAGAAAGAAAACGGAACTGCCCCTGTACCTCTCCTCGATGCCACCCAATTATCGAATCACATTGGGTGATTTTCGGAGTAAATGGGACGCTCAAAACGAGAAACAACAGTGGTTGGAAATGTTTCCACTCTCTCTAGTTATCCCCATGGAAATTGAACTTCCTGGACTCGATATTGCCCACTAGATTGGAGCCGTAACCGCTGGGAAATGTGGTTGAAGATCAATCTTCAAGGGTCTGCTTCACCTCAACCTCTTCGTATGCCTCGATCACGTCACCTACTTTGATGTCGTTGAAACGTTCTACGTTCAAACCACACTCAAATCCTTTTGAAACTTCTCGGACATCATCCTTGAATCGTTTCAAAGAACCCAAAGTACCCGTGTAGGCAACAACCCCTTCACGCACCACGCGAATTTTGTTGTTTCGGTTGATTTTACCGTCCAAGACGAAGCAACCTGCAATGGTTCCAACCTTCGAAATTTTGAATGTTTCTCGGATTTCAGCAGAACCCACCACCTTCTCTTCAATTTTGGCAGACAACAGACCTTCCATTGCATCCTTCATCTCCTCGATGGCCTTGTAGATCACAGAGTAAAGCTTGATTTGAATGCCTTCTTTTTCTGCCAATCGACGAGCGGCGCCGCTTGGTCGGACCTGGAAACCAATGATGATTGCAGATGAAGCTGAAGCAAGCAAAATGTCCGATTCTGAAACTTGACCAACGGCCTTGTGAATGATGTTCACTTGAACCTTCTCGGTACTCAATTTTTGCAATGAATCGCTCAACGCTTCAATGGAACCGTCAACGTCACCTTTAACAATCAGATTCAGCTCCTTGAACTCACCGACTGCAATCCGTCTTCCAAGCTCCTCTAAAGTCACCGATCGCTGGGATCTAACTCCCTGCTCTCGCTGCAATTGCTGACGCTTTATCGCGATATTTCGCGACTCACGCTCGTCTTCAAAGACGTGAAATTTGTCTCCCGCACTTGGCGCTCCGTCAAACCCTAAAATCGATACCGGGACAGATGGTCCAGCCTCTTCAACACGCGTTCCGCGTTCGTTGAACATTGCTTTTACTTTACCAGAATATTGACCTGCTAACAGAGCATCGCCCACGCGCAGAGTTCCGCCTTCAACCAACAAGTTGGTCACGTAGCCTCGTCCTTTATCCAAAGAACTTTCTACAACGGTTCCAATGGCTCTCTTCTTCGGATTCGCTCTTAAGTCGAGCATCTCAGCTTCGAGGAGAACCTTTTCCAGTAACTCTTGTACGTTCGTACCGTTCTTGGCGGAAATCTCTTGGCTCTGGAACTTCCCGCCCCATTCTTCGACAACCACATTCATTTCTGAAAGTTCTTGTCGAATCTTGTCTGCATTCGCTTCAGGGCGATCCATCTTATTCAATGCAACAACCATCGGAATGCCCGCAGCTTGTGCGTGATTGATGGCCTCCTTTGTTTGTGGCATGACAGCATCATCCGCTGCGACAACAATCACCGCGATATCTGTGACCTGCGCACCACGAGCTCGCATTGCTGTAAATGCCTCGTGACCCGGTGTATCAAGGAATGTCATCTTGCCTCCTTGTGGCAATGTGACGTGATACGCACCAATGTGTTGCGTAATACCACCGGCCTCTCCTGCAATGACATTGGCACTTCGAACAAAATCCAAAAGCGACGTCTTTCCATGGTCAACGTGCCCCATGACCGTGACAATTGGCGGGCGTTCGGTCATGTCCGCCTCGTCATCTACCTCAATTTCGATGGACTCTTGAACGTCTGCACTGACAAAATTGGCCTCGTAGCCGAATTCTTCAGAGATGATTGTAATGGTTTCAGAGTCCAGACGTTGATTGATGGAGACCATAATCCCCAACGTCATGCAGGCCGAAATGACCTCGTTGACATTGGCGCTCATCATGTTTGCCAATTCCGCTACCGTCACAAATTCGGTGAGTTGCAGTGTTTTTGCATCCTCCTCCTGTCGAGCCAACTCCTGTTCTTGTCGCTCTTGTACAGCACTGCGCTTCGCACGTCGCAATTTCGCTGAATTGGACTTCTTCCCTCCGCTCAGCCTTGCAAGCGTTTCTTTGATTTCCTTCTGGATATCTGCCTGGCTGACCTCCTTTTTCGGTTCATTGCGGCGTCCGCGAGTGCGGCTATCTCCACGACCTCCTCCAGCGGTACGAGCTGTTTTCGCCACATCAACTTTGGTGATGCGCTTTCGCTTCCGTTTGTTGTCTTCCCCTTTGCCCGCCGGAGTTTTCTTCTTCTCTACTGGCAATTCAATTTTACCAACGACTGTTGGTCCGGAAAGCTTCTCAATTTTCGTTTCGTGCTTTTCGACCACCTTTACCTCGGGAGCTTTTGCAGCTTCGATTGCGGCGGCGGCTTCTGCAGCTGCCTTGACCTTTGCCTCGGCCTGAGCTGCAGCTTCTTTCTTCGCGATTTCTGCTGACTTCTTCGCCAACTTGGCTTTCTCGGCAAGCTTTTCTTCCTTGCTTTTTGGCTTGGATTTCTTCGAAACTGCGTCCAAGTCAACCTTCCCTAAAACCTTGACCGCTCCGTCAGCTGGTGCTTCTTTTTTCTCTGCCTCGACTTCAATTGTTTCAGCGGATTGCTCCACCACCTTTTCCTCCGCTTCAACCTTCACAGGCTCAGGCTCTGGTGTTACCTCCTCTTTCACCGGTTCGGGTGAAATGACGACCTCTTCCGGCTCTTCATTTTTGACACGCTCAACAACAGGCTGTTGCTGGCTCTTCTGAAACACAGAAAGATCCAACTCAACTTCAGGCTCCTCTTGGGCATCTGGTTTTTTACGCGCTGAGGCAAGTGTTACACTTGCACGTTCTGTCACAGCGCGATTAGCAGAACTCACAGCCTTGGCCTTCGCTGCCTTTTCATCTTGGAAATTGGCGCGAACCAAAGCCACTGCTGCAGCGTCAATCTTCGTGTTCGGCTTGGCATCAACTTCGATGCCTTTACCTGCCAAAAAGTCCACTATCGTTTGAATGCCCAGATTGAATTCACGGGCAATTAGATTGAGTCGTACGGGTTTGTTAGCGTCGGCCATTGGCAAAATGAGGGCTTAGAGATGCGAATTTAACAGGTAATGCGGTCTTTCGACAGGAATTAAGACAATTCGTCTTTCAAGATTTTCAAGACTTCGCGAATCGTCTCCAACTCGAGATCCGTTCGATTCACTAGAAAGTCTTCATTGCGGTTCAAAACTGAACGTGCAGTTTCAAGGCCAATCTTGACGAATTCCTCCAAGATCCACGCATCGATTTCATCTGCAAATTCAGTCAATTCAACGTCATCTGAAGAATCATCTTCATCGCGATACACGTCGATTTCGTAGTTGGTGAGAAGTCCCGCAAGCTTGATGTTGTTCCCTCCCTTTCCAATGGCCAAACTGACCTGATCGGATTTGAGGTAAACTTTCGCCTCGCGTGTTTCTTCGTTCAGTTCGATTGACGAAATTTTGGCTGGACTCAACGATCGTGTGACGAGCAACTGCTCATTTTCAGTGAAGTTGATCACATCGATGTTCTCGTTCTTCAACTCACGCACAATGCTGTGGATCCGCGATCCTTTCATACCAACACAAGCTCCGACTGGATCGACTCGCTCGTCATAAGACTCAACCGCCACTTTTGCGCGCTCCCCCGGGGCTCGAACCACTTTCTTGATGGTAATGAGACCGTCAGAAATTTCAGGCACTTCCTGTTCGAACAAGCGCTCGAGGAATTCAGGTGCAGTGCGTGACAATACAATGCGAGGATTGTTATTCTTCATCTCAACCGCTGACACGACTGCTCGTACAGTGTCCCCTTTTTTGAAGAAATCTCCTGGAATTTGACTTTCGCGCGGCATTACAACCTCGTTATCTTCATCGTCCACCAATAAAATTTCCCGCTTCCAAATCTGATAGACCTCTGCAGAAATCACCTCTCCTACGCGCTCTTTGTAGAGCTGGTAAATCGCATCCTTCTCCAAATCCATGATTCGTCCCGCCAAATTCTGGCGCAAGGACAGAACATTTCGACGACCAAATGACTCCAATTTTATTTCCTCAGACACTTCCTCGCCCACCTCGAAGTCATCCTCAATTTTCAAGGATTCGGAAAGTGCGATTTCCTCGTTTTCATCCTCAACCTCTCCATCGGCAACGATGACCCGGTTTCTCCAGATCTCCAAGTCACCTTTGTCCGGATTGATGATGATGTCAAAATTTGAATCATCGCCATATTTTTTTAGAATCATGGCCCTGAAGACATCCTCCAAGATGCCCATCATAACCTCTCGGTCGATGTTCTTAAATTCTTTGAATTCCTTGAAGGAATCTACCAAATTGAGCTGTGTCATGCTTTCAATATTTGCTGCTCGCAGTTAATAATGACTGAGTGTGGTCTTTTATTTCTTCTTAAATGAAACTTGGACCTTCGTCCAATCCAATTGTTCCAATGCATACGTGTGGTCCTCTTCAACCCATTCTTTTGCCTTTCGGCCTTCGATTCGGCGTTTCTCTCGCGTTTGAATCATCACTTCGTTTTCTGTGGCTCCGATTAACTTGCCTTCCACCTTGCCGGCTTCATGAATCTTCAACTGAACATCACGTCCGATGTTTTTAGTGTACTGTCGAAGCATTTTGAGAGGTTGATCCAAACCCGGAGAACTTACGTCAAGGGAGAAGTCCTCAGTGTCTCGGTCCAATTCATCTTCAAGGTATCGGCTGAGCTCGATGCACTTTGCGATGCTCGTGCCTTCATCATCATCCAGTAGAATCGAAATCACGTTGCCTTCCCGAACACGCACGTCCACGACAAATCCAGTACCCCCTTCGAGGTAAGACTGAGCTAAGTCACGAATCGTCTGTTCTTGGATCACAGGAGGGCGTTTGGGAGCGGTTTAACAAAAAGTGATGATCACATCAGCAATAAAAAAGAGGGGTGTTGGGCCCCTCTTTTAATTCTTTCACTGTGTGTTATCTGTGCAAAGATAGCGCATTCTCGTGGAATTCCCCATCCGGTATTTGCAAATGTGGCTCTATTTTCGGCAGGAGCATTTAAATCAAACCTTGCCATCGCCATGTCTTATGTCCTGCAGATGATCGAAGAAGGGGAACATCAAACCCAAGACTTCAAGATGCGCGTGGACGATGCACGAAAGATTGCAAAGACCATTGCAGCCTTTGCAAATAGCGAAGGTGGACGCCTCCTAATTGGCGTCAAAGACAACGGCAGCGTCGTGGGTGTGCGAGCGGATGAAGAGGTGCACATCATCGACTTGGCTTGTCATTCACACTGCAAGCCTCCTGTTGCATTCGAAGCACAAGTTTGGAAAGCAGAAGGACGGTCCATTTTGGAAATCAATATTCCTCGTTCCGCATCGAGACCGCATTTTTGTGAAGATGAAGAGGGCAAATGGAGCGCATACCTCCGACAACAAGATCGGATACATCGAGCCAGTCCCGTTCAAGTAAAAGTGTGGCAATATGAAATGCGCATAGACCGATCTGAATTCCGTTACGATCAATACATCGGTAAACTTTTCGCCGCATGGCGCAATGGACGTGAGCTGGCCTTCCGCCAAGTCGCTCGCATGGGTCGCCTCTCATTTTCAGATGCAGAAGATCTGCTGTGTTTGCTGGTCGTTTGGGGGATCGTTGCCTGGCACAGAGGCCCAAAAGGATTGACCTACGCACTCACCAACGCAGGGGCATTGGACGAATTGGAAACAAATGGGCCGGAATCATTCCGTTGGAAAAATTATTCGTGACTCCCGGGCAATATCCCGAACTTTGACCCGTATCGTCTATGCCCAGAAGAGCTGAACTTTCCATGACCAATCTCCGAACACTCCAGAATTGCACCTCCCTCGGCCTGGTTCTTTTGCTTCAAAGCTTTGTCGTCGTTTTCGGACAGCTCGCCTCTGGCAATCCCACCGATCCTCAAGAAAACAGACCCACAGGCTCTTGGCGGGATTACTTTCCCTACCATCAAACCGAAGAATTGGTTCACTGCCAAGGGATTTCACCCGAAACATCCTTTTGGGCCGTGCGCACCGAACAGGCTTTATTTTTATACCACGAATCAGACAATAGCCTTGAGCGCCTCACCACTGTGGAAGGAATGAGTGGAAGCAATCCAACAGCCATTGCCTGGGATGCCAACAACGAAGTCTTGATCGTAGGTTATGCATCCGGTAAATTGGACTTGTTCTCGAATACTGGTGAATGGCTCTACACCTTCAACGATATTCCGCAAAGCAATCTGATCGGTGACAAATCCGTCCTGAACATACTGTGGGGTGGAAACGACAACCCGGATATGATATTTGCCGCTTGCGGTTTTGGTGTGGTTGCGCTCAATATTCGTACGCTTGATGTGCGCGACACGTGGTACGTGGAAGGACAACAAAACCTTCGGAGATGCAACGGGATTTCTGTGCATCAGCAAGCAGGGTCGGAAGCTGTGTATGTCGTTTGGACAGACGCTGGAATTTTTGAAGCGCCTGTCAATCATCCCTTTCTCAGTTCCCCTGAAGCATGGACGCGTTGGAGCGATATACCACTTGAAACCGCTTCCTACATGCATGTGATCTTCGCTCCGGACGGAGATGTGGTAGTGCATATGAAGACTGAAGACCCCGCAAGTCCCGATGCGCTGTGGCTGCTCGACCAAGGCTTGTGGACGGCTTTTCCGAATTGGGAAGAAGGGATTGTACTTGACCTTGAAGCCACCCAAATAAATGACGAAAACCAAAGTTGGCGTTTAGCCATCGCTGACTTCCAATCCATTCGTTTGTACAATGAAGAATGGGAGCAAGTGCAATTGGATTATGCCGCGGACGGCATTCCTCTGCGTGTGCGCGACATGGCTTTCAAAAATGGTTCCACTGTCAATGGCAACGAGGTAGTGGAGAGCTTCCAAGATTTGTTCATCGCCAACAACGAACAAGGCCTTCTGAAGATGGACATCACCGGAGAAGAACGCGATGATCACTGGGTATTGGATGGGCCTCCCGTGCCTTTGGTACGTGACATTGACGCGTGGAATGATCGTGTCTGGATTGCTTCGGGAGGAATTGATGGCACGTGGACCAGCATGTACCACAAACACGGGCTCTACGGATTTGAGGGCAATGACTGGAAGTGGATCGAGTTGGGCGATGGGGAAAATAATGTGATGGGCATCAATGATCCCATGTGCGCTTCCATCGATCCGCTCAATCCCGACCATGCCTATTTCGGCACATGGGAGGAAGGATTGATTGAAGTTCTTGACAATGAGGTGGTCAATGTGTTCAACGATGCCAACAGTCCGCTTCAGCAAGCCGACTTCGGAGGTTCTGCACGAATCGGCGTTGGAGGTGTAGATTTTGATGCTCTTGGCAATCTCTGGTTCACCAATGCTTATGCCGAAGAAGGATTGCATGTGCGTCTGCAAGACGGCTCGTTTCAAACCATGGGCTTGGGCGACGCTCTCGGAAATGACGGCTGGCTTGGTCAAGTTCTGGCTGCCCGGAATGGCTACATCTGGTGCATCATGCCCCGCAACCAAGGCCTACTGGTATATGACACCAATAAAACACCTCAAGATACCAATGATGATGACTGGCGAGTCCTCACGGCCGATCCTGAAAAAGGAGGGCTGCCTTCGGATGACGTCTATTCAATTGAAGAAGATTTGGACGGCGAAATTTGGGTGGGAACAGCCGCAGGCCCTTGCGTGATTTACCTGCCAAGTTTGGCCTTTGAAAACGACAATGACAATCCGATCGCATCACAAATCCTGATTCAGCAAGATGGCAATTTCCAATTGCTCCTCGAAACTGAAATTATTCAAAGCATTTGCATCGACGGGGGCAATCGAAAATGGCTCGGCACCCAAAACAGTGGAGTCTACCTCTTGAGTTCCGATGGGACATCCGAAGTTCTGCATTTTGAAGCAGAAAATAGCCCTCTGCCAAGCGATCAAATATTCGACATCGCCATCAATCACCGCAATGGTGAGGTGCTTTTTGGGACGGATCGCGGCTTAATTGGCTGGCGCAGTGATGCTCAAAATTTCGTCGTTGAAATCAGTGAAATTCGTGCCTATCCAAATCCTGTGACAGCCGACTTCGATGGCTGGATCACCATCGATGGGCTAGCCTATGAATCCACCGTGCACATTACAAGTTCATCCGGTCGATCGATCGCGAAGATTGATTCCCAAGGAGGGAGAGCGGTGTGGAATGGATTGGACTGGAATGGCCAACAAGCAGGCTACGGTATCTACCTGGTCTTTGCAACAGACGCTGAAGGAAATTCCGCCGGCACGACCAAATTTGCCATCATGCGCTGAAGCCTTAACTTCGAGCATGGCCTTCTGGAAATCCAAACTGCCCAACGTCGGCACCACCATCTTCACTGAAATGAGTGCAAGGGCTCAGGAAAGCGGGGCGCTCAACATGAGTCAAGGATTTCCTGACTTCAATCCGCCTGAAGTCTTGCAAGAAATGGTTCACCAAGCCATGCGCGACGGTCACAACCAGTATGCCCCGATGGCCGGGAACCAATCGTTGCGCGAGTGGATCGGAAATGACGTGCATCACCGCACACAACACACCTGTTGTCCCGATTCTGAAATCACGGTTGGAGCCGGTGCGTCTTCCTTGATTTTTGCAGCCATCCAAGCCTTGGTTCAGCCCAACGATGAAGTCATTGTGCTCGCTCCGTGTTACGATCTTTATGAGCCTGCAGTGCAACTGGCAGGAGGCCGACTGCGTGTTGTCCCATTGAGATCAGACGATTTTCACTTGGATCTCAATGCACTCGACGAAGCCTTATCCGATCAGACAAGGCTAATCATCGTCAACATCCCCAACAATCCGACAGGCGCGATATGGACAATGAGTGAGCTCGATGAATTGGCCGAATTGGTCAAAGGCTCGGATACGCTCATCTTGAGTGACGAAGTCTATGGTCCCATGCATTACGATGGGAAGCCTGCACTTTCCATCCTGCACCAGCCAGAGTTGCGAAAATGCAGTCTTGTCACGGCTTCATTTGGAAAAATTTTACACGCAACTGGATGGAAAATCGGCTACCTCATCGCACCGCCCGAATGGACACGCGAAATCCGAAAGGTGCATCAATACGATGTCTTCTCTACCGGAGCACCCTTTCAAGAAGGAATTTCCCGATTTCTTTCAAGTGCTGAAGGAGTGGCACATATCGAAGGATTAGCGGATTTCTATCAGAAAAAAAGAGATCGTTTAATCGCTGGTTTGACCGGCAGTCCTTGGTCCTTTGTCCCGACTGAAGCGGGCTATTTCCAGGTCCTGGACTACAGCGCATTCGATGAACGAGATGACCGATCTGCGACCAAATCTTGGTGCTCACAACAGAAAGGTGAGGGCATCGCGCTCATCCCCCTGTCACCCTTCTTTCCTGCCAGAGACGAACAGCAAACACCGCGAAAGCAGGTGCGTGTTTGCTTCGCAAAAAATGATGCAACCCTCGATCAAGGAATCGAGCGCTTGCTCAAACTTCCAGAACTGGTATCACGATGACTCAACACACTCAAGACTTGCGTGTTGCTGCGCTTCAAACGGACATTTCCTGGGAAAATCCGAAAGCGAACATCCAACTGATCCAACGACAAATGGATGGAGTGAATGATGGCACAGATTTGATCATTCTACCCGAAATGTGGGCCACGGGCTTCAGCATGAGACCAGACGACATCGCGATGGAATGGGATGATCGATGGCGTTCAAATCGCGACCAATGGCCTGCGCCGCTTCAAGCCATGCTAGGTTGGAGTCAAGAAAAAAACGCTGCTGTTGTCGGCAGTCTTTCCTGCAAAATATTGCAAGGAAAACGGTTTGTGAACCGTTGCTTTTTCGTCTCTCCAAACTGCGAACTGGATTGGTATGACAAGCGGCATTTGTTCGGATTTGCCGGGGAAGATGAAGTCTATCAGGCAGGTGAGAAGTCGAAGACAATTGAATGGAGAGGTTGGAAACTTCACCTTCAAATTTGCTACGACCTGAGGTTTCCCGTATTCAGCCGAAATCAAGCCTCCAGTCCTTACGACGTTCTGATCTACGTTGCCAACTGGCCAAAAGCCCGAGTTCACGCATGGACAGCGCTTCTGCACGCACGCGCCATCGAAAATCAATGTTATGCCGTTGGAGTAAACCGAGTTGGTACTGACGGCAATGGAATTGCACACAATGGCTGCAGCCTTCTGCTGCACCCGAAAGGGCATACTCTCGCCTCGTCAATGGATGATGAATCCAATTGGATTCAAGCCACGTTCTCAGCGAAAGAACTGATTGATTTCCGGGCAAAATTCCCCGTGCTCAGTGACGCCGACTCGTTCGAGATTACACAAAGGCGTTCAGCCCCGTGACATCCAGTCCCGTGATCAACAAATGGATGTCGTGCGTGCCTTCGTAGGTCACTACAGATTCGAGGTTCATCATGTGGCGCATGATGGGGTATTCCCCGGTGATCCCCATCCCCCCGAGCATTTGACGCGCATCACGGGCAATGGTCAATGCCATGTCCACATTGTTGCGTTTTGCCATGGAAATCTGCGGCGATGTAGCACGACCTTCGTCACGCAACTGGCCCAGGCGATGAGTCAAAAGCTGCGCTTTCGTGATTTCGGTAATCATTTCGGCGAGCTTCTTTTGCTGCAGCTGGAATTGACCAATGGGACGGTCAAATTGAATCCGCTCTTTCGAATAGCGCAGGGCTGCATCGTAACAATCCAACGCAGCACCAATCGCTCCCCACGCGATGCCGTAGCGGGCAGAGTCGAGGCAGCTGAGTGGAGCGCCTAAACCGTCACGACCAGGCAAAATATTGGTCTTGGGTACGCGAACGTTATCGAAAATCAACTCACCAGTATCAGAGGCACGCAAGCTCCACTTGCCATGCATGGTTGGCGTACTAAAGCCATCCATCCCGCGCTCCACGATGATTCCTTTGATTCTACCTGCTTCATTTTTTGCCCAAACTACCGCCACATCGGCGAATGGGGCATTGGAAATCCACATTTTCGCTCCGTTCAAAATCACATCGTCACCATCTTCTTTGAAGTTGGTCGTCATGCCTCCCGGATTCGACCCATGGTCTGGTTCCGTGAGTCCAAAGCATCCCATCATTTCACCTGTCGCAAGCTTCGGTAAGAACTTTTGCTTCTGCTCCTCACTTCCATATTTCCATATGGGATACATGACCAAACTACTCTGAACAGACGCCGTCGAACGCAATCCGCTATCGCATCGTTCGAGTTCCTGCATGATCAGGCCGTAGCTGATTTGATCCAAGCCTGGACCACCATATTCCTCAGGGATGTATGGTCCAAATGCACCAATCTCTCCCAAACCTGAGAGCAGATGGCGCGGAAACTCACATTTCTCGGCCGCATCCTCGATGATGGGACTCACCTCTTTCTTTACCCACTCACGGGCCGTCTCCCGAATAAGCTTATGCTCTTCTGTGAGCAAGTCATCCAAGTTGTAATAGTCGTGGCCTTGATATAGATCCGTGCGCATGATTCAATACGTTATTGCGTTTGAGGCCACAAAGATAAGGCTCGGCGGAAGAAGAAATCCCCCAAAGAGGCCGCTTATGCGCCATTGAGTGCCTCATATGCTGTATCTACCTCAAGATGACCCTTTTGGTAGGCCTGAACTGCCAACTGATCAACCAATTCATTATTGGGATTACCCGCATGGCCTTTGACCCAGTGAAATTTCACTTTGTGTGTCCGGTAGACAACTAAAAAGCGTTTCCATAAATCTGGATTTTTCTTCTCCCTGTAATTTTTCTTCTCCCACGCAAACACCCACCGCTTCTCTACGGCATCCACAACGTATTTGGAATCGGAATAGATATCGACCTCAAAGCCTGGACGTTTCAAGGCCTCGAGAGCAACAATCACCGCCAGCAATTCCATCCGATTGTTTGTGGTGCGTCGAAATCCCCCACTCATTTCTTTTCGATGCTCGCCAGACATGAGCAACGCTCCATATCCCCCCGGCCCCGGATTTCCACTAGCTCCACCATCGGTATAGACTACGACTTTACTCATCATTTCAGGGCTTTCGCGTCAATGCATCTTGAATCAAAGCATCAACTGTTCGTGCGTAATACTGATGCTCGAGTTGCGCGACTTTCGATGCAATTCGATCCACATCATCCTCTGGTGATAAGGAACAAGAGGCTTGAAAGATAATGTCCCCTTCATCGTATGCTGCATTGACCCAATGGACGGTCATTCCGGTCTCTCCGGCACCAGCGGCCTTAACCGCCCGGTGAACATTCATTCCATACATGCCTTTGCCTCCGAACTGCGGCAGGAGCGCCGGATGAATGTTGACCATTTTGCCCTGAAAATGATGCACCATTTCAACTGGGACTCGCAACAGAAAGCCCGCTAAAATCACCCAATCAACTCGTGCGACTTTCAGCATTTCAAACACCTCACCGTTTTTCAGCTGAGCCGCTTGAAACGACGCGGTTTCCAGCCCAAGTGTTTTGGTGCGTTCGTAGACGCCTGCTTCTGATTCCGGCCGATTGCATCCCACCCATACCACCTCAGCTGATTCACTGCTTGCAAAATAGCGGATGATTTCTTCGGCATTGGTGCCTGATCCGGAGGCCAGTATGGCAATGCGCTGTTTCTCCAAAGCTTTAAAATTCAAATGCACCCATCGTCGCAATGCGCTGCTCAGATTCTGCCATCATCACCTCCAACGTCACCATTTGAGCTTCAAGCTCTGCACCCAAGGAATCCTCAGGCAGGTAAAGAGTCGCTGTCTGGACCATGACCTCGGCAACTTGTTTGGCAATCCTGCGTTCTTGCGACAACGACCGAAAACGAGCGGGATCCAATGAATGGTAGTACTCCAAGTCATCGGCTTGAATCTCGAACATTCGGCGGGTCAAATCAACCCCAAGATCTCTAGCCAAAGCCCGTCGATCATCCGAAAGATCGTAAACCTTCATGCCTGGAGCTTCTTGCGTGGATGCCAATTCCATGAGGCTGCCTTGAATGCTCATCAAAACACGGCTCATAGGTACATTTTCTTCCGGCATCTTGATCAGAACTTGTTCCAAAATGTCCAGTGCACGGTTCGGATCATTTTCCTTCATCAGCTCTTCAGCCAGAACAGAAAGTTGCAACCTGAAGTTCGTCACCATCCGCCGGTTGTTCTCATCCATGTAAATGCCATCTTCAACATTGTCCATTCCTCCCCAAGACCACTTGTCCATAACGTTCTCGTACATCGTGGTTGTCGCAACACCTCCGTACGCATTTGGGTTGTCGTTCTGAGGATAACGGACGGGAACCAAGCGGTAGGCAAGGCCTTCTAAGCGGAAAAATGATTGCAAACCCATGTAACTATCGGGACCCGTAGTGACAGCAAAATAAATCGGCCGTTCCCAGTTGTTGCCTCGAATCATATCGAGCACTGCGAATTGGCTTTTCATTATGTAGCCTTTTGGCTTTCCGTTGGCACCAGATAGCGTAAACTCCAGCGCGTCCACCCGCTGCTTCATTTCATCAGCATTCAAAACATTGTTTTGAACCAATGATGCACTATCTACGGGAATACGAAAGCTGTGCGTCGGCAAAACCGAATAACTCTTTCCCCCACCAAACGATCGTTTTTTGCTGTCGTCCAAGGCGATTTCCATGGCCGCTTCAAGATCCATATAGGGATCAGATGCGTTTTGTGGACGATCCATTACAACGACATCTCGCGTTCCCTGACGATAGCTTTCTTCGTCCATCAAAATGGGCAGAGGAGGGCTATCGTAGGCCTGTCGTTTCATCTGATCAATGTACCAGTCCGTATTGAGCAAACTCAAATTGCAAATGCGAACATCCGTTCGGTATCCCTCCACTTCTTGCACATACCAAAGAGGAAAGGTATCGTTGTCACCGTTGGTGAAGAGAATGGCATTTTCTTCCAATGAATCCAGATAATTCTTGGCAAAATCAACACCTGTGCGCCGGTTGGCACGGCTGTGATCATCCCAACCCTCTGTCGCCATAAGGCAAGGAACCGCGAGGGCAAGAGCAAGCATTGTCTGGGCACGAAGGGATTCTTTAACGGACATCGCATTCAAGAGCCATCCAATCCCCATGAGCACAGCGACCACTCCGGCCATGAAAGCAATGGAAGCGCTGAGTGCGTGCGGTCCACCCGACACCATTTCCGTTGCATACAAGACAACGGCAGCTGCAGCACTGCCCCCCAAAACACGAACAAAGCTTTGAACGTCGGCTTTACGAGCCCATTCAAACATGGCATACACGCCGAGACCAATCCAAATGGCAAAGGCGTAAAAAGACCCTACAAAAGCGTAGTCTCTCTCCCTCGGCTGAAAAGGGTATTGATTGAGATACACCACGATGGCCATGCCCGTCAAAACGAACAACGCCGCTACAACCAAAAATTGCCTCGGATCTCGAATAGCATGGAATATCAAGCCGATTAATCCAAGCAACAAAGGCAGATAATAAAATCGGTTGTAGCCTTTGTTGGCTTTGGCTACTTCTGTCAATTCATCCTGGTTGCCGATGCGCTGTTCATCGATGGAATCAATGCCAGAAATCCAATTGCCCTGGGTAAAACTGCCATGTCCCTGAAAATCATTCTGCTTTCCCGAGAAGTTCCACAAGAAATATCGGAAGTACATCCAGCCCATCTGATAGTCTTTGAAATAGCGAAGGTTCTCCGCTGTAGATGGCATCAAATCGGTTTGAATTCGGTCGAGCATTCCCTCCATCTGACGCACCTTTCGAACGTCTTCAGAAGACCCGCTGCGATTCGCCTGCGCCGTTGCAGCGCGAATTTGATTTTCCAACTGCGCCTTTTCACCCTCCAAACGCCCCACGTATGCCTTACCTGAGGACAAACCCATCTGAAGATCACTGGCCATAAAATTTGCCAGTGTTTGAAGGATTCCAGCGTCTGTGAGCGGCGCACGTTGCATGTTTCCAGATTCGAAGTCACGGACCAAAATCTCGGACTCAGAGGCAACCTCGTAACGTTCGTCAAAGCGCATTCCGTATGAACGAAATAAACCCGTCATTGCACGGTTCAGAGCATCTTTAGACATGCCTGCCTGCAAGTAATCCTGTGAGATGTGTGCTTCGAATTGCTGCGCATTCATAGGCGTGTCACTCAAGGGGCTCGTGTATGTCACCGCCTGATTGTAGCCCTTGTAGTTGCTCCAACTCTTGTAGGCCTCGATGTGATTGGCTTGAGTTGAATACATGCGAGGAAATGCAGAGGTAAACCGAGCATCGTAATTTGGAACACTTCCCTTGCGATCCCCGCTGTCGACGTACTCTTCCTCAATGCGCATTCGATCACTTCCGTTCTCAGCCATCCATGCTTGAGCACCTCCTTCGGAACGGAATGACTTCACACGCTTATCAACACCTCGGTCTTCGATGATGCTGAAGCTCTTGACAAAACTGGGGCGACCATCGGAGTATGGACGGCTCTTGTCTGTCGGACTTCCCCAGTATTCTCCAGTCGCAAGCGGACGATCACCGTACTGTTCTCGATTCAAATACGAAAGCAACGCGAAAAGATCCTCCGGATTATTTTCATCCATGGGCGGATTTGCAGCGCTTCGAATGACGATCACAGCAAATGTCGAATAACCGATCAGCACCATGACCATTCCCAGAACAAACGTATTGGCCGCAACCCAATTTTTCATTTGTGTCCACCAAATGGCAGCCGTCAGAAATGCAATGAGCAAGACGGCGTAGACGATGACTCCGGTGTTGAAGCCCATGCCCAAGTCGTTTACAAAAAACAGCTCGAACTTCCCCGCCAAATTCACAACCCCTTTGATCAAACCTTCTTGGATGAAGCCGAGAAGTGCCACCGCCACTGCTGCTGTCAACAGAAGACCTTTCCATGAAAATTCATAACGCTTGAAATAAAATACGAGTGCAATGGCAGGAATCGCAAGCAGATTCAGCAAGTGGACGCCAATGGAGAGCCCCATGAGGTATGCAATCACCAAAATCCATCGCAAATGACCTGGCTGATCTGCCACCGACTCCCATTTTAAAATGACCCAAAACACCAAAGCAGTGAACAGCGAAGACAATGCATACACCTCACCTTCTACAGCCGAAAACCAGAAGCTATCGCTAAACGTATAGGCCAGAGCACCAACAGCTCCTGAACCTAGCACCGCCCAAATCTGTGCGGCACTCATTCCTTCGCCCGCATTCCCCGTGAACTTTTTGGCCAGGTGGGTAATGCTCCAAAACAGAAAGAGAATGGTGAACGAACTGCTCAACGCCGAAAGCGCATTGGCAAATATGGCTGCAGTTTCAGGCGTCGAAAACACCATGAGAAAACGCGCAAGCAACATGAAAAAAGGTGCTCCTGGGGGGTGACCTACCTCCAACTTGTACGCGGAAGCGATGAATTCGCCGCAGTCCCAGAAACTAGCAGTGGGTTCAATGGTCGACAGGTATACAATCGTCGCGATGGCCCAGATGCCCCAGCCCGTCCAATTGTTCAATTTTTGATAGCTCATGTTCGTATTGGCAATCGCTCTTGATTTGCCGACACGAAGTTAATGCACCTCCCGAGATGAATCACGCCTGATTTGACGCTGAATCACCGGTGTTTTCAACCGCTTTATTCAAGGGTCAATGCAAAATCCTCAACCTTGTGTGCACAGGCTCTCGGCCCTCTACGATCCAAGTCAAAACGTACCATCCATCAGCGAATTGAGCGATATCCAATTCACCTGATGGGCTGAACACTTGCTGATTTTCAACGATGCGGCCATCAAGGGTATAAACGAGCAACTGAGCAGACCGATTGAGATCACGCTCCTGCCAAAACAAAGAGCCACTCGTTGGGTTTGGCCAAATCACAAATGAAGGATCTGATTCAGTTACGCCGTTGATTTCGGTAGACCCTGTGCAATCGGAGCAAATCTCGACTTCAGCAAAAACACCAGATGGACATTCGGGCGTCTCGTAACCTGCGCTGAAAACATGGCACCCATCCTCTTCAAATGTGTACGTCAAAGCCTCGACACCATAATCGTAAGGTTCTCCGTCCAAAGTCCAAAAGATGGTAGCGTCATCGGGTTGATTCAGAGCGCCAATGAGAAATTCGTTGCACTCGATTTCGCCCACTTCCACATCGAGAAGACAAGCCTCTTCACCACAGCCTTCGATCTCTATCTCCCAATCGTACAATTCACCTTGGCACGTGAAAGAATATAGTTCAGCCGTCACAACGTATACACCGTCACTTGGAAAGGAATAATCGAAAAACATACCCGCAGTCCATTCAATCAACTCCCCATTCACAGACCAGCCAATCTCCGTCAAATTTGGATCGTAGAGCCAGAACAAAGCATAGCATCCGCCAAGGTATTCGACTTCCATCGATTCGGGATCCGGGCAATCACTGCTTTCGAGGTTGGTGTAACAAGCTTCCATGCCTTGAGGACAAGCGTCGCTGTACACCTCCACGCAAACGTTCCAGTATGGATTGAAGTCAAATCCAGCCTCAAAAGTCAAGCCATTCTCGCTCGTTGGCGGCACCACTTGGCCATCGATGTACCATTCGATGATCGCGCCTTCCGGTTGATCTGGAATCGAAAATGTGTACCACATACCATCCACACTGCTTACATCCATCTCCAAGGTGCATTGCTCCTCGCCACAACCCTCCACCACAACCGTAGTGGTCAAATACACCCCCATTGGGCAATCATACGAGGTGAAAAAAGCAGTCACCTCGTAGGTGCCCGAATTTGGGAAATCATGCTCTATGAAATGGCCTCCAACGACCGGTTCACCCCCATCTCCAAAGTTCCACTCGACCTCTTCTCCCTGCTGAAAACTGCCAATTTCAAACGCCCATGAACACCCTTCACCTTCCACATAATCGACGACATCGGGGCAGTAAAATTCCATTGGCGTTTCAACACAGAATTCTGTTATCCATGCGCCTTGATTACCATCTTGAATCCATCCGCTCAAAATGATGATGTAATCGGATTGCATCAATTGCACTTCGATCGCATTCGGATTCACGCTCGCACCTTCGATCGCGATGAAATAACAACCGACAGGCAAGCACATTGGCGCAAAAACCCCAGCATCTGTGACCTCCCATAGGCCTGTCTCCGCTATTTCGTTGTTGGAAAATGAAATCTCATATTCCACATTCAGTTGAGGAATTTCTCCCTGAGATTGATTGAATATTGCAAACTCGACATTCGCACAGTCCTGTGCCATTGCCGCATCTACAAACAATAACAGAGTGAATGAAAACACCGAGACGGTTAAGGCTTGTAAACTTTGCATCTGCTCTTATTTCTTAATGAATCGGCGGGTGAATCGACCAAGCTTCGTTTCCACAGACAACACATACAAACCGTCGGCTAGATGCTGAATGCTCGTTTCATTTTGATTCAGATTGCATTGCATCACTTGGGCGCCGGAAGCGTCTAAAATTGTTGCCGTAAGCACCTCCAAATCACCCCAGTTG
>CBFIEJ010000018.1:0-43392 GCA_965661575.1 uncultured Flavobacteriales bacterium | reverse complement strand
ATTTCTGTCGGCCGGTAATATACGAAGAAAAGCCGACACTTCAAGATTAGCGTGTATGATTGACACATTTAGAGGTGTGAAATCCCAGTACGAGCAGGCCTCACATTAACCCACTGCCTTCTTTACACCGAAAACAGCCATTGAAGCAACGAAGCAACTCCAACCCGCAACGCTGAGGCTTCCAGCGACTTCTCCATTGAAAAAGATGTCATTGATCCAGTTGATTCCTCCGAGCGCGGCCACAATTTGAGGAATGACGATAAACATATTGAACACCCCCATGTAGACGCCCATCTTTTTAGCCGGCACCGAACTCGAAAGCATCGCATAAGGCATCGACAAAATGCTACCCCACGCAATACCAACACACGCAAAACACCAACCCAACATGGATGCAGAATCAGCATCAAGTTGAAGCATTGCGGTAAAACCAACTCCGCCTATGGCAAGGGCGCCGGCATGAATCAACCTCCGATTGATTTGGTAGCGGCTCGTGTAAAATGCCAGCAATAGGGCAAAAGCCATTGAACTAAGTCCATACACCCCCATCGCACTTGAGACTGCATTTGCAGCATCATTGAAGCGCGCCGAAGCTTCCGCAAAGTCAACGGCCCCAGCATCAGGATTTGGCGCTCCGAAAACTGCTTCAGTCAAGGCTGGCGTGGCAAAAGTCCACATGGTGAAAAAGGCGAACCAACTGAAAAATTGAACCACGCCCAATTGTAGCATCACCTTTGGCATGCGCAAAATGGAGCCGAAAATCTCAGACATACCTGACGACAATCCTGAGCTGCGCTCGCGATCTCGCCGAAACTGATCAAGATCTTCAGGCGGATCTTCACGGGTTGTAAAGACTGTGATCAAAATGGTAATCATAAACACTGCGGCGCCTATTGCGAACGAATAAAAGACCGACTCTGGTATTTCCCCGGCCGGAGCTTCGTTCTCAGCTCCTAAACTGGTCACAAACCAGGGCAGATTGGAGGCTATCCATGTCCCAATTCCAATGATGAGGGTTTGAATCACAAATCCATAATTGCGTTGATCTTCTGGCAACTTATCAGCCACCAATGCGCGAAACGGCTCCATGCTAATGTTGATGGATGCATCCAAGATCCAAAGGAAGCCGGCAGCCATCCACAACGCTGAACTGAATGGCATGAAAAATAAAGCTAGGGAACTCAGCACTGCTCCAATTAGAAAGAATGGGCGACGCCTGCCCCACCGTGGGTGCCATGTCCGATCACTCATGTATCCGATGATGGGTTGGACGAGAAGACCTGTGAGCGGGGCAGCAATCCAGAGTCCCGGCAATTCGTCTGGCGTGGCGCCTAGGGTTTGAAATATCCGCGACATATTGCCGCCTTGAAGTGCAAAACCAAACTGGATACCGAGAAATCCAAAACTCATGTTCCAGATTTGCCAGAAAGACATTCGTTCAGTGCTGTGCTTCATCATTTGACGGAATTTCAAAACGTGCGTTCGTGTCAAATCTACACTTAAATAATGAAGCGCAAAAAAGCCGCACTGATTGCAGCGCGGCTTTTTCAAACATTCTATTCAAATCAAGGGCATGGATAACTGTATGCCGCTAGAAATTCCAGCAAGTCTGCTGAGCCAACAAGACCGTTTCCATCCGTATCAAACGGACAATCCACTTCGCCTTCTGGCAATTGGCATGAACCATCATCAACCGTGGCACTTGGTGAGTAGTTATCGGCTTCAAGGTAAGTGCAGCCCAGGATGTCATAGGTGCAAGAGCCATTATCCACAAGCGCTAAAGCGCAGAAGTTACTTGCTGCGGAATCTGTGCACCCCTCAAATGAGCAACTGCCGTCGTCCTCAGAAGCCAGTGGATCGTAATTGGCCGCATTCGGGTAGGTGCAGCCTGGGGCGATGCAAGAACCATCGTCGACATTGGCCGAAGAATCGTAATTCTCGGCTTCTGGATTGGTACAACCTGGGAACTCACACGAACCATCGTCTTCGGTAGCATTCACGTTGTAGTTCGAGGCTGAAATATCAGTGCAACCCAAAATCTCCAACTCATCGCAAACTCCATCACCATCGGTGTCATTGTTGCACTCACCCTCGCAGTTGTAAAACAACTCTGGGAAAGAACAAGAATCGTCGCTGACATTCGCATTGGGATCATAGTTGCAGGCTCCTGGGTTCGTGCAGCCTAAAAATTCACAAGACCCGTCATCATCTGTTGCATCCGCATTGTAATTGTCAGCCTCTGCATTGGTGCAACCCGGAATTTCCAACTCATCGCAAACACCATCGCCGTCTGTATCGTTGATACACTCGCCTTCACAATCGTAATAAACTTCTGGTAAGATGCAGTTTCCTGCATCCTCTTCTGCGTCTTCATCGTAATTGCAAGCTTCCTCATTGGTGCAACCAAAATTCAAATCAGGGAAAATCAAGGACTCACCGATTACCTGAGGATTGGTTCCATCTTGAGCGCGATACTGCAAATTGACTTCGAAGGTCACTTGTCCACTTGTCGTCAGTTGTGCAATGAGAACCCTGCCATCTGCATCAGGGAAAGCCAAGGGCTCCAAATCCGGCAAAACAAACCAGCTTCCTCCCAAATCTGAGTTCACAGCAAAGTCTCCTCCTGACTCAAATGCTGCAACCGCTGCATCAACTCCAACTGTGGAGATATTGACATTGCTATTCTCTCCTCCAATTGTAAACCAACTGTCATACGCAGCGTCTGGATCGATTTGGTCGACAAATGGATTGATTTCACTTGCAAAGGCACCCCCCAATTCATTTTGGTAAAATGAAGATGTGGTGGAAATGCTCATCGGATCATCTTCTTGAGCAAACACTGCTGTCAGTTGATCATTCGGATTGGTGAAATTGGCATAAACACGGAAAGTCCGCATGCCCGCTGTCGGTTCATTGCTGGCAACCTGTTCGAATGACAACCCCGTGTAACTTGGCTCAACATATTCGCATGTTCCGTCATCCAGCAAAGCACCAGAATCATAATTCAATGCTTCAATGTCTGTGCATCCGGTGCCAGTCACTTCTACCTGTGGAAAGGTTAGCTCCAAACCAGCGATTTCGACAGATTCATCGTTTGTGTCGCGAATTTGAAGGTTGTAAAGCACTTCGGTTGATCCATCTGTGGTCACTTGGGCCAGCAGTACTTTGCCTTCTACCGGCACAGCTTGCGTGGTTTGACCTGGAATAACAAAAATGGAGCCTCCCAAGAAGGTATTCACATTTAGCGCTCCTCCCGCCTCAAAGGCTGGGTAAAAGGCATCCATTCCTGCCGAGTTTGTGCCATCAGACTGACCTGGAGCAGCCCCCAATGCCAGCCACGAATCAAATTCGAGCGACGGAAATGTCGGGAAGAATGCAGGATTGATTCCGCTTGCCAAAGGTGTTCCTAAAGCATCCTGATAAAAAGATGAACTAGGAGTCAGTTGCCAAGGGGCCGCATCCGTTCCGTACGCCGCAACCACTTCAATGTCATCGCTGTTAAAGTTGGCGTAGAGCCGGTAAGTTGTTGTTCCCTCTACACCATCTTCAGCATACACCTCATAGCTCAATGACTGAACCAAGCCTCCAAGCCATTCACAAGTTCCATTGTCTGTGAGAGCCTCAGGATCATAATTGTCAGCTGTCTGCGAAGTGCAACCAAACGTTTCCAATTCGTCGCAGAGGTTGTTGTTGTTTAAATCATTCTGGCAGTTCCCGTCGCAATCGTACAAATCATCAGCGTACGTGCAGTCAGCGCTATCGTCGGTCGCATTTTCGTTGTAGTTACAGGCCGTAGCGTCCAAGCATCCGGCCACTTCCAATTCATCACAGACACCATCGTCATCCGTGTCATTCAGGCAGTCGCCTTCGCACGTGTAATACGTTTCAGGACCATTGCCTTCGCAATCGCATGCGCCTTCTGCAATGCCTTCGCCGCCGCAAACTCCACATTCGTCCAAATCGGCACAACTGCCATCATCCGAATTTGCTGCTGCATTGTAATTGCAGGCACTTTGATTGGTGCAGCCCTCCACAATGGCCTCACCCTCACAGCTGCATTCCGAAGAGTATTCGTCATTCATCGTTCCGGCATCTCCATCGTCACACGAATCTCCGATGTAAGCGCAACTGCCATCATTGACTTCAGCCTCAGCATCGTAATTACAAGCGTCTGAATCGTTGCAACCCGAAGGAATCTCAGGGAACGTAATGGTCAATCCGTCCGTATTGTTCGAATTCCCCTCCAAATCGTCATACTGGAAATTCATGGTCAACGTTGTCACTCCATCCGTCGTCAACTGCGCCACCAAGACGCGATTATCGCCACTTGAAATTGCATCTTCAGATGCACCCGGGACAACAAACCATGACCCGCCGAGGAACGTGTCGATGGTAAAGCCGAGGCCTTGATTAAACAATTGAAAATACTCTTCCATGCCAACAGAATTGACCCCTCCGGATCCGGTATTATCAAACGAACCAATCGTCAGCCAACTGTCAAACTCAACCTCGGGAAAGGCCGAAAAGAAAAGTGGATTGATACCCTCTCCGAAGTTCGAACCCAGTGTTGAGTTGAAAAAAGAAGTTGTCGTTTCGAACGACAACGGTGCTGCTTGCGTACCATAAACGGCAATGAGTTCATTGGTGGGGGCATCAAAGGTGGCGAAAACACGATAAGTGGTTCCATACTCAGATGTCGTATACACTTCATATTCCAGCCCTGCTGGCCCCGTGGGAACCAAGTCCCCAGAACAACTGCAATCGCTCTGATAGGCATCATCAATCGTGTTGTTCAAGCCATCGTCGCATGAATCGCCAGGAAAAACACATGAGCCATCAGAGGCTTCCGCTGCCTGATCAAAATTACAAGCGGCGTCATCAGTGCATCCAAACACAATATCAAAGCCCTCGCAACTGCAATTCGCATTGTAAACATCCCCTCCAGTGCCTTCATCTCCATCATCGCATGCATCACCAACAAAGAAGCACGAATCATCCGACTGGTTCGCATCATCGTTGTAATTGCATGCAGTCATTTCCATGCAGCCTTCTACAATGGGCTCACCAGAACAAGAACAGTCTGAAGCATACACATCATTGGTCGTGTTTGAGTCACTATCATCACAGTCTGCTCCGGGAAAGACACATGAATCGTCGTCAAGCTCGGCCAGCGGGTTAAAGTTACAAGCAGCATCGTCAGTGCAACCCGTCTCGATTTGAGGAAATGATAGGCTGAGTCCAGTGGTATTGGTCGTGCTGCCTTCCACATCATCGCTTTGGACATTGATCACCACATCCACTACGCCATTGGTGGTGATTTGTGCAATCAAGACTCGGTTATCATCTCCTGAAAGGGCATCTGCCGAGGCGCCTGGAATGACGAACCATGAAGCACCTGTGAAATTATCAACTGTGAATCCGTTTCCAGCATTGAATTGGTCCAAGTGCGTTTCCATGCCCACGGAATTCACACCTCCAGACCCTGAATTGTTTGAAGATCCAATCGTCAACCAACTGTCAAATTCCACTTCCGGAAATTGTGCAAAAAACAGCGGATTGATGCCTTCACCGAAATTCGTGCCCAACAGCGAATTAAATATGGTCGCGGATGAGACAATGGACAACGGTGAATTTTCATTTTCACCCACTGTTCCATAAATCGCCACCAGCTCATCATTCGGACCGTCAAAAGTGACATAAAGCCGGTGTGTTATTCCAAATTCAGAAGTCGCATAAACCTCAGATTCAAGGCCAACAACGCTCGCCAGGGAGTGACAAGCAACGTTCAAAAAGAGTAAGAGGGAAAAAGATCTTAGCATCAATCGGATTTTTATTGGTTCTAACAAAGCGACAACCCCAAAATAAAAAACATCACTCGACGTGAGAATCACGCCAAAGGGTGAAATGACCACGAATGGCCTTTACCTATGCAAACTAATCGCTTACAATCGAAACAACAAGTTTTACACGAAAAATCACATCGTTATTGATACAGATCAAAAGATCTTCAAAATGATTTCAAGCCATCAAGCCTTCAAACCATCAAGACTTCATGTCTTCATGCGCGTCATCAACGCCATCGTGCTTGGATCATGTGCTCCTTTCGCATCCTCATTCCATTCGTTGAGAATTTGATTTGCCAGCACCTTTCCCAACTCCACGCCCCACTGATCGTAGCTGCAGATGTTCCAGATGAGCCCTTGAACAAAAATTCGATGCTCGTAGAATGCAATCAGGCTGCCAACCGTCTCGGGGTCCAGTTGGTCGAGCAAGAAAAAAGTAGATGGACGATTGCCTTCAAAAACACGGTGTGGTGCAATGGCATCAATTTCAGTCTGCGACAGCCCCTTGGCTTTCATCTCCGCAACGACCTGCCCCTTTGTTTTGCCTACCATCAAAGCTTCTGCTTGAGCAATCGCATTGGCAAGCAATTTCTGATGATGACCTAAATGAGAGGACATCGACGTCTTGACGGCAATGATATCCGCAGGATGAATGGAAGTGCCCTGGTGCAACAATTGGTAGAAGGCATGTTGACCATTGGTGCCAGCCTCACCCCAAACCACTGCTCCTGTTGCATGAGCCACCGGTTTGCCGTCGCGGCCAGTCGACTTGCCGTTGGACTCCATGTCTGCCTGTTGAAGGTATGCTGGGAGACGGTCTAAATCTTGCGCGTAAGGAAGGACCACCTGGGTCTCTAAACCGAGATACTCCCGCGACCATATCCCAGTCAAAGCTGAGATCAATGGCAAGTTCTGATCATCCGGTGCTTCTTGGAAATGAACATCCATGGCTCGAGCACCTTTCAACATCGATTTAAAATGACCCGAACCAACTCCGCAGGCAATGGAGAGCCCTACGGGTCCCCACAAACTGTATCGGCCGCCGACCCAGTCGGAAAATCCAAAGATTCGTTTTGCATCAATTCCGAATCCACCTGCAGCATCTAAATTCGTCGACACCGCAGCAAAGTGTGCCTTCACAGAGCTCTCACCCAGAGAATTCACCAGCCATTCTTTGGCAGCCATCGCATTCGCCATTGTTTCTTGAGTGGTGAACGTTTTACTGACAACAATGAACAGGGTCGACCGAGGGCTCAATTCCTGCAGAACAGAATCCAAATGGGCTCCGTCCACATTGCTCACAAAGTGAATGGCGGGACCACCATCACTGAATCGACGCAAAGCTTTTGTCACCATTAAAGGCCCTAGGTCCGAACCCCCAATTCCGATGTTGACAACATCCGTGATCTCTTCATCGGAACGCACTTCGTCAGCAAACGCCAACATTTTTTCTCGCACGTCCAATATTGAGGGCATGACATCCGAGTCGTTCACCTCAAAGATGTCTCCTTCATCAGCGCGCAAAGCCATGTGCAACACAGCTCTGCCTTCCGTTTGATTGATTGCAGCTCCGGAGAACAACGCCTTCCGACCGTCCTTCCAATCAGCTTCTGACGCAAGGTCATGGAGGGCGTTCATCGTTGCAGCGGAAATGCGCTGCTTCGACCAATCCATCAAAATCCCCAAGGTCTCAGCATGCATTGCCTCAAAACGATTGGGTTCCTCCGCAAAGAATTCGGGAACAGAACGATGACCGTCGGCTTCAGCGAGTTGAAGTAAGCGTTTGTGCGCCTCTGAATCTCTGAGATGAAATGGCTTCAGCATCAGGCGTTGCGGTTCACACAATTTAAATCCTCAAAAGCCTGCTTCAAGCGCGCGTTGAAATACGATTCTCCCTGACGGAGCCACACACGCGGATCGTATTTCTTCTTATTCGGCACCTCAGCACCCTCAGGATTGCCGATTTGAGTCGTGAGATAATCGTGATTGTGGTCGACATAATCCCGGATCCCACTCAAAAATGCCCATTGCATATCCGTATCAATGTTCATCTTGATCGCGCCGTAAGAAATCGCTTCTCGAATTTCCTCCACACTGGATCCACTTCCACCATGAAAAACGAAATCAACGGGATTTTCGGCCGTGTTGTGTTTATGCTCAATGTGTTTTTGACTATTGTCCAAGATTTTTGGAGTCAAACTAACGTTACCCGGCTTGTAGACACCGTGTACATTGCCAAAAGCAGCCGCGACTGTAAATTGATCGCTTATGGATTTCAATTCCTCATAAGCAAAAGCGACCTCCTCTGGCTGGGTGTATAATTTGCTGCTGTCGATATCCGTGTTGTCGACACCATCTTCTTCCCCTCCGGTAACACCTAACTCGATTTCCAAAAACATGCCCATTTTGTGCATGCGCTTCAAGTAAGTTTTACAAGTTGAAATATTCTCTTCGAGTGGCTCCTCACTTAAATCAATCATGTGAGAACTGAACAATGGCGCACCTGTCTTCTCAAAATAAGCTTCACTGGCATCCAAAAGTCCATCGATCCATGGCAACAGCTTGCGAGAACAATGGTCGGTATGCAAAATAACCGGTACACCATAAGCTTCAGCCAGCGTATGAACATGATGAGCTCCCGCAATTGAACCGAGGACCGCATTTTGCTGATCATCCATTTTCAATCCTTTACCAGCATTGAATGCGGCGCCCCCATTGGAAAATTGGACAATCACAGGCGAATTCAAATCGCGCGCTGTCTCGAGCACGGCATTGATTGAATTCGAACCGATGACATTAACAGCCGGCAGGGCATATTGATGTTTTTGTGCATCTTGAAAAACCGCACGCACTTCGTCTCCGCTTAAAACACCCGCTCTGAACTTTTGACCCATCTGATTTCAATTTTGGGGACAAAAGTATGAAGCGCAATTGACTTAACGCCTCATAAAAACGGAATGCTTTCGACAGACAACCTCGGCCATCATCACGGGAGGACCTCTAGATTTTCAATTGATTGCTGCGCCCAGGTTGCAGCGCGGCTCTCTGGGTGCAGTTCTATGACTTGCTCATAGGTTTTTCGAGCTTGTTCACGATCGTTGAGTTCAACCTCTGCAATGAAGCCAACGAGAAATGCACAGACGGGCCTTTTATCAAAATTTTTGTAATGATCGTGAATGTCTCGCAGCTGTGTCATCGCCTCCTGGAATTGGCCCGCTGATCGCAGCAAGTCCGCCCGGCGAAAAAGGAACTCAGGCGTCCGTTCTGACGCATGGCAATGATTCGAAAAGTCCGCATAAGCCATCATCAGGGCAGAGCGCAATGAAGCGTCCACTTTTTCAGAGGCTTCAAAAAGCTGCCCCTCCATTCTCTCGATCTGCTGCTCGCGATCAGAGCAGTCGTCTTCCGTCTGTCCTGAATCGCATCCTGCGGCCGACATTACCAAGGTCACGAGCAGGCCAAACGCAATTTTCATAGACTCACCGCTCATCTTCCGCGCTGTTGAGGAAATCGCATTCGATAACTCACGGGCACCTTGCCCTTGCCAATGTCCCGCAACTTACCATGGAGCAAACGGCGACGCATTGGTGCAATATGATCTGTGATTAACATTCCATCAAGGTGATCATTTTCATGCTGAACAATTCTGGCCGCCAAACCAGTTAGCTGCTCCTCCTTCAACTCCCAATTCTCATCGTAATACTCCACTCCAATGGACTCAGGACGCTCTACAGATTCTCGAATGCCGGGTATGCTCAAACACCCCTCCTCCATGCCACACACCTCTTCTGACTCTTCAAAAATGACAGGGTTGATCATGACACGTTTAAAATCCTTGCAGGATTCATCACCACGTTCACCCTCGGCAAAAGGTGAACCGTCGCAAACAAACACCCGAATAGATTGTCCTATTTGCGGGGCAGCAAGTCCAACACCGTCGGCGTCATACATGGTTTCCCACATGTTTGCGATCAAGTCGCTCAAACCCGCGTGCGGCTTGACCAACTCAGACGCTTCCGCCTTTAAAACAGAATCTCCAAATGCAACAATCGGTAAAATCATGGCACAAATTTAGGGCAGACATCCCCTTTCTAATCCCTACTTTTGCAACATGAATGAATTGGATAACATTCCAGCGGCCATCGAAGCTATCCGCAATGGAGAAGTCATCATCGTTGTGGATGATGAAGACCGCGAAAATGAAGGCGATTTCCTTGTTGCCGCTCGACACGCCACACCGGAAGTAGTCAATTTCATGGCCACCCATGGACGAGGCCTGATTTGCGCACCGCTCGTAGAGGATCGTTGCGATGAACTGGGGTTGGAACTGATGGTTCCTTCGAACAATGCAGCATTTGAAACGCCATTTACAGTTTCTGTCGACCTGCTCGGTCATGGATGCACGACCGGGATTTCAGCGCAGGATCGTGCGAAAACAATTCAGGCACTCATTGATCCCAAAACCAAAAATGAGGAACTGGGAAGGCCAGGCCACATCTTCCCCCTGCGCGCTCGTCGTGGTGGCGTCTTGAGACGAGCCGGACACACCGAAGCCGCCATCGACTTCTCGCGACTCGCTGGCTACGAACCGGCTGGCGTGATAGTGGAAATCATGAATGAGGATGGGACAATGGCCCGACTACCTCAATGCCAAGAACTGGCGAAGAAATTCAACTTGAAGCTGGTCTCAATCGCAGATTTAATCGAGTACCGATTGGAGAACGAGACCCTTATCGAGCGAACTGTTGAAACTGAAATGGAGACCGCGTTCGGCACGTTCAAAGCAATTGCCTTCAGACAATTAACCAACGATGTCGAACATCTTGCACTGGTGAAAGGAAACTGGGATGCTCACGATGAAGTCCTCATCCGCGTGCACAGCAGCGACTTGATGGGAGATGCTTTCCAAACGCTTCACACTGGCAAAGGCCCAAAATTACACGCTGCCATGAGGCGGATTGAGCAAGCGGGAACAGGCGCCATCATCTACATCAACAAAAATAGCGACCACGGCGGAATCTCTGAGGAATTGCGCACGATTGAATTGATTCGTACTTCAGATGCGAAATCTCCCGCGCCAATGGATACAAAGGATTACGGCATCGGCGCTCAAATCATTCGCCAACTAGGCATTCGCAAGCTGAATGTACTGACTGACACAGACCGGCCGCTGGGAAACATCGGTTACGGACTGGAGATCACCCAGCTGTCGCAACTGAAGTGAAGCCCTCCACACGTTGATTTTATTTCAGCGAAACAGCCTGAAAGCAGACCACATGATTGCGCAAAAAAAAAAGCCCTCTTGCAAGGGCTTTTCTTTTATGGTGTTGTAAGCAGTTATGATTCTTCTGCAGGAGCTTCGTCCGTAGCCGCAGATTTCTTGTCAAACTTCTGGTACTTCTGACGGAACTTATCAATACGTCCCGCTGTATCCACGAATTGCGCTTTACCTGTGTAGAACGGGTGCGACTTGTGGCTCACTTCTACTTTGATCAGCGGGTATTCCTTCCCATCTTCCCATTGAATGGTCTCTTTTGTTGAGGCCGCCGAACGGCTCAAGAAAGCATACTCGTTCGACATGTCTTTGAATACGACCTCGCGGTAGTTCTCTGGGTGGATTCCTTCTTTCATCTTCTCTAGTGTTGTCCTTAGCGGGGCGCAAAGATAGATGACAATCAAGGAAAATCAAATAGCTACACTTTTTAACGAAGCCCTGTCAATAACCAAATTCAAAACCGCGTTTGTGAAGATAAGTAGCCTTTACGTTTGTAATGGTTTTAAGTGAGTTTGGCCCACGCGCCAAGCATCAAGTGATAATTTGGTTAAGTTGGTCCTGTCCCAAAACGTTGGGACAGGACTATTTTTTTGCACTAACCTGGCCGAAAACCATTGAATTCACTCACAGTTCAGTGTTCAGAATTTAACCGACCAAGCAGGATTCACGCGCAGCTTCGAAATAGCTTGCATCAATGCTTGGAGCAATTTTTCACCCTTCATCCTGGCTTTTCGGCCTCCTGATTCAGCCCCTCCTCATTGCCGGGCTCTTGAATCACGGTGTTGTTGAAGAACACAACCTTCCAGCTGGACTCTCCGCGGGCGAATCGGCCACCGCTACCTGGAGTCTCGAAACCGGTTCATCTGGAGGGTTTGCGCGCTTCCAAATCCAGCTTCCTCCCGGAATTCTTGCGGAGTCCATTGACAATGCGGGGGCATCTTTCACATTTGAAAATGGCCGTTCAAAATTTATTTGGATCGAAACAGCGCCCAATCAGACCATCAACTTAAAAATGCGATTGACAGCCACTGATGATTTTCATGGTGGTATGATCACACAGTGGTTTTCCTACATATCCGACGGAACACGTAAAGACGTCGAATTCGAGCCACATCACATTTCGGTAAAAAACCGAACGACCACAGGATCCAGCGAACCAGACGAAAACACCAAACTCGTGATAACGCGCTCTTGGATTTCGGAAGGTCCTGATGTGGGACGCGTAACTCTTTCCATAAGTGGCCACGAACCCGGTCAATTCCTGCGAATTGAGGAAACCTTTAGCCCACAATGCTCGGCAGAACCTCTTGAAGATTCAGGTGCCAGTTTGCGTGACATCTTCGACCAATCCATCCTGTATGTATGGCAGCAAGCACCATCAACATCATTTAAAGTGCAATACAGGATTATGGGCAACACTGAAGTGTGTTGGTCATCCATCGTCGGAAATGCCTCATCGGTGGTGGACGGTGCCGTCAAAGAAACGCACATCGCAGCTCTAGAATCGTCCTCACAGGATCTCGTATCGCATGACGCTGCAGACCACGAAGCCCCCTCTCCTGCAACTTCGAAGCCAGCAGAAAATACTGAACCGAAAAATTCAAACGCATCAGATATCATTCGGTTCAAAGTCCAAGTCCTTGCTTCTCATCAACGCGTGAATGCCGCACATTTCGTCCGTCAATACAACTTCACCAGACCCTTGATCATTGAAGAGCACGAGGAATGGATCAAATACATTACCGGCTCTTTTGGTGAGTACAAATCAGCGCGGGATGCGCGCGTTGACATAAAAGAAAGCCATGATTTGCCTGGACCTTTTGTCACCGCATACAGCGGAAATCGACGAATCACTGTGCAAGAGGCCCTGCTTACAACACAACAAAATTGGATCCCCTAATGCCTACGGTACAATCAGACTGGAAGTCAACCATCAAAGGTTACGAAGATTACTTGCGGCTCGAAAAAGGCTTAAGCGAGAACTCCATTGCCGCCTACCTACGCGACATCAGACAGTTTTCCAAATTCTGTCTCGAAGAGCAATCGATCCCGCACCCCGGTGAACTTGTCACAAATGCGGTACAACAATATATGCAGCATTTGTACGATCGAGAGATTGCTCGCAACAGTCAGGCACGTATGCTTTCTGGTATTCGTAGTTTCTCAAAGTATCTTCGATTGGAAAACATCATCGATACGGATCCAGTCGAGTTAGTCTCCTCCCCCCGTCCCGAACGCAAACTTCCTGATGTACTGAGCATCGAAGAAGTAAACCGCATCATTTCAACCGTTGACTTGTCGCGTCGCGAAGGCGTTCGAAACAAGGCCATGCTCGAGGTTTTGTACAGTTGTGGTTTGCGCGTCACCGAACTGTGTGAATTGCAATTATCGAAAGTGGACTTCATCGATGGAGTTGTCCAAGTCATCGGAAAAGGAAACAAAATTCGCACCATTCCCATCGGCACAACTGCATTGCAGGCCATCGACGATTACCTGGCAGAGTATCGTTCTCAGCTCATTCCAATGAAGGGACACGAGGACACCGTGTTCCTCGGTCGACAAGGGCGAGGCCTCAGCCGACAAATGGCGTTCACAATGCTGAGGCGTGTCGCTATCCAAGCACAAATCAGAAAGAGCATTTCGCCACATACGTTTCGGCACAGCTTCGCAACCCACCTGATCGAAGCCGGTGCAGATTTGCGAGCGGTTCAAGAAATGTTGGGCCACGAACAAATCGCCACCACCGAAATCTACACCCATCTGGACCGTCGTTTTCTAAAAGACCAAATCGAACATTTCCATCCACGGTCCAAGGCCACTGGAATCAAGAGTCCGTCGGTTTGATCTGGCCCAATTGCTATCTGCTTGTTCTTGCCCTTGTCAGCCTCCTTCATTCTGCCGGACACGATTCGTCTAAAGCGGTAACGGTGCAGCATCGCACCATCGATTTTGTGGCTGCAGATGAAACGACTAAACTGCAAATGGATCTCTATTCCTGCGCAGAATCAAACGCTGGTCCCGCTGCAAAAAGCCTGTTTATTTTTGCGCATGGCGGAGGGTTCTTCGCCGGCTCTCGTCAGCATCCACTCAACGTGAAATTTTGTGAAGCAATTGCATCACAGGGGATCGATGTTGCCTGCATCGACTATCGTCTGACGCAACGCGGTAAAGGCTTTGGTTGCGGTGTCTCATCGGAAGAAAAGCGGCTCGCCATTGATGCCGCCGCAGCAGATTTCGAGCAAGCACTTGAAACGCTTCAAGTTGACTATTCGCGTCGAATCGTCATTGGCGGAAGCTCTGCGGGCGGCCATGCCGCTCTATACTCTGCATATCACCGTCGTATCGATGGTGTGGCGGGTGTCATCAGCCTGAGCGGTGCTATGGAACCAACTGACCAAGTTCATGATCTTCCGCTCCTCGCTTTTCACGGCACTTGCGATGGTTTGGTACCGTACGGCGAAGCCCTCCATCATCATTGCCAACGTAACGCCCCCGGAGCACTGCTTCTCCAAGGCGGAGGCGCACTTGCTGAGTGTTTACCGCACGTAGAATTGCATGCCTATCTCAACGGAGGCCATGACTTCGCCAACTCTTGCTTGAGCGATTCCAACGTCGTTTCCACTTGCGTTCACTTCATCGAGAGGGCCATTGGCGAGCATGCCATCGGCGGCACATTCTTGTATGAAACAACGGAAGTCTGCACGTTGCCCGCCCCATTTCTTCCATGTCAGCACTGAATGATGATACGAACCTCAACTCCTCTTGCACTTATTTCAGTCTGCGTCGCGGCCCTTATGCCCTTTGGAATTGGGCAAACAATAGCCCAACAAGATCGAGGCTACATTGTCCAAGTCGGTGACCCTGTTCCCGCATTCGAACTGGAGGATATACAAGGCAATACCTTCACCCGAGAGTCCTTAATCGGAACCGTTTACATCCTTCAATTTACAGCCTCTTGGTGTGGCGTCTGCCGAAAAGAAATGCCGCATCTCGAACACGAGGTTTGGCAACCCTTTCGCAACCGCAACTTTGTACTTTTAGGTGTCGATCTGGATGAACCCAAGGATAAAGTCGCACAATTTGCGGCGCAAATGAAGATTACCTACCCCATTGCACCCGACCCAGACGGCTCACTTTTTTATGCCGTAGCAGCGCCCAAATCTGGTGTTACAAGAAACGTAGTCGTCAATAAATACGGTAAAATTGTCTACCTCACCCGTCTTTTTGATGAGGCCGAGTTTTCCGAAATGATCGAGGTCGTAGAAACGCTCATCACCGAAAAAAACCCATAGTCTTACTGGGTTTTACGATGCGGCCATTTTGCTATGGCTACATCCAGCATTCGACGAGGAACATCCAAGTCGACAGTTCCGAGGCCCAAATGCAAGAATGCCCGTTGTAGGACTTCAGAAGCTTGCTTCGCTTCAACGGCAGGAGCGTCTGTCGCTTTTGACAACTTCTCCCCAGCGTTTGACAGTGCAAGCGGGAGATGGCGATAACGAATAAAATCACCCCCAATTGCCTCCTGAATCATAAGGTGCGCCGCGGTCACAGCCATCAAGTCAGCTCCACGAACCACATCGGTGACGCCCATGTCGACATCATCCACGGCGCTGGCGAGCTGGTAACTGAAAATACCGTGAGCGTTTTTGAGCATGAAATCACCAATGTCTGAACCAACATTCACCTCGATTCGTCCTTGCTCCAAGTCCTGCCATTGGAATGTGTTCAAAGTAGTTTTGAATCGAATGGCCCGTCCTTCGTCATGCCCACTTGAGCGGCACGTACCAGGATACACCGTATGATTTTGCCAATCCTTTCTGCTGCAGCGACAATGGTAAGTGCGGCCCTGCTGCATCAGATATTCAAGCACAGATTGATAACGCTCAAATCTCGATGATTGCAAAAATGGTGCCCCGTCCCACGTCAAACCGAATGCTTCAAGGATCCGACAAATCGAATCCGTCGATCCCTTTACAACGCGCGGACCATCCAAGTCATCGATGCGCAATTTCCACTGACCTTTTGCGACACGAGCATCCAACCAAGATCCCGTCGCTGCGACGATTGATCCGAAATGCAATGGCCCCGATGGCGTCGGAGCAAATCTTCCGATGTAATCAGTCGCGGACAAGTTTCCGGTATTTCACTCGCTGAGGACCAACCTGGCCAAGGCGTTTCTTCCTATTCTCCTCGTATTCACTGTAAGTTCCTTCAAACCAATAAACCTGAGAATCCCCTTCAAATGCCAAGATGTGTGTGCAAATGCGGTCGAGAAAATACCGATCGTGTGAAATGACGACGGCGCATCCGGCGAAGGATTCAATGCCCTCCTCTAAAGCACGAAGGGTGTCCACATCAATGTCGTTTGTCGGCTCATCCAAGAGAAGTACATTCGCCTCTGTCTTCAATGTCATCGCCAAGTGCAGACGGTTGCGCTCACCCCCCGATAATACCCCACACTTCTTTTGCTGATCGGATCCGTTGAAGTTAAACTTCGACACGTAGGCGCGGCTATTGAACAACTTGCCACCGATTTCCAGTTGATCGGTGCCACCACTGACCACCTCCCAAACTGTTTTTTCCGGGTCAATTGACGCGTGCCGCTGATCCACATAGCCAATCTCAACGGTTTCTCCCTTTTTAAAGGAGCCTCCATCCGGTTTCTCTTCGTCCATAATCATCCTGAACAAAGTCGTCTTACCCGCTCCGTTTGGACCAATCACCCCCACGATACCAGCGGGTGGAAGGCTAAAGCTTAAATCTTCAATCAAGAGCTTCTCACCAAATGCTTTTTGAAGCTTGTCAGCCTCAATCACCAAGTTGCCCAATCGGGGTCCGTTGGGAATTGGGATGGACAACCTTGCATCCTTCTCGTTGGTCCCTTCGGCGAGCATCTTCTCGTAATTATTTACACGCGCCTTGTTCTTTACGCGCCGGCCTTTCGGTGATTGTTTCACCCAGTCCAACTCGCGCTCCAATTCTTTTTGGCGCTTCGATGCCTGTTTTTCTTCTTGAGCGAGACGCTTGGTCTTTTGCTCCAACCAAGAAGCGTAATTGCCTTCATAAGGAATGCCCTCCCCTCGATCCAACTCCAGGATCCACTTCGCGACATTGTCTAAGAAATAGCGGTCGTGCGTTACGCACAGAACGGTTCCTGTGTACTGTTCCAAATGCTGCTCCAACCAATCAATCGATTCCGCATCCAAGTGGTTCGTCGGCTCATCAAGCAGCAAGACATCCGGTTGCTGCAAAAGCAGGCGGCAGAGCGCGACACGGCGACGCTCACCTCCTGAAAGCATTTCTACTTTGGCGTCATCCGGTGGGCAACGCAAGGCATCCATGGCAATGTTCAGCTTGGTATCCAGTTCCCAAGCGTTCAATGCATCGATCTTGTCCTGGACTTCGGCTTGACGATTGATCAACGCCTCCATCTTGTCGGGATTGTTCAGGATCTCTTCGTCCATGAACCTTGCATTGATCTCTTCATATTCCTTCAAAACGGCTACGATTTCAGCCGTCCCTTCTTCCACAATCTCGCGAACGGTTTTGCTCTCATCCAATTCAGGTTCTTGTGACAAATAGCCCACTGAAATGTTAGGCGACCACGTCACATCCCCTGTGTATGCTTCATCCAAGCCCGCAATGATGCGCATCACGGTTGATTTACCGGCGCCATTCGCACCGAGGATTCCAATTTTTGCACCGTGGTAAAATCCCAAGGTCACATCCCTTAAGATCTGCTTGCCTGCCGGGGTCACCTTATTGACCTTATGCATGCTAAAAATGACCTTCTTCTCGTCTGACATGATTTTAATTTTCTGGAATTTATCCCGCAATATTACGTCGAAGCAATTTATGCCTGTTCGATTTCGAGCACTGTAATTTCTGGTGGCATCCCCACTCGTCCATGAAACCCAAGCACGCCAAACCCGCGATTGATGTGAAGGAACTGACTCGCCTCTTCGTAGAGACCAGCCCAACGGGAGTAGCGCCATTGACTCGGCGACCATTTGATGCCCAACCATGGGATTTCAATTCCAAACTGCATACCATGTGTATGGCCACTCAACGTAAGCTCAATAGGCGCCTTCCCATTCATCACTTCCTCTTCCCAATGGGTTGGGTCGTGGCTCATCAAAATGGAGCATAAATCTTCGGCGTCACTTCCTTTCATTGCGGCGCTCAAATCTCCACTTCTCCGAAACCCCTTGCCCCAATTCTCGACACCAATCAGGGCAATCCTCTCTCCTTCTCGTTCAAAGTGATGGTGTTCATTCAACAACAAACGAAACCCCATTTCCGCGTGAATTTCCTTGATGCGCTTGCGGCTTGCTTCTCGCTCGAACTCCTCAAAAGGACCGTAGTCTGCGTAATCGTGGTTGCCCATGATTGAAAATTTTCCTAGCGGCGCATGCAACCCTCTGAACGCCTCAATCCATGGTTCAGCCTCGTCCGCATGGGTATTGACCAAATCACCTGTAAACAAGATTACATCTGGCTTAAGTGCATTGATTCCTTCCAGCGCTTCCAGCACCGGCCGCGGGGTGTCAACGAAACTTCCCAAATGAGCATCTGAAATCTGCACCATTTTGAAGCCATTGAAAGCTGAAGGTAAATTGGGTATTGGCACCTTGATTTGCTCCACTCTGAATGCGTATTTGCCCCATGTGACGCCGTACAAAAAACTTGCAAACGTCAGTCCAGCAGCACCAAGCCCGAGCTGAGTTAAAAACGACTCGCGCGATATTGGGCGGGAACTGCCAGCCATGCGATTGAAAAGTATTCCCCCACCTGACCGAAAGAGTTCTAGCAACTCAAATCCCGCCATCACCAGCTTGGGAATGAACATGACAAAAAATGAAATCGACATGACGCTGAGCAAACGCGGATGCGTTGTGCGCCAAGTCGGCCACATAAATCCATTGATCACAAAAGCGATCCAAATCAAAACGACGAGTGATAACCATGTATTTCGAATCCAATACCACTCTGCTCGTTCGCTGAACCGACGACTCAGGAGACGAAACGAAAGCCATTCAACGAACGCCAAGATGGCGGATATGAAGACAAAAGAAAAAATCATTCGAGCGATCGACGGCATGGGCGTAATGTTGGTGCAAATTTACAATTATGGTGACCTTTCTCCCGCCGTGGATAATGCCAAACTTGCTAAACTTATTCGCTCAAATGGACGCATTCCATTCTCCGAAAGATCCCGCAGGTTCAAGCGGAATTAATCCGCTGGGTTTAATAGCCGTAACACTGATCAAATCAGAGTTCCCCTCGAGCAAATGATAATCGTGACTCACAACCATGATGTGCTTTCCCTCTTCAACCAAAGCCGATAACTGCGACCACATCACTTGACGAGATTTAACATCCAAAAAGGCAGTCGGCTCATCCAATAAAATCCACGGTGTGTTTTGCAGAATAGCCCGCACGAGCATCACGCGTTGTGCCAAGCCATCGCTCAAGTCGCAGAGTGATTTGCAACGCATTTGCATCAAATCAAAAGCTCGCAACCAGTGATGCACTTTGCCTTGATCTGATTCATTCAAGGCCAGTGCCTCATCGACAGTTAGTTCCGACTGGCGGGGTGGCATACTCTGAACAAATGCCATTTTGGAAATCCGACGCGGTGAAGAAATGGAGCCCACGTTTTCTCCGTCCCAACGTACTTCACCCGCTGTAGGATTCTGAAGTCCGGCCAATGTTCTGATCAAAGTACTCTTGCCCGTGCCATTTGCTCCAATGATTAAATGAATGCCCTTGCCGCTCCATTCAAAAGACAATTCCGATAAAACATTGGGATGACCAAAATAACCAACCGACAAGCCTCGTGCTCGAATCATGTGCTCCTCACCATCTAAATTTTGTGGATTCATGAGTGAGAAAAGTTGCGTTGTATCAGGACCCAAACGACCATGGGCGCTCCCAACAGTGAGAGAACAGCATTCAGCGGCCATCCTCCATCAAATATCCCCAACCCTTTGACACCCCAATCTGCGACCAACGCCAGCAGAGCACCAACCAGCGCAGTCATTGGGATCAAGCGCCGATGACTTCTATGAGGTGTGAGCAGCTTAACCAAGTGTGGCGTAGCAAGGCCAAGAAATGCAACGGGACCACAAACCGCGGTGATGGAACCCGCAAGCAATCCGGTCAACACAATGATCACTCGGCGCAACCTCGACTCATCAACACCCATGCTACGCGCTGTGATCTCGCCCATCGTCCACTTGTCCAGATCCCGGTGCCAATTGAATGCCAACACGGTCGAAACTAAAACGAGCACGAGCACAATTCCTGCGATAAACAACGTGGCTTGTCCGAAGGTACCCATGCCCCAAAAAACAAACTGTTGCAATGCCTTTTCCCTGGCTTCTGCTTGCAATACGGTCACCAAGGCACCAAGAACATAATTCAACATGAGCCCAAAAATCAACAAAGAAGCCAAACCTCTGAACCTATTTGAAACCAACCATACAAGCCCCAGTGCCAGCCAACTCCCGACGCTTGCAGCCATCGAATTGGCCAACCATCCACCCCCCATTCCCGTCAGCACCACGATCGCCACAGCCATTCCGGCGCCTGAAGTCACTCCAAGCACCGATGGCCCTGCCAATGGGTTATGAAACCAGGTCTGCATCATCAAACCCGAAATACCAAGACCCGCCCCAGCAGCAATAGCCATTAAAACCCGAGGAAGTCGGACCTCGAAAAAAACAAGAGCAGGCAACTCCGGAGATGAACTGAACCAAGTCCCGAGGAGCCCCCATTCCAAACTCGTTGATCCCCACATCACGTGGCTGATTGACAGAATTAAAATGGCTGCAACAGCCATCCAAATAACTTGACGATACTTCATTCTTCAAGCCATTTGAAACACGGTTCAGAATCCATCAGACAGGGAGCTTCTCCAAACAAGCATGTCAAATTTTCAAGCATCGCATCAGGCCTTGCAACCCACCAACCGAAATAATCACACTGGGTTGTGTTCGCAACGAAGACTCGTCTCGATTTGGGAAGAATCAACCGATTGCGATCATCCTTTTGGAGCAGCCCTTCAACCGTCAAAACATCGCCAACATGCTGAAGCACCAATCCCCAAGCTTCCGCTTCAGTGCCAATTTCAATCATTTCTTCAAACGGAATCCGCACATTTTCCCGCCCCTTTCGATCACCAAAAACGTAGGTAACCCCTGCATCACGAAGCAACGTTGCTATGAAACTGTCCCCACCCGGAGCGTGCCATTCACCATGCTCAACGCTTCCTGTGAATACTCGAAACGCATCGCGGTTCGTGTTCGAGTTCCGTATCGAGTCATACCTCGTAGCGATTACTTCAAACACGGCATTTGATCTCAACCATGCCGAATCGTTCACCAACCAACCGAAGGCATTCATCCACTCGGCTCGACCCAACGGGTGTGGTTCGAGGTATTCCAAAATAGGGACAATCGGTATTGCGGAAGACCAACTCGCTTCATTGATTGGATTTCCAAATGGATAAATACAGAGCGCCGAAGGCTGGTGTGAAATCAACATTTCCAAATCCCATTCTGGATTACCACCATAGTTAACAGCATCATTTCTAGACAGAACCTCATGTGCTCGGTTCGACTGGATATAATCGACAAACGCACCTCCAGCCCAGTGATCCAATGAATCATCCCAGGCCTCGAGCAAAGCGACATGCGTCGTGCTCAAGGTTGCAAGCCCTCCATTTTCGTCACCATTCTTCGACCATCCCAATCCACTCGAAGCACCGTTCAATACAACTTGCTCACCGGCTGGACATGGATCCAAACCGAAAGCAACGGAATCACGGTAGACCGTGGTCGCGATTTCTTCAAACTCAACATCATAGATTTCCAAGGCAGAAATACGCTCTGATCTTGAATCAGATGCTAAAATTTTCCAGCGAAACCCTTGTGCCACTTTCGGCAACATGTAGTCAAACGACGATTCGCACCCGCTCTCGGGAGTATCCTGAGGAAACTGACAACCCGACAACAATGCCAAAACAACGGTCAATGCAACAACAACCGCGGGACTTCGTAAAATGAACTGCATATACACGATGCAACAAAGGTACCGCTCCGCTTAACTTTACCACATGCAGAACAATCAATCTTCTCAATCCATCGAAGCCAACCGGAACGAAGACGCCATGCGATTGCTATGGACTCCCATTCGAGACCGCATTCAAATTGCTGCAAAAGGCGGAGGACAAAAACGCATCGACAAGGAGCACGCCAAAGGGAAAAAGACCGCACGTGAGCGACTCGAGCTACTTTTTGATCCCGGATCACGTCCCATCGAAATCGGGGGATTGGCCGGTGAGGAAATGTACCAAGAGCATGGCGGATGCCCCGCGGGTGGGGTCGTAATTCAAATTGGACAAGTCGCCGGAAAAACCGTGATCGCCGTTGCAAACGATGCCACTGTGAAGGCCGGAGCTTGGTTTCCAATTACCGGTAAGAAAAATCTTCGGGCTCAAGAAATCGCGATGGAAAATCACATTCCAATCATTTACTTGGTCGACAGTGCGGGAGTTTTCTTGCCGATGCAAGACGAAATCTTCCCTGATAAAGAACACTTTGGCAGAATGTTTCGAAACAACGCAAAGATGAGTGCCATGGGAATTCCACAAATTGCTGCAGTCATGGGCTCATGTGTCGCCGGTGGAGCCTATCTGCCCATCATGAGCGACGAAGCACTGATCGTGGAGGGCACGGGATCCATCTTTCTGGCTGGCAGTTTCTTAGTTCGAGCCGCCATTGGCGAAGACATTGACAACGAAACGCTTGGTGGCGCAGACACACACAGTGAAATCAGTGGCGTAACCGATTATAAATGCAAAAACGACGAAGAAGCTCTTCAAACCATTCGTAAACTCATTGGTCATCAAAGCATTGAAGTGAACCCCGCCGGGTTTAGCCGCGAAAACCCAAACGCACCCAATGGACCTGGTATTTGTAGTGTGCTGCCAAGTGAGCGAAATCAACCTTATGCTACCCATGATTTAATCGCATCGCTCGTTGATGCCGATTCCTTCACCGAATACAAAAAAGAATACGGAAAGACCATCATCACCGGCTACGCTCGGATTGAAGGCTGGAGTGTAGGCATCGTTGCCAATCAACGAAAATTAGTCAAGTCCAAGACAGATGGAATGCAATTTGGAGGGGTCATCTATTCAGACAGCGCAGACAAGTCTGCGCGATTCATCATGAATTGCAATCAAAAGGGAATTCCATTGGTCTTTTTACAGGATGTAACAGGCTTCATGGTGGGCTCACGCAGCGAACACGGTGGCATCATTAAAGATGGTGCTAAAATGGTCAATGCCGTAGCAAATTCCACCGTCCCGAAGTTCACCGTAATCGTTGGCAACAGCTACGGAGCCGGCAATTACGCCATGTGTGGCAAAGCATATGATCCACGACTGATCGTAGCATGGCCTTCTGCTAAACTCGCTGTTATGGGAGGTGAACAAGCCGCTAAAGTTTTGCAACAAATTGAAATAGCACGGCTCAAAAAGAAAGGTGAGAAGCCTGACGAATCCGAGCAAAAGGAGCTTTTTGACACCCTAGCTGAAAAGTATGAGCACCAAACCTCACCCGTTTATGCAGCCGCTAGACTTTGGGTAGATGCAATCATTGACCCTGAGGATACACGCCACTGGATCAGCAGCGGCATCGCGATGGCTAGCCATGCACCCGTAGAAGCATTTCGCACTGGTGTCATTCAAACCTGAGGCAAAAGACAGTTGGCTATTGCGTCCTTTCGAGCGCGCTGAGAGCCTTGTGCATCGCCTCAAACAGGGGCTGGGTTCCGTCTGAACGACCTTCTTCTACAATACCTCGGATGATTAACAAAGCGTCCCAAAGGGCATTTTCATCCGTAACCGATTCCAATTCCTCAATCCAGGTCAGTGCCTCCATGGCACACACAAAATCGCCATCGGCAGCGCAATTCACAACAGAACGCAATTGATTTTCCGATTGAAATCCGCAGCTCCACAAAAAGCCGATGATATCTGCGTGCACTTCAGCAAATTCCGGATCTTCAAGGGCATCTCCCATTACCTCCGCTCCCTCTGAAACCTTGAGAGCTCCCAGCATTGAACCAATTTCTGTTCGCAAACGTTCTTCGGGGCGGTCACGAAAAGCCTCTAGCATGGGGCGAACCCACTGGATGTTTCCACTTTCCTTTGCGACTTCTAATGCGTGCAGGGCCTCTTCTTCACTGCCTGAAATCAAGTGTGCTGTAGAATTCATGCTGCAAAAGTACAGCACTTCAAAGAGGAATCACACAGAGAAAGAGGTTGCTGCATCGGGGTTAGAAAAAGTACCTTTCCACGCCGCAACAAATTCAGTGAGCATGATGGCTGTGGCACCCCATATGATGTGGCCCTCGTGGTGATAGGCAGGAAGCGAAATTGATGAACCGTTGGACAAGCTAATTTCGGTCATTTTGAGCGCTTCAGATGGCAAGAGATGCGCTACGGGAACAATGAGTACATCAGCCACTTCCTCTTGATCAAGATTCCACTCTGGCATGCGCGGCAAAAAACCAAGAAATGGCGTGACGATGAATTGACTTGGTGGAATAAAACGCTCCGTCAGTTGGGCAAACACATCGCCGCGCTTCAGTGCGACTCCCATCTCTTCATCAAACTCACGCAGTGCCGTTTCTCTGGCGTCGGCATCCGTCGACTCAAATTCACCACCCGGGATTGATATTTGCCCGCTGTGAACCCCAGGATATTCTGGACGTTTCATCAAGACAAGGCACCATTGTCCGTTTTGTGGGACCAACACCAACAGAACTGATGCATGTCGAACACTTGCACCTTGCGAGATGGCATCGGCACTTGTTGGACGTTGAAAAGGCATGGAATCATCCGCCATTCTACCGAAGGAAATGCCGTCATTTTCGATGCTTTTCGACAACGATTGAATGAATCTAGGACATTGCTCAATCATGCCATAAAAATGGGACATAATCTGTGCGGAACTGCTATCTTGGCTCAAGAACTTGAAAGATGACTGAACAACCGCGAATAGCCATGTTGGATGGCACCATCGGCTTCCCTCCCTTGCACGAATCCTGGGAAGGACTGCTTGCTGTAGGTGGCGATCTGAGCGAGGCGCGCCTCATCGCCGCTTACGAAGGTGGCATCTTTCCTTGGTACGGTGAAAATGACCCCATCCTGTGGTGGGCTCCTGAAAAACGATGCATTCTTCGGCTTGAGGACCTCAAAATCTCGAAGAGCATGCGCAATGTGCTCAACCGACAGGACTTTGAGGTTAAAATCGACACCCAATTTGAAGAGGTTGTTCGCAATTGCGGGAAATTGAGAAAAGACGGTGAGGGAACATGGATCTCTGAAGAAATCATCAGCGCTTATCTGAGGCTTCATGAATTGGGATTGGCCCATTCATTTGAAACCTGGCGTAAAGGAAAGCTCGTTGGAGGACTTTATGGAGTCTCCATCGGACACATGTTTTTCGGAGAGAGCATGTACTCTGACGAGAGCAATGCCTCTAAAATTGCTTTTATCCATCTCATCGAATGGGCAAAAAGGAATCAATTTGGCCCGATTGATTGCCAGATTCAAAATGATCACCTAAAAAGTCTCGGGGCAATCGAAATCCAACGCAGTGAGTTCATGTCCTTGTTGAGGTCCCATCTGAACAATGGAAAAACAATTCGCGGCAATTGGAGCTCACAGGTCACTGATTAGAATTGATGCCATCGCATCTTGTACTTCATAGATTTCCAAAGCGTTAGAATCACACCATCTGCGCTATTCACAAGTCATCAACATGTTTCTGAGAGTCGTTAACAATTCGTTCATATTTCCCTTGACGTAGTAAGTGCGTTTGTAGTTGCCGCCTGCTACTTTGCAGACGTAGGCCATTCGGCTGTGCATAACCTAACCTCTACAACCACCCACCAATGGACAAGTACGATTATATGATCCTAGACATCATCCACACATACAAACAAGAGCAGCAGTCCCACATTCGCCTCGCAGTTTTGGAAAGAAACTTTTGGAAGCGCATCGAAGCGGACACAGACTTGAGCGTAGGCCAGGCAAGAATTGGTGAACGCATCACCAATTTGTATTTGGATGGCATGCTGCAGAATAAAAATGGTTACACCCTCACGAAAAAGGGAAGAGAACAGCTGGCGTTTGCCCCGTGGAAGCAAGCCGAAATCGCATAAAGCGAGAAACACCTCATCTATACTGGCCAGATTACAGGCCAACAAAAAAGCCGGAGAGAATCCGGCTTTTTTGTTTCTATCAGAACTGATAATGTCTGTTGCTAGGTGCAACTCATTTGGGTAATGGATTAGCTCTCGAGCACTTCCAATTCCGGGTACTTTTCCTTCCAAAAAGCAAGTTTCTCCTCGTCTCGCACCGTGATAACTGTTCGACGATCAAGTCGTACTTTAATGTTGGGTTGCAATTCTTTTGATCGCTTTTTCCGAGCCATGGCTGTAGTCTTTAGTACTTAAGATACGAAACAAAGCTGCTCCGCCTAGCGAAAGAACAGCATTTCCTGCCAAAAGGTTGTCATTGTGCATAACCTTTTTACAATTCTTATCAAATCCAACGGCCAAAATCTTCGGTGCTACTCGGCTTTATGCCTTTCGCTTCTCGCCAGCCACCTTTGAAGCAAAATACTGAATGTAGAGGTAGCAAACCACAGGAAGCACCAATGCAGCGGCAAAGCCAGAGCCATCAGCTATGGCGCCAACTGCTGGCGGGATAAAAGCGCCACCTACTATAGCAGTACACAGAATGCCGCTGCCCAGCGGCTTCAAATCCCCCAACTCTCCAATACCAAGCGTGAAAATCGTGGGAAACATAATGCTATTGAACAATCCAACAGCTAGGAGGGCTAGAAGCGCAGTCACCCCTGAGCTCAGAAGACTCACCACCACCATTGTCGCAGCCCCTAGAGCAAAGAAGGAAAGAAGCTTGTTGGGAGCTATTCTCTGCATTATAGCACTCCCGATAAATCGACCAATCATGGCTCCACCCCAATAAAAAGTTAGCAAAGCTCCGATCAATCCTTTGGCATCGATGCCTTCTAGTGACATCCCTCTAATACTCGCAGCTAAGCCAGCCATAGAGGACAAAGCTGCATTGTCGCGGATGATCTCTCCAACGCCCAATTCAAGTCCATAACCCACCATGTAAGAACCAATGGCGACTTCTGCTCCTACATATACAAAAATGGCAACAGCGCCAAAGCGCAATGTTTTATTCTTCCAAGCATCCTTCAACCCTCCTTCACTATTGGCGCCTAAAATTCGAGGCAATTTACTGGCACCAATGAGAACCGCCAGCATCAAAAATGCCATAGCTAAGACCACAAAAGGTCCTTGAACAGCTGAAGCCTCGGCTGAACGATAAATGTCCAAGGCTTCGAGACTGAGTTGGCTTTGTTCGTCACCAGACAAGATTTGATCGCTCAACAAAAAGCTTGCTGCCACGATTGGAGCAATGGTCGTCCCCAAGGAATTGAAGGCCTGAGCCAAATTCAATCGGCTCGAAGCTCGCTCTGGTGAGCCCAAAACAGAAATGTATGGGTTAGCTGCAACTTGTAAAATGGTGAGACCACCAGCGACAACGAACAAGGCCAGCAAAAACAAACCATAGACACGTGTAGCTGCCGCTGGGTAAAACAAAAGACAACCTAAGGCTGCGAGTCCAAGCCCGGTTAAAATCCCACGCTTGTATCCGATGCGCTCAATCAAATTACCACCGGGAATGCTCAAGATCCCATAAGCAGCGAACCATGCAAATTGCACAAGTCCCGCTTGAAGAAAAGTCAATTCAAAAACATCCTTTAAACGAGGAATCAAGGCATCAACCATCACCGTGATAAAACCCCACATAAAAAATAGAGAGGTCACAATGATAAATGGTCCCTGAAGAGATTTTGCTTTGGTCAGATTCATATCCGCAAATTAAATCGTTTTCAACTTGTCCTCAGGAATCCTCGACAAATTTCCACTCTTCGGTGCTCGTATTCGCTTAACGCATCAATTGAAGAGTACCTGTATACTCTTCAGCATCTGTATCGAACCCCTTCAGTCGGATGATCCAATTGTAAATCCCGTTCTCGGCATAATGCGTTCCACCATTCATATCACCCAACCAAAAATCATCCAGTGACGTGCTGTGAAATACCATCTCTCCCCAACGATTCATGATCCAAAGCTCATACTCTTTGATTTGTCCACCAATCACTTGGAAAGCGTCGTTGATACCATCATTATTCGGAGTAAACGCGGTTGGAACATAAAGCAATACAGGACCTCTCACAACTGTGAAAGATTGGTTGATGCAACCTGCCCAACTCGTGACATCAAGGGTCACTGTGTAGTCGCTCAAACCGTCGAAATCGTGAACGACAATAGGTTCGTCAGAAGTTGAACCATCTCCAAAATTCCAATCATAGCCATAAGCTCCCGGATATGGTTCTGGCGGATTGGGTGTTGCTCTGAACGTGTAACGATTCTCATTGTCCTCTGTTCCGCTCACGGTGAAATCACTGAACAAATACTGCACTTCTACTGTGCTCGCCAGATTCATTTCATCTCCACAAATATCGGTGGCTATGACCGGGTAAGTCGCTGATTGCGTGGGGGTGATGTATTGAATCGGACCATATGTTCCAAGGGAGGGCCAAAAGTATGTAAACCCTTCCTCTCCCCCCATTGCGAGGGCTTCGAGAGAAATCCCATCTCCAGCACAAATGGTTGTTGATGGCGTGATTTCGAGCGCAATCGGAATATCGGGGATGTGGTAAACCAATGAATCTGTTGTCAAGCCACCGCAACCATCCTGAACGACAACATCAATGGGAATGGTCACAAACGACTGAACTGTAATTTCCTCATCCACGTCATAAGATTCTCCAGAAACAAACCACTCGTACTGGTAATTCCCAGCTCCACTGATGACATCCACCGGGAACAATGTGTAATCCACACAACTGCCGTAGATATCCGGCCCCAGCTCAATGATCAATGGCGGGTTATCAATGACCACCTGAGCATTGTCTAAACCACTTTGACCACAGCCATCATCCACATTTACTGTAAATGTGGCCGTTTCACCCAGTTGGACGTCAACGTTGTTCCCATTTTCATTCATATTGATCCCGTTCTGAAACCATGAATATTGGTACCCACCTGAGCCACTTGTAACCTCCGCTTGGAGGTTAAACACCTCCGTACACGGACCGACTAAACCATCAGGAAGACTCACAATAACTTCTGGAGCATCTACTGTGATTTGTATATCCACAGATTCTACTTGACCACAGGCGTCACTAACTTCCAGCACAATGCTTTCGTCAGTGCTGGTCACCCAATTCAAAGGATTGCCCCAGCCAAGCCAAGCTCCACCGTCCAGCCAAGTGTAATTGAATGGATCAGTCCCCGTCGCAGTTGCTGTAATGGTAAAAGGATCATTGCAAAGCACATCCACTTGTTCATCGACAGTCACCACAATCGGGGGTATGTTGTAAGTAATCTCCACACTATCTGCCATCTCCATCCCGCAAGCATCCGTAACAGTCACAACCACTTGGTCCGCATCTTGCCAAGTACTCAAAGTCAATAATGATGGATCAAACCAAGAGGCGAACAGATTATTTCCGTCTTGGTCCTCCCAATCGTATTCATAGAATCCTCCGGCCGCAATGTCATAGCCACCGCTTACAACAGCCTGGATATCCACCAATCCATTGCACTCAAGCTGAATCGTTTCCTCCACAATATTCACATCAAGCGGATCAAATTCCAGTACTTCGACTTCAATGATAGCGGACTCCGACGGCATGCCACATGTGTCACCTACAATGATCTCACACATCCATGGACCGGCAACATTCGGTTCAAACAAGTAAGGTGCTCCGATCTGGCCATCGCAAAGCCACTCGTACGTGTAATTTCCATAACCGCCGCTCACCAACGGCGTTAGTTCAATGGCATCGCCCAAGCACATCTCCGTTTCAAAACCATCGACTTCGAAGGGCGGTGGTTCCTCTGCTACAAAAAACGAGAAATAAGTGGTGAGGCCGCCTCCGTTGCAAGCTGCGACATTCTCTATTTCCATCTCGACCAACTCCGGCCCTTCGTCAATGCCGTCGATGTCCGCAGTGAGTTGGAATTCAACGATGCTTACGAACGGTGCGAACACCACAGAATCTGGCAAGGGCAACAATGAACCGTCCGGCTGCGGTTGACCATAGTCAACGCCATTTGTCGCAACACTATTTCCATAGTTGATGTAAACCATTTCCTGAATGTCCAGAATGGTTTCTACAGGTCGCTCAAAACTCAATGTCGCTGTTCCGCAATCCTCGTAAATGACATTCGCATCAGGACCTCCTACATCAATGCTCAAGTCAATTTGCACGACAGCATTCGATTCAAATGATCCCTCCTCGAGAACAACAATAGACTCCAAAGCAGTGTCGCTGCCATCTGCAATAGCAAGTTTTATGTGATAAGTCTCACCACATTCAACCTCATAAGAAGCTGTAAAAGGAACGGTGTAACCATTGATGCACACATCTGTACCGCCTTGGTTATCCACGTAATACTCCGGGTTTGTACCCGAATTTACAGACGAAATGGTCACGGGAAGATTGGGATCTGTATCCGGAACACCGGCAATATTGACTGCGCCACCTGGAAATGCCGCTGGGCTTTCATAGTCACCTGTAATTCCAGGACCACTCAGGAAAAACGCAAAAACATCATTGTACTGGGTATTGATCCAAGTTTCATACTCGTCAGAGCCAAAGACGTAATCAAAACTTACAGTATCACCAGCAGCAACGAAATCAAATTCCAAGACACAACCGTCATTGACTGAGTTTACCGCGAAAGTTTCACCTATAAGTGCAGGAACGGAATTGGCAATATCCAACAAGTCTGGATCATTGAATCCGTTGCCAAGGCATCCGTCACAAGCGAGAAATTCTTCGGGACACTCCAAGTTTTGGGCTACGTCACAACTTAAAACCAGACCAGAAGACAGGGAGAACACTTCGTCGCCACCTGTCAGGTAGCCGATCTGCTCGTCCCCCCCTTGGTAGGTAATGTTGAATGCTTGAATACCGTTGCCTAGGAGTATGTCGTTCACATACTCATCAAGGGTCAAACCTGACTCTACTTCAATTTGAGCATTGGCCGGCTGAACAACCAAAACGAAGCCCGCCAGAACCAAATGAAACGCGCAGAGAAAAAATCGAGTCATGCCGTGTTGTTTTGCTATGGTAATGATACCACAATCTCAGAACAACACAAAAAAGAGTATGGTTGCTTCTTAGTTTCGGAAAGCGCTCAGTTCTGCAGACAACTTCTTTCGCGCATGGAAGATGCGGCTCTTCACAGTCCCCATTGGGATATTAAGTTCTGCAGCAATCTCATCGTAGTGGAAGCCCTCGAGAAACATCGTGAACGGAATGCGAAAGTCAGATTTGAGTCCATCAATTGCAGAGTGGATGTCTTTTTCGTTGATTTCCGAGGTGATGGTATCAGACTGCATGGAACCTGAGTTGAGGTAGTATTGGTTGTCTGTTGTGTCCAAAATGGTGTTTTGAAACTTCTTGCGCTTGTAATTATTGATGAAGATGTTTCGCATGATGGTGTACAACCACCCTTTAATGTTAGTCCCCTCCTTGAAATTCTTCTTGTATCGGAGTGCCTTCACCATTGTATCTTGAATCAAGTCTTCAGCATCCTGAGCATCACGAGTGAATCCCATTGCAAACCCCTTTAAGAATGATCGGTTGGTTACGAGAAGAGTGTTGAATTCAATTGTGCTCATGACATTTTGTTTAATGATTCCCGACAAAGATTAAACAAAACTTCCATTCAACCAAACTTTTGTTTAACTTTTATCAAAAATGATTAAACATTTCTCGTCATGTCGTGAAATAAACCACGGAAATGAGCGTCCAAGAATCTACTTAAATAGCTATATATCAGTCAAATAGAACTGAAGCTAACTCTGAACCGTTGGTCACCGTAGTTACAACGTCGTTTGATGAACAACCCTCGAACACTCTACCGGCAAGCAGAAACTTATTGTCAAGCCCCTCAAATTCTGAGGTGATTAAGTCGACGTAAGCCTGGGCCTCGGAAGATGCCGGGTATGTTGTGCAGTATGCAACAAATCGAGCATTTGGAAATTGCTCTGCCACACCGAGCAGATCCCCAAAGGGAACGCTTGCACCTAGGAAGATGCTGCGAATGCTGTATTTTCTGCAAAGAAAGTGGATGAACAAAAGACTGATGTCGTGTATCTCGCGTTCAGGCAGGTACAGCACTGCAACAGGAGCATCGCTTTTCATTTCATCCTTGACACAATCCACCGCTGAATTCAAAACCTGCCTCATCAAGTGGCTGATAAAATGTTCTTGTGCTGGGCATATCGAATTCGTCAGCCACAAGACACCTATTTGTGATAAGAACGGGAGAAAGACATCGAGGACGGTCTTTTCCAAACCGAACTCAGAGGAATGCTCCTCCACCAGTTGATGAAAGGCGGCCTCATCATAATTGAGCATGCTCAATTTCATTCGTGAGAAGATCGCGCTTAATCCACCTTCAGCCATTTGTATTTCACTCACCTTCTCGAGCAACGAAGCGTCTCCAAGTTGGGCAATTTTCGAGATCTTCATCCCGTGGTACATCAGATAAGAAACATTTAAAAGTTTCTTTAAATCCTCACCACTGTAATATCGGATGTTTGTGGCCGTTCTTTTGGGGACCAGCAAATCGTAGCGTTGTTCCCAAGCCCGAATCGTATGCGACTTCACCCCTGTGAAGTGTTCCAAATCTTTGATGGAAAACTGCTGAGCTATGCCTCTTTCCTTCATCGCGAATTCGGGATTCGTGACATAACGGTCAGACGGAAGGCGCTCAAAGTGTATTTTTGAGCCATGATGGATTTGACCTTTTTCAATGACGATAGTTCATGTATGTACCCTTTGGGAGTTGCCCACTCAAACGGCAACGTACTCATAGGGGCACTTACACTCGCGGAATATTGGGTTATGGTCGCTAGTGATGCCATCAATAAAGAACAACAGGACAACAGTCAAAATGTTCTGACTCTTCTTCAGAGTGGCGAATTAAACGATCGATGGCTCCCTACAGTCCGATCTTTGAAGGTCTTACAAGAACTTCCAGTCGGTGCTGATTTGTATTTTGGCGATATCCCACTTTTTCGATGGAATGCGGTCACGTCCAAAGGCGAACGTCAACTCGTGACAGATGCTGAACTCATCAACTCTCCCACTCAACTTTTTGCTCATGCAGGAGATTGGATCACGAAACAAATTGAAACCGTTGAACAAAAATGGGGAGCCCGACGCGCGTCTCAAACGCCCCTTCCGGATCATGTAAAAGTCATTGGCCCACTTGACCAATTGATCATCGCCCCGGGTGCGAAGGCAAATGCATGCACCATCAACACTGAGGCTGGCCCTGTTCTGCTCGGCCCAGATAGCGAAATCCAAGAAGGCAGTAACATTCGTGGACCTCTGTATCTTGGGGCAAACAGCGTCATTAAAATGGGATCCAAAATTTACGGCCCGACGAGCATTGGCGACCAATGCCGAATTGGGGGTGAAGTTTCGAATTCTGTGTTTTTGGGCTACGCAAACAAAGGACATGATGGATTCGTCGGTAATTCTGTAATCGGCCACTGGTGCAACCTTGGTGCTGCAACAAATACAAGCAATCTCAAAAGCAATTACAGCTTCGTAAGGCTTTGGAACCCAAACACTGAACAATTTGATGAATCGGGCCTTCAGTTTTGCGGGTTGATCATGGGGGACCACAGCAAATCCGGAATCAACACCATGTTCAACACGGGATCAATAGTTGGAGCGGGATGCAACGTTTTCGGAAGCGGATTTCAGCCAAAGCACATTCCGCCTTTTTCGTGGGGAGGTGGCACGGAATGGCAAACGCACACATTCGATAAATTCATTCAAACCGCTCGCGTCGTCATGGCGCGAAGAGGACGGAAATTGCTCGATTCAGAGATTGAACAGTGGAAGGCTGAGTTTGATCGTCGCGCGTAAGTCACCTTGCTGCTTCTTGAAAAACAGACGCTGCAACTGACAAAAACAACTGCCACATTGTCCGAGTACAACGGTGGCATGGCCTTTGACATAAACGGTGTGAATACGCAAGAAGATGTTTGAAGATCAAGTAGAAGAGGAACAGTGGAACTTAAGCGATGCGCAAGACCACGAATTTATACCCCTAATTTCTGCAGAGGATGAGGAGGCCATGCAGAAAGAAGAAGTCCCTGAAGACCTTCCCCTCCTGTCTCTGCGCAACACTGTTTTATTCCCAGGTGTCGTCATTCCCATTACTGTTGGACGGGATCGTTCGATTCGCCTTGTGAAGGAAGCGCACAAAAATGAGCAACGAATTGGTGTTGTCAGTCAGAAAAACGATGACATCGAAGTTCCCAATGGTTCCGACCTCAACGAAGTCGGCACGGTGGCCAAAGTGATCAAAATGCTGCGCATGCCAGATGGTTCAAACACCGTTATTCTCCAAGGGCAAAAGCGATTCAAATGGACCGAAATTGTTCAAGAGGAGCCGTACATGAAGGCCCGTGTAGTAGAATACGATGCGGAAAACCTTCCTCCCAAAGACGACGAACACAAGGCTCTGATGGAAAGCCTTAAAGAGCTCGCAATTGAAATTATTCAACTGAGCCCCAACATTCCCTCAGAAGCGGGCTTTGCCATCAAGAGCATCGAAAGCCTCACTTTCCTTGTCAATTTCATCGGTTCAAATATGAATGCACCGGTGGAAGAAAAACAGACGCTATTGGAAGTCGCCGGCATCAAAGCCAGGGCCAGAAAAGTTTTGGAATTGCTCAACAAAGAGAAGCAAATGCTTTCGTTGAAACGAGACATCCAGACCAAGGTCAAGGGGGAATTGGATCAGCAACAACGAGAATATTACCTCAACCAACAGCTCAAACAGATTCAAGAAGAATTAGGCAACAATCCTCAAGCTCAAGAAGTCGCCGAACGGAAGTTGAAAGCAGAGTCGATGCTTTGGCCGAAACATGCCAAAGAAGCATTCGACCGCGAAATCATCAAACTGGAGCGGATGAACTCTCAATCTGCGGAGTACAGTGTGCAAGCCAATTATGTGGATTTGATGCTCGACTTGCCCTGGGAGAAAAAATCAGAAGATAACTTCGATTTGCATCACGCTCAGGCTGTTTTAGATGAGGATCACTACGGACTGGACAAGGTAAAGGAACGCATCATTGAGCACCTCGCAGTTCTGAAAATCAAGGGCGACCTCAAGGCTCCAATTATTTGCCTGTACGGCCCTCCTGGGGTTGGCAAAACTTCCTTGGGCAAAAGCGTAGCACGTGCGTTGAATCGCGAGTACGTGCGCATGAGCTTGGGCGGATTGAGGGATGAAGCAGAAATTCGGGGTCATCGAAAAACCTACATAGGTGCGATGCCAGGTAGGATTTTGCAAAGTCTGAAAAAAGCAGGTCAATCCAATCCTTTGTTTGTGTTGGATGAAATTGACAAGCTCGGTCGAGATCACCACGGCGACCCGTCGAGCGCCATGTTGGAAGTTCTCGACCCCGAACAAAACAGCGCATTTCATGACAACTACCTGGACTTAGATTATGATTTGAGCAATGTCATGTTCATCGCCACTTGCAATAATCTTGGTTCGATTCAGCCTGCGCTTCGCGACCGCATGGAAATCATCGAGGTCACGGGTTATACCGTGGAAGAAAAGGTTCAAATCGGAAAGAGACACCTGGTACCCAAGCATCTGAACGACTCCGGACTTTCCCAAAAAGAAATCAAAATCCCAGTCAAAACACTGGAGTCCATTGTCGAGCAATACACGAACGAAAGCGGGGTCCGTGGATTGGAAAAGCGGATTGCAAAGGTGATTCGAAACCGCGCGAAAGAAGTCGCACTGGAAGAGCCATTCGAAGCGGCTGTTGCGGCTGAACACCTCAAGGCAATTTTGGGGCCTTCGCGGGAAAAAGATCGTTACCAAGGAAATGAAACGCCCGGCGTTGTAACAGGTCTTGCTTGGACTCCAAATGGTGGAGACATTTTGTTCATAGAGACTTCGCTCACGCGCGGGACGGGTAAACTAACGCTCACTGGAAACCTTGGAGACGTCATGAAAGAAAGTGCCATGATTGCGCTTGAGTACGTCAAATCACATGCTGAATCGTTGGGCCTTGATGTGGAAGTCCTCAGCAAAACCAATGTACACCTCCACGTGCCGCAAGGCGCAATCCCCAAGGATGGACCAAGCGCTGGAATCACCATGGTATCAGCCATGGTTTCAGCGTTCACTGGCAAGAAAATACGAAAGGCGTTGGCTATGACGGGAGAAATCACTCTCCGCGGTCAAGTCTTGCCCGTTGGCGGAATCAAAGAAAAAATACTCGCAGCGAAACGGGCGGGAATCAAGGAAATCATCATGTGTCATCGAAACAAGCAGGATGTCGATGAAATCGATGCACGTTACGTAAAAGGGTTGCGATTCACCTATGTTAAGGACATCCAAGAAGTGATTTCTCGCGCAGTGCTAAACGAAAAGAGCGTTTCGCGCGTTTGACGACATGATGAAACTCGCCCACATCTTCTCCCTCCTCACTTTGATCGGTTCGTGTCTTCCTTGCGCACAACTGCAATCACAAGTCGTTCAAGAATCACTCATTTTTGAAATCCCCACAGACGCGAGATCATCGGCTTTAGGAGGAACGCTTATGGCGGACATCGAGGGCGATTTGCATGCTGCGGCTTATAATCCGAACCTGTTAGACTCCAGCCACACAGGGTTGATTGCATTGGATTATGTCAATTACTTCAGTGGAATTGGGCTCATGTCAGTCAACTACGCGCTGCCCAACAAACGAGCCGGAATGACCCAAGTGGGCATACGAGCATTGAACTACGGACAATTTGATGCTTTTGATGCTTCAGGCAACGCTCAAGGGACATTTCCGGGAAGTGACCTCATCGGATTTGCGGGCTGGAATCACTCCATTGACTCCACATGGACGGTGGCCGCACAGGTTTTTGCAGGATCACGAAGTCTGAACCGCGAAGTTGCCCTGTGGGCAGGTGTTGAAGGATTTGTCCAAGCTCGCTGGCCGCACAAAGGGCTCGCAATTGGAGCAGGTGTCTCTGGGTTTGGACGCCAATGGGGTTGGAAAGGAACGCAGCCATCAGGAGCATTGCCTTGGAACCTGCAATGGAGCGTGGTCAAGGGGTTTCAGAATGCTCCGTTTGTTCTTTTCTTAAAAGGCAATCACATGGAAGAGTGGGACCTCGCTCCTCCCGGCACTTATGATGACTCCATTGACCCCTTGACGGGTGACATCATTCCGAGTAAAACATTCAAATTCGGGGACCAACTGATGCGACACATTGCGCTCGGTACTCAAATAAAATTAGGACCGAATGGTGCATTGTTTGTAGGTTACGATTACAGAAGGCGTGCTGAAATGGCTGCTGCTCAGCGTTATGGAACCAATGGCTTTGCAATTGGTGGCGAATTCAAAGTGCGAGACTTTCGTGTTCGAATCGCTCGAAATACGTACCATTTTGCAGGCTCCTCCACGCACATTGGCCTGACATTCAATCCTCGAAAATTTAAGGGAGATTTCTAAGCCTGAACGCTTAATTTGCAGTCCCATGGAGAAAGCCAGAATCAACATAGCCATCGATGGACATTCCTCATCCGGTAAGAGCACCATGGCAAAGTCCTTGGCCAAAGAGTTGAACTTCGTTTACATTGACACAGGAGCGATGTATCGAGCTGCAGCGCTTTTTTGCATCAAAGAGCGACTCATTGAAGGAAATGAAATCGATGAACGTCGAATACCCGCTGCAATCGAGCGGATGTATATCGCTTTCAAATACAACGCCAAAACGGAACAATCAGAAATCCATCTGGGCGGCGTAAATGTTGAAGCCGAAATCCGCTCCATGGAAGTCGCCCGTCGTGTAAGCCTCGTCGCAGCTGTACCTGAGATTCGGCATAAACTTGTCAATGTTCAGCAGCGAATGGCCTCCGTGGGTGGTGTAGTCATGGATGGACGTGACATTGGCACTGTGGTCATGCCCAAAGCCAAACTCAAGTTTTTCATCACGGCAGATGTCGATGTTCGAGCCCAGAGGCGATACGAAGAGTTAAAAGCAAAGGGCATGGAAACGACCTTAGGGGACGTACTGCATAACATCCGCGAACGCGACCGAATCGATACCACACGGGCCGTTGCACCCCTCCGAAAAGCAGAGGATTCCATTGTAATGGACAACACCAATCTCACCCTGGACGAGCAGTTTGACTTCTTACTCAGTCATTCACGAAAAGCCATAGCAGAAGCATGATCCGCAGCCAATTCGGGTTATTCTTCGTGACCGTGTTTGCTTCGTTGACATTGAACACCAAGGCATCACAGCTGCAAATTCACGGACAGGACTCTGACTCGTTCGAAACAACGCAGGGCGATACACTCCTCCCGCCGTTTTTAAGTTCCAACCATCTCAAATGGGCAGACTCTGTCCTGCTCACTCTCAGTCTAAGGGATCAAATTGCCCAATTGTTGATGCCTCCGGTGTACGCCCACAAAGATCAGCAAGGCTGGACAGAAGCGGAAGAATGGGCACGAAACGGCGACATCGGCGGAGTCATATGCATGCAAGGCCATCCGCAAGGACAAATGGAGCGGCTTCGGCGGCTTCAATCGGCTTCAACTGTTCCTCTGCTTGTCTCCACAGATGCAGAATGGGGACTTGGCATGCGACTCGACTCCACACGATCTTGGCCCAGAGCACTGACCATCGGTGCTGCAAACGACACGGCCCTGACACGCAAATTTGGACAAGAGGTAGGCAAGGCTCTGAAGGCAACGGGGGTGCATGTGAATTTCGCGCCTGTTGTAGATGTCAATAGCAACCCACTGAATCCCGTCATTGGGAGCCGATCTTTTGGAAGCAGCGTAGAGCGCGTATCCAACATGGGTACAGCCTATGCCAAGGGGATGCAAGACCAAGGCGTCTTGGCTACCGCAAAACATTTTCCCGGACATGGTGATACTGATGCGGATTCACACGAAACATTGCCTTCAATTCTGCACAATCGTCAACGCCTGGACTCCATCGAACTCTCCCCCTTTCAAAAGTTGACCAATGAAGGAGTCGCTGCCATGATGGCGGCACATCTGTTCATCCCTGCGTTGGATTCAGTTCCTGGCCGTCCCTCCACGCTATCTCCCCTCATCATTGATACGCTTCTGCGGCAGGAAATGAAATTCCAAGGGCTTGTATTCACGGATGCCATGACGATGAAAGGCTTCTCCGAATTTGCCACAACAACAACTCCTCACGCAGATGCGCTCATCGCTGGCAATGACGTGTTATTGTTTCCAACAGACCCGCCCACAGCCATTGCGGAAATCTTAACGGCGATCGAAAGCCGTCGGATTGACTCCCTTTCCATCGCTCAAAAATGCCGTCGTGTACTCGCTGCAAAATCTTGGAGCAAGGCCATGAATCCTGCGGCAGGACATTACGATTCCAATCGCGCTGAATCCATTCACCGCGAACTATTGGCCCGGTCGCTTACCGTTGTGAAGAATCGTGGACGATCACTCCCCTGGGGACAGCAAGTGAATCAGGTTGAATCCATTTTCATAGGTTGGAAAGGACAGCCCCACAAACGATTCAATCAAGATGCCGAGAAAGTAATGGGAAAAACAAGTGTCTTTTCAGGACAATCCCTCACGGATTCGGACTTCATAAACGAAGCAAAATCTTTCATCCCCGCGGCTCTTTCGAAAGAACCCGACTGGCTCGTTATTCACCTCGGAGGCACATCCAATTCCGTGAGCAAACAACATGGAATTCCGAATGACGTCATTGACCAATTGAATTGGACTCTGGCGCTCGCAAACGAGCGAAACATTCCAACAGCTGTGGTTGTGTATGGCAGTCCCTACTTGCTGAATCGTCTCGAGCGATGCGCTGCCCTCGCGAAAGCCATGATCATCGCCTATCAAGATGACGACAGAACCATCGATGCCGTTGCGCAGGCGCTCACCGGAGCTGGAATGGCGGGAGGTACTCTGCCCGTGTCAGTTGGGGCGTTTCCAGAGGGACATGGTCTGCCCTGGCTTGGTGGAGTGCGGCTGGGATTTTCGAAGGTGCCCTTTGGCGCGAAACTCCCGATCGACAGCATTGCCAAAGCTGCCATCGAAGGTGGAGCGATGCCCGGCTGCCGGGTAATCGTCGCACACAAAGGAATGATCGTTCATGACGGAACCTATGGAACCTTGGACGGGGCCATTCCTGTAAAACCTAGCAGCGTTTACGACCTCGCGAGCATCACAAAAATAGCAGCATCGACGCTTGCACTTATGCACCTCGAAGAGCGCGGGTCAATTGATCGCGATGCCCCACTCGAAACATATTTACCTGATCTTAAAGGCACCGAAATCGGATCGCGCTTGCTGGGCGACGTCCTCGCCCACCGAGCGGGCCTGACCTCATGGATTCCTTTTTACCTCGAAGCGCTGGAGGATTCGACTGCCTTTTCTCAACTGCCTTCACGAGAGCATTCCCAAGAAATTTCGAAGACCTGCTACATGCGGCCGAACTGGCAAGACAGCATTTGGAATAAAATAGTGAGTGCCCCCTTGGATCCCGTCGGAAAACATCGCTACAGTGATTTGGGCTTTTATGTCATCCAGCGCATCATTGAAACGCAGACAGGCAAATTCCTGAACGACTTCGTGGAGCAGTTATTCTACGAACCTGCCGGCTGGAGCAGCTTTTGCTACAATCCGCTGGAGAAAATGGAATCCAAAACCATTGCTCCCACAGAAAACGACACCTTGTTTCGGAAATCCACCGTGCAGGGGACTGTTCATGATCCTGGCGCAGCAATGCTGGGAGGTGTCTGTGGACATGCAGGGCTATTTGCAAACGCCTACGACCTTGCTCGTCTGATGCACATGTTGCGCATGGGTGGGAGCTACGGAAAAGTTGATTTCTTCCGGTCTGAGACCATTGTTGACTGGACGCGTCGGGTTGACCCCAATCCCGATCACAGAAAAGCGAGCGGATTCGACCGGCCCGCCAACGAATCCGACGCAGGACCTACATGCAATGAAGCGAGCGAAGGAAGCTTTGGCCACTCCGGGTTTACAGGAACCTTGGCTTGGGCCGACCCAGACGAGGACATTCTCTTCGTCTTCCTGAGCAACCGCACATTTCCCGATGCGGAAAATCGCAAATTGATTGATTGGGACGTTAGAACAAAAATCATGCACGAAGCTTATCAATCCATAGGAGTTCCGTCGAAATTCGATACGGAACGTTTGTGAACACATAACTTGGCCTCATGAAAATCGGATTTGTCTGCTACCCCACGTTTGGTGGCTCAGGAGTTGTGGCGACAGAGTTGGGCAAAGCTCTCGCGCAAAAAGGACACGAACTTCATTTCATCACCTACGGAACACCTGCGCGGCTGGGAAGTCTCAAGAGCAATCTTTTCTACCACGAAGTCAGAGTTTCCGATTACCCGCTGTTTGATTACCAGCCTTATGAGCTCGTGCTGACAAGCAAAATGGTAGAGGTTACCCTCGCTCACGATCTCGACTTACTTCATGTTCACTATGCCATCCCTCACGCCAGTGCTGCCATCATGGCGCGTGAGATTTTACATGCACAAGGCATCAACATCCCTGTCATCACGACGCTTCACGGCACGGACATCACACTGCTCGGAAGGGAACCGGCATTTGAACCGGTTATTTCGCATGCCATCAATCAATCTGATGCAGTGACGGCCGTCTCTGAAAGTCTGCGCAGAGACACCATCGAATTGTTTGGAGTGAAACGATCCATCCAAGTGGTCAATAATTTCATCTGCTCCCGACACTTTGAAAAGGAAGCTGATGAGGACTTCCGCAGAAGCGTGGCGCCAAACGGAGAGCCCATCATTACGCACATCTCAAATTTCCGGCCTGTCAAACGTGTCCACGATGTTTTGGAAATATTCATTCGTATCCGACAAACGACAGCAGCGAAATTATTGCTAGTGGGTGATGGCCCTGAGCGGTCACGGATTGAAAAAACAGCCATCGAATCCGGTGTTGACGATGATGTCATCTGCATCGGAAAAATCAAAAACCCAGTTGAACCTCTTCTCATCAGCGACCTTTTCTTGCTGCCTTCGGAAACGGAGAGCTTTGGGCTGGCGGCATTGGAAGCACTTGCGGCAGGCGTTCCTGTGATTGCAAGCGACTCTGGCGGTATTCCAGAGGTCGTAGAACATGGCAAGTCTGGATACCTTGCCCCGGTTGGAGACGTCCAGCGCATGTCAGAACACGCCTTGCATCTTCTTCAGGACGCCGATGAAATGAGCCGAGCGCGGCACATGGCTCGCGAACGAGCGATGGATTTCCAAATCGAGAAAATCATTCCTGGCTACGAAGCCATTTATCAACGCCTCATGTTTGCCTTTCAAACGGGTCAGGAATCATGAATTCAAACAAAGAACAAAAATTAGGTCAGCGCATTTCATTTGTCTGGCACGAGGAAGCACTGACGGTGATCATCGATCAGAAAATTGCTAAGCCCCAGCAAATGATGCTGGATGCATGGATGGCTGGATGGATGTTTGTTGGTGGAGCTTTTGCATATGGCTACGGCACGAGTCAAGGTGATGAGAAAAGTTTTCTGATGATTTGCCTCGCATTCTGGTCGTTTTTTGCCTTTCGGGTGCTCAAGGTTTTGGTGTGGCGAAGAATCGGCAGGGAAATGATTCGAGTAGATGCAGAAGGCATGAGCATCAAGAATGCCTTCGGGTCCTACGGAAAAGCCAAGTTCTTCATCAAAGACAACATCAAACGCATGGAAGTGATTCGCCGTGACCCCGCAAAATTCATGCAAAACATGGATCAAAGCTTTTGGATCATGGGGGGCGACTCCATTCAGTTCAAGTACCAGCGTTCCAGTTTTGTGCTCGGGAAACAGCTCAATGAAAGAGACGCGAAAGCGCTGGCTCAATTGTTTGACAAAGCGCTAAGGAAGTTCAAGTAGCCTAAAATCTACGCCCTTGAAATTTCTGCGGGAAACGGTCAACCGACCATCTTCAGTGTCCTCATTCAACACCGATAAAGAA
>CBFIEJ010000017.1:0-43885 GCA_965661575.1 uncultured Flavobacteriales bacterium | reverse complement strand
TTCTTTCCCAGATACGGACTGCGACTGCGATGGTGTCATGACGACTTTAGACTTGCTAACGTTCTTGCCTCAATTTGGTTCTGGATGTGAGTAATGATAATTGAAACTACAGACTGAAATGAAAAGCTTGAAATATCTATTCTTCCTCATAGCCCTCGCGGGACTCACACAGAACGAGACTCTTGCGCAATGCGGAGGTTCATACGTTACCGATGGTGACGAGATTCCTTGCGGTGATGACAATTTCCCTTGTTGTCAGGTATACAACGCATGTAACGGAACGAACTATCCTGCTTGCAATAACTACGATCCGGACTATTCAGCGACCGGAGGTTGTGATCTTAGCTGCGCGCCCATAGACAGTGGAGTCTTATTTCTTCTCATCGGTGGCGGTCTCTTTGGAGGCTTGATGATCATGCGACGGAGAAAAACAGGGCTTGTACCGATTCATTCGAAATAAGGAAAACTTATTGGACTGAAAACAAATTAGCCTGGCCAGAAGCCGGGCTAATTTGTTTATTGATGTTTGAATAGTCGAGCCAATGAGTTAGCGATGCTCTTTGGTACTTTGTAATTCGGCTCTTCATGTCATGGACTGTACGATCGCATCCACCCGCACATCGCGACTTGGATTACGATTGATTCACTGATGTTGACCGATGCATCAGCTGATCGCGAACAGAAATAAATTCTAACTACAGATTGCTGATTGGTGCTTGAGATCCGTGCGCGCGATCCGTGCCTAGGTTTGGGGTCATCTGAACCCGATAGAGTTCAGGCGATGGATCCTCCTTGATGGACGCTCCATGATATGATTCCTGCTTGATGAATCCTCTTCGATGGAACGAACACCCCCTTTTGGCGAACATCAACACGCCTCGCCAAACGCCGCAAGCAACATCAACACATCGGCCACACTCACGCTGCCGTCCCCGTTGATGTCGGCGACTGAACATTCGGTGTCGCAGCCAAAGTCAGAGAGCAACAGCAACACGTCACTGACTTCGACCATCCCGTTGTCATTGAGGTCTTCGGGGCAACTCAGGGGATTGCCCGCACAGTCAAACCCTTCCTCAGGATATTGGCACGTTCCTTCATCTGTGGCTTCTCCATTGTAATTGCATGCCGCGCCATCGGTGCAACCGACGATTTCGTTGCAGTCGGCAATTCCGTCTCCATCGCTATCTGCTCCAGCTCCTCCACAAACACCACACGCATCGAATTCGGCACACGAACCGTTATCGACGAGCGCGGCAGGATCATAGTTGCAGGCCATGGAATCGGTGCATCCTTCAGTTGGGGCGGATTCGATGCAGAAATCTGTGACATCGGAATCGCCAAAACTCGCGCCGGAAGCATAGGTCGTGCCGTCTGCATCGGTGAGCTCATAGGAGCCTTCGCCATAACCACAACAGAGTCCATCGCCGTAGCTGTCCTGCACGCTTAACGTGTAGCAGCCATCTGCGAGGCAGGCCTCGGCGGAATAGGTCGTTGCATTGTTGCCATACGGGCCACCGGAAATGACCGTGGCTCCGCTTTCATCCACGAGTGTCCAAGTGGTTTCGTTGGGGTAATCATCCGTGAGCAGCGTGAACGTGACTTGCGCTCCTGTGCTAATGCACGAACCATCATCAACGGTCGCTTCTGGATCGTAGTTGCAGGCGGCGTCATCCGTGCACCCCGAGCATGAACTGTCGTCTCCCCCGCAAATGCCGCAGGCATCAAACGCCTCGCAACTTCCATCATCTTCCAATGCTTCTGGATTGTAATTGCAGGCGCCGGAATCGGTGCAACCGAGGTCACTGTTGTAGCCCGAAGGATATCCGTCGAGGCTCAGCGTTCCTGTATTTTGGGGGTCGAGGTAATCGCTAACGCCCAAGCCCCAGCTTACGCCGAAGCGTCCGTAGTAGTCAAAAGCGCCGTTGTTGACCGAACCTGAGCAAGCAGCTGCGCCACCGTATAGCTGTCCAATGATGCGATGGTTTTGATCGAATAAAGGTGAGCCAGATGACCCGGGTTCCGTTACTCCCGCCTCCCATGCATCGATCCACCACACCTGCGCTCCCCCGGTCGATGAGGTGTAAGGGCTGTCTTCTTCAAAACAAATTTTCTTCACGTCGCCGGAGGGATGGTGAATTCCGGTCGCATTTTCGGGAGTAGCACCTGACGCATCCCATCCTGCAAACTCGACATTCCATGCAGCGAGCGGTTCACTGCTCAATTCAATCAAAGCGACGTCCGCCCCTCCATCGGCGACGAGCAGTGTTCCGCCAGATATGCTTGCGTTTGTGGGACCTGTGCTGCCTGAGCAACTGGAACTCTCGTGATTGAAATAATACGTCCAGGTATTGGGGTTCCCTAGGCAATGATTGGCTGTGAGGAAGTAAGGCGTTCCGTCATTTGCTGTGTTGTTGATCAACGAGCCAGTGCAGGCGGCGAATCCGCCATTGACAATCAAGGCCACAGCCTTCTTTTCCACTTGCCAATCGGCGCCTTCCGGACAGTTGACGTTGATGTTGCACGCACCGCTATTGCCGAATGGTCCTTCGCTGTTGCTTTTTTCTATCAATTCATCTGCCCGGTTCAAAAGCGATCGATAGCCTTGTACTACCTGTGCGATTTCGATATCAGGAAAGCTCGTCAAGCCAGCAGGCTGTCTGTATTCCAAGACAACTGCTTCTCCGTTGAGCAGTCCGATTGCAAGGCCTTCCCACGATTTGTGATTCTCATGAGTAAAAGCCCCAAGGAAGTCGCTGCGGTCGCTATTCCAAACAAACAATTGACCTCCTTTTGGGACTTGAAATTTGGACAAATAAAAGCTCCAACTGGACGCTTCACTCGCTCTTACTCCGAGACGCCAAACGCGCATTTCTTGTTCCAGTGACCAACCACCGTGCGTTTCCATGTTCCAAGCGCATGCATGTTCGATTCCAAAACGCCATGGCGCATCCTTAAAGCCTGCCGTGGCATTGTCTTCTTGCCGCAGTGCCTCTAAATCGAGCGCTTCAAACTCGATCCATTCAACATCAATACTTTGCGACGTGCTCCAATGCAGCGGTTCGCCTCCGTGGCTCAGTTGTGCCTGTCCTTTGGTGAGAATGCAGGCGAAGAAACCAAACAAAAGGAAGGAAAGCAGATGTGATTTGAACATGACCGTGAATTTAATGACCAGCAAGTAAACGACTTGCTTTCAAGGTATTAAAAAAACGGCTTGGTCAGAAGGGAGTTTTAGTTCATGCCCACGACTCTTCTCGACCGAGTTTCCAGAGCATCTTGGTGTGCAAGGCGAGGGCTCCAGCGAATGTGGTGGAGGATTGATAAGGCAAGCCAAATTCTTCGGCAGTTTTGCGTACGATTGGCGCCAGGTTGCTGAAGTGGATGTGGCAAACTTGAGGAAACAAGTGATGTTCGATTTGGTGATTTAATCCACCACACATCCAAGTAAAAATGCGAGAACGTGTGCCGAAGTTGGCGGTCGATTTCAGTTGGTGAGAAAGGCTATCGTCTTCCATGCTCGCCCCTTTTTCTCCTTTGGCGAAGTGCAGGTCTTCCAAAACATGTGCGGGTTGGAAAATGGAAGCGAGGATGAGGCCTGTTACGGCATGCATGACCATCCAACCGACCAATATCTTCCAGAATGGCAAGCCACTGAACAACGCAGGCAAGACCATGATGTATCCAAAGTAGAGGATCTTGGAGATGATCAAGTCGCGCGTAAGCTCCCCCACGGAGTTGCCTGATGATTTAACCAATCCCTTCTTTCGGTAGCGCGCGAGTGCAATCCAGTCTTTTGCAGTCATCCAGAACAACGTCATGATGCAGTAGAAGCCCCATGCGTAGATGAATTGCAGCTTGTGAATCTTCTTGAGGGGTCGGTTGGGTGTGAAGCGCAAGATACCCGGAGTGTCTATATCTTCGTCCAGGCCTTCGATGTTGGTGAATGAGTGGTGCAATACGTTATGCTGTATGCGCCACAAAGCGGAACTACCGCCAACAAGATCTAGCACGTAGCTCACCGTTTTGTTGACCCATTTGTGCTTGCTGAAAGCTCCATGATTGGCATCGTGCATGACATTCAACCCAATGCCGGCCAAACCAAATCCCATGGCCACCTCGGCAACCCAAAATTGCCATCCCCCTCCAATTCCGCCAAAGGCGATGAGCGCCCAAGGTGTAAAGAAGAGACCGAGCATAACAACCGTTTTAGCATACATGCGCCAGTCTCCCTGCCGCGACAAGTCGTTCTCTTTGAAGTAGGCGTCCACGCGCTCCTTTAGAGTTTTGCTGAAATCAGAGGGCTTTCGGTTGAATCGTACGATGGGAAGTTCCATGAGCGCAGGTTGTGATTGAGAATAACGGCGAAGATACAACCCATCGACATTCGAGAATCCAAACGTGGTTGGGTTGGAGATTTTTGTATCTTTGCGGTCCGTTCTGTGCATCGGTATTGGCGCAGGGAACATGCTAAAGGGCATTTAGCTCAGTTGGTTAGAGCGCTACATTGACATTGTAGAGGTCACTGGTTCGAATCCAGTATTGCCCACCAAGGCGGAACGCTTCTCATTTTGAGATGGTGTTCCGCTTTTTTTCGTCTTTCCTGCGAAAACAGGCAGCAAAGTATCAGAGGTAGATGTTGTCTCCATTTGTGTTGTACGTGTCCGATATGCAACTAATTTTCTCAGCACAACGCCGCGCAATGATTCCGGCAAAGGCTCCAAGCATCACCTTACATTGTCAATTACCATGAGCGCAACCTTCGCCCTTACGGATTACATCATTTTCACTGTTTATGCCGCGCTTATTTTGGGTGTTGGACTCTTTGTTTCCCGCAATAAAGGGGGCAAGGAGAAGAGCGCGGAGGATTATTTTTTGGCCAGTAAGTCGCTGCCGTGGTGGGCCATTGGGGCATCGCTGATTGCGGCCAACATTTCAGCGGAGCAATTCATCGGAATGTCGGGTTCCGGATTCAGTTTGGGATTGGCTATCGCGTCGTACGAATGGATGGCAGCTCTGACGCTGCTCATTGTTGGAAAATTCTTTCTGCCCATTTTCATTGAAAAAGGACTGTATACGATTCCGGAATTTGTAGAGAAGCGTTACTCAACACAGCTCAAAACAATTTTGGCGGTTTTCTGGATTGCGCTGTACGTCTTTGTAAACCTCGCTTCGGTGCTCTACCTCGGATCGTTGGCGTTGGAAACCATCATGGGCATTCCAATGGTGTATGGGGTTCTTGGATTGGCCTTGTTTGCTGTAGCGTATTCCCTGTATGGCGGTCTCTCCGCGGTTTCCTGGACCGATGTGATTCAAGTGGTGTTCTTGATCATTGGCGGCATGGTTACCACGTATTTGGCGCTGGATACGGTTTCGGGAGGTCAAGGCATGTGGGCCGGTTTCGAAGCGATATACGCTGCGGCACCGGACAAATTTGCCATGATTTTGGACAAGTCTCATCCTGAATACAAAAGCTTGCCTGGCATTGGTGTGCTGATTGGTGGCATGTGGGTTGCGAATGTTTACTATTGGGGATTCAACCAATACATCATCCAGCGAACGTTAGCGGCGAAGTCCTTGAAGGAAGCGCAGAATGGTATTTTGTTTGCGGCCATTCTAAAGCTCGTTTTGCCACTCATCGTGGTGATTCCGGGCATCGCCGCTTATGTAATGATCAATGATCCAGCAATCATGGCGGGATTGGGTGAGGCCGGTCAATTGAATATGCCATCTGCAGGTCAAGCGGATAAGGCGTATCCTTGGTTGTTGCAGTTTTTGCCTACAGGCCTGAAAGGACTGGCGTTTGCAGCCTTGGCTGCGGCCATTGTATCGTCGTTGGCCTCAATGTTGAATTCGACTTCGACGATTTTCACGATGGATATCTACAAACAGTACATCAATCCCGACGCCGGAGATCGGGCCACGGTGAATATGGGCCGGATTTCTGCACTTGTGGCATTGGCGATTGCATGCGTCATGGCACCTTTGCTCGGTGGAATTGATCAAGCCTTCCAGTTCATTCAGGAATACACGGGGGTGGTCAGTCCGGGGATTCTGGCGGTATTTTTGCTCGGCTTATTTTGGAAGAAGGCCACCAATCGCGGCGCCATTGTAGGTGCGCTCTCATCGATTCCCATTGCCATGTACTTTAAGGTGGCACCGAAAGGGTGGTCGGACAGTGGGTTGTTTCTGGATTTGCCGTTCCTCTCTCAAATGGGATACACCACCGTATTGACCATGGTGGTGATTGCCGCAGTTAGCTGGAGTGAAACCAACGGCACCGACGACGCCAAGGGCATCACCATTTCAAGCAGCACCTTTCGCACAGGTCCGATTTTCAATATCGGCGCTTTCGCCGTGATGATTGTCCTGACTGCTCTGTACGGTTTGTTTTGGAGTTGATCCAAGTTTACCGGATGATTTGACGTGCCCAACGGGTTCCATCAGAACGCTCCAGGCTAAAAATCACGTGTGCTGGAAGATTTTGATGCGAAAAATGCACACGTCCTGACTGCTCGCCATTGCCTTGGATGTTTCCTGTTTGCAGCAATCGTCCTTGGCTGGTCCAGAGGGAATAAATGCTATTGCTCCATTTGCTACCAACTTCAACGGTGATTCCATTTTGATCTGAGATAATCTGGGGTTCTGGATGGGAAAGACAAACCGTCCCAACGGATGATTCAATGCCCCCTCGGAGGTAATGAACCGTGCCCGAAGAGCTATGTTGCCAAGCCACATGCAACAAGGCCTCACCATTGGTGTCGGTCGTGAAAACCAACGCTGGTTTGCGGTGTTGGCCGGACCATTCGGCGGTGAGGTTTTGTGCGACATCAGTAAGCGACCAATTTTCGCCAGAGCTCAGGGCAACTTGGACATCATAGCCTCCTGCATTTTGCTCCCACGCCAATGCCAGAATGGAATTGCCGTCTGGCCCTTGCCATTGACCGAGAACGGGGGTGTTCTGTGTGGCGTTGTCAAATTGACTCACGGTCACAGGCTCCGTTGAGATCCAGTCACCGTGTCCGCCGTTCACTTCAAGGTCTATTGTGCTCACGTAGACCCGCGACTGACCGGAAGGCCCAGCGGCAGACATGAATGCTGTGAGGTACTCCGATCCCGGCAATGGACCGGTCACTGTCGCACCACTTTCCGGACAAGAGTTGATCTCCCAATCCAGTGGATCAATGTCTAAGGCGGCATCCCAATTCGAACCATCAGCTGAACTCATCAGCCAAAAGTCACGGATGTTCGCATTGTTGTTGCGCACCAAATCGTAATAACGCCCAGCGGCATAGAACGGTTGTGATGGGCAGCATTCACAGACGGCATCACCGTCTGCGTTGGCGCTGGCATCAACGGCAGCAAGCCAATTGGTTCCTCCATCTTGTGATCGCAGAATGCCTTCGTATACACTCGAAGGATCATTGCCCACTTTGAGTCCTGCAAAAGGATTCCCATCTCCATCGATGGCGACGCACGGCATAAAATGATCCATTGTTGCTCCATCAATCATTGGCACAGGTTCGCTCCATGTGAGGCCACCATCGAGGGAATGAACGCTGCGTGCACCGTTGGCCCATTCGCCTGAGATTTGATAGGTGAGTGCGATATAATTCCCTTGGCTCGCCATGCGAGGTCCTTCGGCATCGGACATGAATACGTTGGCATCGGCATCAATTTCCATGGGTGCTCCAAAGGCGTTGTTCGGATTGTCCCAAACGCTCACATACAGATGACCATTGGAACCAAATGCCAAAACAGGTTCATCGGCTCCATTCGTTACCATGCGAATCGCCTTGTTACCAAAGGAACTCGAGGCCACTTCGACAGGTTCAGTTTCAGGCAAGAAGATCAATGATTGACTCAAGGCATGCGCACTGAGCGCGAGGCAAAGAATGATGATGGATGGCTTGTGCATGCAGCTGCTATTTAAATTGGTTCTAAATACCACAAAAAAGGGATACGACGGAAAGATAGCGGCTCTTACTTTTGTGATATGCAAGCGAAGCGCCTTTCTGATATGAAGCCCACTGAATCCGGAATCATCGGACGTGTGGATTGCCCTGAGGCGGCCATGGCGCTTGTGGAGATGGGTTGCTGCCCAGGCGAAGAGGTCACAGTGGCCCACGTTTCTCCAGGCAACGGTCCGATGGCGATTTTTTCAGGTGGACGAAAAATGGCATTGCGAAAGCAAGCAGCTGCGTTGCTATGGATGGTACCGAATGTTGTGGCCAATGCCCGTAACATTGGCGCTGACGAATTGGTCGCCGCCGCGGTCTAAGCAATCGGTTCAATTGATTTGGGCGAGTCAAGCTGCCAACAGCTGGAAAACCAGCAGAGCAAGACCGTATGCAAACAATGAGAAGCCAATGGCCTGTGCAATTGCCCATGGCCAGCTGTCCAATTCCTTCCGAACAATCACGACTGTACTCATGCATTGCATGGCGTACATGTAAAAAATGATGAGCGATGCCGCAGAAGCGCGGTTGATCAAGGGACGTCCGGTTGCGGGATGTATTTCTTGGGTCAGTCTACGTTGCAAGCCGAGTATGCTTCCTGAATCGTTCGAGGCGTCTGGAAACAGGGTGGACATTGTTCCAACAAACACTTCACGTGCTGCAAATGAGCTTAGAATCGCGATGCCCATGCGTCCGTCGTATCCGAGCGGACGCACTGCAGGTTCGATCCACTGCCCCACTTTTCCAAGCCAAGAAGCCTGCATCAATGCGGCCTCTTTTTCAAGATGGATTGTTTCGCTCGATTCGTATTGGGCAAAATCATACTCAACCTTTTCCATTTCTCCGGATGGACCAAATTGGCTCAACGCCCAAATCACGACTGATATGAGCAAGATGACTTGCCCAGCGTTCGCTACGAAATCCCAGCCTTTGGACAACATCTCGGTCAGAACTTCACGCCATTTTGGCCAGCGGTAAGTGGGCCACTCCATGGTGAATTGATTCTCCGCTTTCGTTGGCAATCTCCGGTGCATGACCCAAGCCAAGCCCAAGGCGGAAACGGTGCTCATGATGTACAATGCAAAGAGGAAGAGTCCTTGCTGATTGAAGAGTCCGCCCAAAACTCCCTGGTCGGGCACGAGGAATCCGATGAGAAAGGCGTAAACAGGTAAACGGGCTGAGCACGTCATCAACGGAGTGACGAGTATCGTGATGAGTCGTTCTCGTTTGCTTTGGATGGAACGCGCGGCCATGATTGCGGGGACGGCGCAAGCCAATCCGCCAACCAATGGAACAACGGAGCGACCACTCAGACCGAGGTGCTGCAACAGACGATCCCCCAAGAACCCGACACGAGCCATGTATCCCGTGGCTTCCATCGCGCTGGTCAGTCCAAAAAGAATCATGATCTGAGGAACGAAAACGACAATTCCCGCGATTCCACTGAGAACACCATCGAGCAACAGACTTTTCCACCAGCTTTCAGGGAGTGCACTTTCGGCTTCTTGAATCAACCATCCGAAGGCTGTATCAACAGCTTCCATAGGAGCGGACGACCAAGCATAAACAGCTTGGAAAATCCCAAAAAATACGAGCGCTACAATCACATTGCCCCAAATGGGATGAATCAAAATTCGGTCAAGCGAAGTTGTGCGCCGGCTCTCCTCTTGCCAGGGATATTGTGGGCTATCGTTTTGCGGAAAAATCCGAGCGGTCCATTTTCGAATGGATTCCATACGCCATCCGGCTTCCTCGAGTTGCAGAGCGGCCGGGGAAGCCTTTGCTTCATCTCGTGCCAAAGAAACCGCAGCTTTTTCCCGCTCGTTGAGCCATTCGGGAATGGAACGAGAACGCATGTACCATGCCATGCGAGAGCGGGAATATTCGGGGAATACATCTTCAAGAATTGCAAAGGAATTTTGCCATTTCGCCGGCGAAATTCTAGGTTCAGAATGTGTTCCAACGCTCGGTTGCAATTCCAGAATAGCGGCTTCCAAGGCTTCCGTTCGGTCCCGTTCAAAATTCAATTGAACGACAGGAACGCCGAGCATTTGTTGAAGTTCCGTGACATTTACTTCGGTCCCATCCGTCCGATTGATCAATAAGACTGCAGGGAATTCCATTTCAAGGACCTGCAGGACTAGGAAGAGACTGCTTCGAATGTGGGCCGATTCTACGACCAACCAGATTGCATCAGGTACGTTCGTTTCAAGTGGACTGAGAAGTGCTTTTTGCGTGATTCGTTCGTCTCCGGCTTGCGCAAACAAACTGTAAGTGCCCGGCAGATCAGTCAATGTGATGTCCGGTCTTTTTTTAAGAGATGCGTCGAAGCGTTCCACCGTCACACCGGGCATGTTGGTGACCTTGGAGCGGCTGCCAGTCAAGCGGTTAAACAGTGTGGTTTTTCCGCAGTTGGGATTTCCGACGAGAGCAATATTCACGATGCAAAATTCGGGAGCAGGGAATGCCCGTTCAATCCCCTAAACGAGTGAATTAAAGTTTGACCAACCATGTCGAGGGGTTTTGCGGGGTTTGTGAATTTCCGGTCACTTTCCAAACTTCAAAATGAAGGACGTTTTGGTTGTTGTTGGGGCGAACTGAACCGATTTTTTCACGCGCTTCGATGCGGTCTCCCTTTTTCAGTTGGACCCCCTCTAAGTTGCTGTAAACTGTGCGGAATGCTCCGTGTGAGAGGATCACTGTCTGCCCAGCCCCGGGTATGGGAAACACACTGGACACACTTCCAGCAAAAATTGCCAGTACCGAGCTTGTCTTTTCTGTGCTGATGTCGATGCCATTGTTCTCAAATGTGATGCCGGGTAGAGTGGGATGGGATTGCTTTCCGAATTTCCCAGTGATGACCCCCCTGAGCACGGGCCATGGCAGCGAAGCTCGGTTGCTTTCAAAGGCAGCAGAGACGATTTTCCCTTCAGGTGTAAGGGCAAATTCACCTTCGGAACTCGCACGTTCTGCAGCCAGCTCTGATTCTATGATTTTTCGGATGGATGCGTTGAGTCGTTTTTGCTCTGCTTTGGATTTTTTGACTTCAGCGCGCAAGGTGGATTCTCTTCCCTTCAAATCTTGTACGATTTCCGATCGTTTTTCTCGGTCTTTGGCGAGGGCATTGCGTTCGTTTCGGACATCACTCAAGGCGATTTCCATTGAGGATTTTTCATTGACAAGGTTGTTCCGATTGTCCGACAGATGGACTTGTGCAGATTCGATTTGGGCGACATGTTCCTTACGCAATGAGCTATAAGACTGGAGCATGCGGAAGCGAATGGAGGCCTGAGTGAAATCTGCAGCAGAGAAGAGATACAGCCAAGGATTTTGGGCTAACGATTGTTTATGCGCGGCTTGAATCATGCGCGCGTATTCATCTTTGAGAGCGGCGATGTGACCTTCGAGGGTACGGATCTCACTATCCGTGCTCGTCATCGACCGCTCAATGGACCGAATCTCTGCCCGGTGATGGCGAATGAGCTGCTCCCTCAGAGCCATGCGTTTGTCGATGAGTCGCAGCGATACGAGCGCATCATTTTTATTGGAGGCCGCTTCGCTGAGCAGACGTTCCGTTGTTGCGAGCTTTTTTTCAAGGGCATCCCGCTGTGCTTGAAGAGCCGCTTTGCTTTGAGCGCAAAGTGTGCTCGACCAGAGCAGACCCGCGAGTAAGAATACCGGCAGTCTTCCAACGGCTAGGCAAGGGTGCAGTTTAAAATCCCGTGCGTTGCTCATAGTTTTCGGGGATGGTAAACGGGAAGTCATAGGCCCGGCCGAACCGAATGCGCGATATGTCCCACTCCAGCTGTAAATCGCCTTCTGTGGTCTGGATTAACACTTCAAAAGTGCGGGGGAACCGGCCATGATCGGTCGCCTCAAATTTGGAGCGATTCAGAGTCAAAGAGCGCTGGTAGTAAAGGTCGTTGAATTGATCCTGCAACGGATCAAACGTTAGCCCATCAAACCAATGCCGTTGGATCAGCAAATCTTCGTCGTTTGCACGATTTCGAAGGCGCTCATAGCGTCGGGTGGGCAGTTGAATGTTCAATGAATCTTCCGGAGCTAGATCATTATCATTGATCCCAATGACTCGTTTCACTTGTCTTTTGTACTTGCCGACCAGTGCATATCGTTGATCATCGGTGCGTGCGATGTACTTGCCGTTTTCAGGATCCAATGCCATTGGTTTACCTCCGAGGATGGCTTGTACATCTTCGAAATCGAGTGGACTGTCTGCCCAATCGCCCAAGGCATCATAATTGCCTGTGTAATAGAACTTGTTGCCAGGGATCTTGCTGAAAAACTGAACGGAGTCCGGTGAGAGTAGGATGCGCGCGACTTCTACCCCCAGGGCAGGGGAGATGCTCATCCAAATCGCACTGTCTTTGGCCATGCGCACAGTGGCTTTGAAAGATTGACTGCCCTCGGGGGAATCCACAGCGACATTGATTTTCATTCCAATCCATTCCCATTGACATTCCGCCTCTTCGAAATTGGTCAAGACTTGGTTGGCATTCAAGTTTCTCAGTGGCTTTCCTTTGGCCAATCGTCTTTCATTTGAGCAACTCGATAGAGTGGCAACCAAACCAATGCAAAGAAACAGGTGAAGAACGATATGACGGAAATCAAAGGTCATCTGTTGCCTGTGATTTTGGGATTGAGTGATTTTGCGTCACCGCCCAGTTCAAGTGCTTTTTTCCAGGAATTGACGGCACCTTCATTGTCGCCCATGGCCGATCGAATATCTCCATCGTGCTCCAAGAACGCAGGACCCAATTTTTCTGCATGGATGAGCGCTTGTGTGATGTAATCCATTGCTTCTGGAAAGCGATTCAATTTGAAAAGCACCCAAGCGTGAGTGTCCATAAGGTTGGCACTTGAAGGATTCAATTTCAACGCACGGCTGCTGCATTCCAAGGCACGCTCGAGGCTTTTACCGGAGAGGGCAAGGTAGTAGGCATGGTTGTTCAAGACCATGGGATTGTCGGGATCACTTGCCAAGCTCTGTTCGTAGGCTTCCGCAGCTCGTTCATCTTCTCCTATTGCGTGCAGCGCATCTCCGAGCATCGCAGCAACCCTTGCCTCAAGGGCTGCGTCGTCGTCGAGCAAACCCAGACCGCGCTCGAGCGCGTCGATGGTGGTGGGATAATCTTTCAGGTCCAAATGCGCCATTCCTGTCATCAAGGCAAACTCAATGTCCAAGGGAAACCGTTCCATTGCATCGACGGCGTGTTGCGCCATTTTCTCAATCTGACCCAGATTTGCATCGAGCGCAATGAGATTTGACCACGCGAGGCGATTCCCTGGATTCGCTTTCACAGCCCGAATCAAGTACTGCTGTGCCTCAGCTTCGTTGCCTGCGGATTGTTCGAAATCAGCGGCGACCATGAGTATGGGGTCATGGTTCGGATGCATGTTCAATGCGATGTCCAGGAGTTCTGTCAAGGCGACATGGACGTCACTGTCCAATGAGATTTCCTGATTGGCTGTTGCAAGCGCAATGATCTGGAGGTACTGCACCAGTATTTCATGCTTCTCCTCGGGGTAAACTTCTTCGGAGGCAAAGGCATTTCGAAGCGCGTTTTGCGCCTTTTCTAGCTCATCGAATTGGGTAAACAACTGAGCCAATTCGAGTTGCACAAGCCCGTTCGAGGGGTCTATGCTAGCCAATGATTTGAGGACTTGAAAGGCTTGTTCTGATTGACCTGTAGCCTGAAGCATTTGCGCCCATTGCATTTTGAATTCGGGCACATCTGGGTGTTTAGCCACCGCTGTTTGCAATGCGGCGTAGATTTCCTCGTATTGATCAAGCAATTCATGGAAGTAGAGCTTTTGAAGCAGGATATCAGGATCCCCTGGTGCAAGCAATTCATAGTGCTCACAAAGTTGCAAAGCTTCATCTGCCCCCCCTGCATCTGCCAGCAGCAACGACCATTCTAAAGTCCAATCGAGGTCTCCGGGGCGTTGTTTTTGCACAAACATCAAGTCTTCCAGTGCGTCCTCAAAAAGAAGCAAAGACAAAGCGGCTTTCGCTCGATATTCTCTGTACCAGCGATTTTCATCATCCACATCACAGGCAATGTCTAGATGGCTTAAAGCGGCTTCGTGGCGTTCGAGTTGCAAATCAATCTTGGCAAGATCAAACCGCAGAGCGGCTTCTTCGGGCTGCAACTCCAAGCACGAAAGAAATCCGGTGTAGGCGAGATCTAAATCTCCCTTGAACAAATGATTTTGCGCGTCGAAATAGGTGCGTTGAAAGTTTTCCGGATAGGTCGGAAGGGCACTTAAATCCACTCCACTTCGGCACCCTGTGAGTGTCAAAAGAACCACCACAAAACTCGTAGCCGCAATTTGATGCAACACAGGCCGGGGGGCACAGATGGAATGAAGACCTTTCATGATTTGGATATGGCGCGCAGTCTGTTACGGATCAAATGGTATTGTAATCTCCAAGGCTAACGTTCTCGGCTTTTCCCGCAATGGTTGCGTGGTTGCCGATCATCGATCCGCTCATGACCTTATTCTGAATCCGGGTGTTCGTTTGAATCAGAGAATTGCTGATCCTTGAATCTTCAATGACCGTGCCAGCTCCGATACTGACATGCGGCCCAATGACAGAATGCCGTATGACCGCGCCAGCTGCGATATGACAAGGTTGCAAGATGAGGCTGTTTTCGACGACTGCGTCCTCTGGCATGGTCAGCTCTTGTTGGGTCAATTCCAGGATGCGCTGATTGGTTTCAACGGTCGCCTCTTTGTTCCCACAGTCCATCCATTCCTCTACAGTGCCTGGCTCAAACCGCAAGCCTGCTTGCGTCATGTTGCGCAATGCATCGGGCAACTGGTATTCACCTCCTTTGATGATGTCTTCATCAATGAGTCGTTGCAATTCAGCCTTGAGTCTTGCTCCATCTTGAAAGGCGTAGATGCCAATCATGGCCAGATCACTGACGAATGCCTCGGGCTTTTCGACGTATTCGGTGATGGCTCCGCGTTCGTCTGTTACGACCACTCCAAAGGCACTGGGATTGTCGACTTGCTTCACGAACAAGACTCCGTCAGCTGTGGGGTCGATGGTGAAATCTGCTCGGAACAAGGTGTCTGCAAAGGCCACAACTACAGGGCCTTCGAGGCATTGCTGACCACAAAGAATGGCGTGAGCTGTGCCAAGAGGTTCGTCCTGATGACAAATGTGCCCTTTGGCTCCAAGACGTTCGGCGATTTCCAACAGTTGTTGTTCGGTTTCGGCTCCAAAGTCACCAATGACGAAGGCGATTTCCTCCACTTTTTCGGAGCTCATTGCAACGATATCTTCTGCCAGTCTTTCGACAATTGGCTTTCCGCCAACAGGCACCAACGGTTTCGGGACGGTGAGGGTATGCGGGCGGAGGCGGCTGCCGCGTCCGGCCATGGGAATGATGATGTTCATGGGTTGATGTTATCGCGTTCCTGTGCTTCCAAAACCACCGGTTCCGCGATCAGATGAGGGTAAATTCTCAGTTTCTTTCCAGTTGATTTGCTCGTAGCGTGCCAATACGAGTTGTGCAATTCGTTCGCCATGTTCAATGGTAAATGGCTTGGCGCCATGGTTGATGAGCAAAACGCCAATTTCGCCGCGGTAGTCTGCATCGATTGTTCCTGGGGAATTCAACACTGTAATCCCATGCTTAAAAGCCAAACCACTGCGCGGCCGCACCTGGAGTTCCGTTCCAAGGGGCAGGGCGACAAAGAGTCCAGTAGGAATCAATTTCCATTCGCCTGGCTGCAAGACCATCGGTTGCTCGAGTTTGGCGCGGACATCCAGGCCAGCGCTGGCGATTGTCGCATATTCCGGCAAGGGGTGGCCCGAGCGGTTGCGGATGAAGACGTTGGCGAGTTCGTTCATTTTCCAGAGAATTTTGGCTTCCGCTTCTCGATGAATGCCCGGGTGCCTTCTTTGAAGTCTTCGGTTTCAAATGACGCGCCAAAACAATTGATTTCAGCCTCGAATCCATTGATCCCATCTTCATAGCCGGACAGTACGGCTTGAATCGCTGTTGAAACGGCTTTGGGGGAATTCTTCATGATGGAACGAGCCATTTTATTCGCTGTTTCAAGGAGCGATTCCGGGGATACTACGGCATTGACGAGACCGCAAGATTCCGCTTCTTCGGCTCCGATCATTCTGGCGGATAAGATCATTTCCATGGCCTTTCCTTTGCCAACGATTTGCGGCAAACGCTGGGTGCCTCCGTATCCGGGAATAACCCCTAGCGACACTTCTGGCAATCCCATTCGGGCATTGTCTGATGCGATGCGAATGTGGCATGCCAGAGCCAATTCGAGTCCGCCTCCTAACGCAAAACCGTTGACCGCAGCAATCACGGGTTTGGTGCTGCGCTCGATCCGATTGAATAGCTTGTCTTGTCCTTGCTTGGCGAGGGCTTTTCCTTCTTTGCTGGAGAAATCGGCGAATTCTTTGATGTCTGCACCGGCTACAAAAGCTTTGTCCCCACTTCCAGTGAGAACAATTGTTTGCACTTCGTCATCGGTTTGTGCGCCATCGACTGCATCAGCCAAAGCCGCTATGACTTCGGCATTCAAGGCATTGAGTGCTTGAGGTCTCTGAATGGTGATGGTCAGTATGCCATCGGATTTATCTTGTAGAATCAGCGTATCAGACATGGGAAGTGAAGGTGCATTGAGACCTCTAATCTACAAAATGACTGGGCTCAGAGGGGACGAATTTTAGGCAGTTGTCAACGGAATTTTTCCCGGTCGGCTTGCCAATAATTCCCGGGTGTATGCATTTTCCGGACGCGCCAAAATATCTTGGGTGTGACCTTGTTCGACAATGCGGCCATTGTGCATGATGAGTAACCGGTTGCAAAACGACGAAATGACCGAAATATCATGACTAATGAAGAGGTAGGTCAGGTTTCGTTCATCTCCGATTTTAGCCAACAAATCCAGAATATCCCTTTGAATTTGTACGTCGAGGGCCGCAACGCTCTCATCCAAAACCACAAACCGCGGTTCGACTGCAAGGGCTCGAGCGATCACCAATCGCTGACGCTGACCTCCACTGAAATTACCCGGATATCGTTTGGCATCTTCGGCATTCAGCCCCACCTCTTGGATCAAACTCACCGCTTGATCAGCAGCGGATTTGGCGTCCATCCCCAAGTGTTCATAAACCTCAGCAATGGCCGTTCCCACGGGTATTTTTGGATTCAATGCACTGTATGGATCTTGAAACACCAGTTGTGCGTCCCGGCGGATGCGCTTCATGGATGTGGGACGATTGTACTCCACAGGAATGTCATCAATGGTCACCTGGCCCGATGACATGGCTGTAAGTCCGATGAGTGCCCTTCCGAGGGTCGATTTACCGCTGCCACTTTCTCCGATGAGACCGACGCGCTCACCTGCGCGCAGCGTGATGCTCACGTCATCCACGGCTTTGAATGGACGGACGGATCTTCCCCAAAAATTATTCTTCTGCGAATAGCTTTTGGTTACGTGCGCAGCCACCACGAGTGGCTTTCCAATTTTTGCTTTGATTGGCCTCGTTGGAATATCCTTTGCGGCGATGAGCGCTTGAGTGTATTCGTGCTTTGGATGATCCATGACCGTCTTTGCGTCGCCTTGCTCCACCAACTTGCCATGCTGCATGACCAGCACCGAATCTGCAATTTCCCGAACGACATCCAGGTCATGGGTGATGAATAAAATGGCCAAATTCCGGCTCACCTTGAGTCGATTCAGCAGCATCAACACAGCATTTTGTACGGTGACATCCAAAGCAGTGGTGGGCTCATCGGCAATGAGTAAATCTGGTTTAGCCGCCAAGGCGAGCGCAATCATTACACGCTGTTTTTGGCCGCCGCTGAGCTCGTGGGGATATCGTGCAAACAGTGCTGAAGGTTCAGGCAGCTCCACTTCCTCGAGCAATTGAATGGCTTCTGCCTTGGCAGCAGTTTTGCTCATGTGCTGGTGCACGATCAAAGACTCTGCGACTTGCCAACCGATTCGCATGGAGGGGTTCAGCGATGACATGGGATCTTGAAACACCATGCTCAGTCCTTTTCCGAGAGGAGAGGTGGGAGATTGATGAGGGGCGACCCAAGTGGTTTGACTGGGCAGATGAATGATTTGTCCAGTTGCGACCCGAGCATGTTGGGGCAGCAATCCCATCATCGCAGAGGCTGTGATGCTTTTTCCGGAACCACTTTCACCAACGAGAGCGACCGTTTCAGCAGTTCCAATCTCAAACGAAACATTGTGCACGGCTTCACGATCGCCGAAAGCGATGGTCAAGTTGTCAATGCGAATGAGCGGTTTGTTCATCAGGCCGCTCAGAGGGTTCCGCGCGATTCTTGTTCTCGTTCAATCGCTTCGAACAAAGCCTTAAAATTTCCTTTGCCAAATGATTTGGCACCTTTTCGCTGTATGATTTCGAAAAACATCGTGGGGCGATCGACCACGGGCTTGGTGAAAATTTGAAGGAGATACCCTTCGTCATCACGGTCGATGAGGATTCCCAATTCCCTGAGAGGCGCGAGGTCTTCGTCAATTGCACCTACGCGATCTAAAACAGTATCATAGTATGAATTCGGTACACGCAGGAACTCAATGCCTCGATTGCGCAGTTCCGTCACTGTTTCGATGATGTTGGAGGTGGCTACTGCGATGTGCTGAACCCCTGAACCGTTGTAGAAATCGATGTACTCTTCGATTTGGGATTTTTTTCTACCCTCGGCGGGTTCGTTGATGGGGAATTTGATGCGGCCATTGCCATTGGACATCACTTTGGACATCAATGCCGTGTATTCAGTGGAAATGTCCTTGTCATCAAATGAAATCAACTGGGCGAAGCCCATGACCCGCGCATAGAAATCAACCCACGTGTTCATTTCTCCCCAACCGACATTCCCGACCATGTGATCAACATACTTCAGCCCCACAGGTTTGATGTCTGTCGGCAGTGACCAGGCCTCATAACCCGGCAAAAAGACGCCGGTGTAGTTTTTGCGTTCTACAAAGACGTGAATGGTATCGCCATAGGTTTCAATTGCGCTGAGCACCACCTCGCCATGCTGATCCTTTCGGGTCTCAGGCTCAAACACGCTGACAGCTCCCCTTGAGGTGGTTTCTTTCCAGCTTTTTGCGGCATCATCAACCCAGAGGGCTACCGTTTTTACGCCGTCGCCATGTTGGTTGATGTGATCATTGATTGGACCGCCGGCACTGAGCGGAGACGTTAGGACCAGCGTGATTTTATCTTGCTGAAGCACGTACGAAACGGCATCGTTGCGGCCCGTTTCCAATCCGGAAAATGCCACGGGTTCGAACCCCCAGGCCATCATGTAGTAATAGGCACTTTGCTTGGCGTTGCCGCAGTAAAGTTCAATGTGGTCAGTTCCGAGGAGCGGGAGAAAATCGTCTGCTTCAGGGACTATTTTTTCGAGGGATGCTGAGATATTTTGCATGGAGTGGCTTGGATGTGGTTCAATCCTTCATCTCGGGGTCGAGCCAAGATTGGTGGTAGTCGTCGTGTTCAATGGCGAGCGCTTCGGCTGTGACTTGAAGAGGCCGAAAGGTATCGACCATGACAGCGAGTTCTTCTGTTTTGGTTTTGCCAATGCTTCCCTCGTACGTGCCGGGGTGAGGGCCGTGAGGAATGCCCGCAGGGTGCAGCGAAATGTACCCTCGGTCAATGCCTGTTCGACTCATGAAATCACCTTCGACGTAATACAAGACTTCGTCGGAATCGATGTTTGAGTGATTGTATGGAGCTGGAATGGACTTCGGGTGGTAGTCATACATGCGCGGCACAAAGCTGCAAATCACAAAAGCGTCTGTCTCGAAAGTTTGGTGAACGGGTGGTGGTTGGTGGACCCGACCGGTGATGGGTTCAAAATCGTGAATCGACATGGCGTAGGGGAAGTGGTAACCGTCCCAGCCTACCACGTCGAAAGGATGTGAGGCGTACACGTAATCGTGCAGTTGGCCTTGTTTTTTGATGCGTATGGTGAATTCACCAACCTGATCAAAGGTTTCCAAGTCGGAGGGCGCGCGCATGTCACGTTCACAAAAAGGGCTGTGTTCAAGCAACTGTCCGAAATGATTGCGGTACCGTTTGGGCGTGTAAACTGGATGTGCAGATTCCGTGATGAACAGGCGATTGGCATCCGAAGCGAAAACGAAACGGTGGATGATTCCCCGTGGGATGACCAGGTAATCACCTGAATCAAAAGGGATTTTACCTAACATGGTATGCAACACGCCAGCGCCTTCGTGCACAAAGACCACTTCATCTCCATCCGAATTCTTGTAGAACGCATCATCCGCCATGCTTGCCGTCGGAGCCGCTAGCCAAATGGTCACATCGGCATTGAAAAGGACCGGCGTTCGACTTGCCAAGTATTCGGGACAGGGTTTCACTTTAAACCCTTCAAGCTTACGGCTCAACAAATTATTCTCAATGGCCGCAGTAGGCTTGACATTGACGGATTTCCCTACGCGCTTGACCATGGTGGGTCGGCGAAGATGATAGAGCAAGGAACTCATGCCAACAAACCCAATGGTTCCAAACAACTGTTCGTGGTACAGTGACCCGTCCGGCTGTTCAAATTGAGTGTGCCGCTTTTTCGGGATGTTTCCTAGGCTTTGATAGAATGGCATGCCGGCTAATTTTAGTGCGATTCAGTTTGTGCAATGCAAACAAACTGCAGGGCTAAGTTAGTTCGACTGACATGGGACAGAAAATGCCAACGAAAAAAAGTCGAACTCTATCCGCTCAGGCCGCGAATCGTGCGCAACCACCCGGGCATTTTGCCCTCTGGGGTGAGTCGCCATTTCAGGGATAGTTTTCCAGACTCAGGGAGTGGGGTCTCTTCAGTGAGGCGATTTTTCCTCACCAATGATTTGACGGAAACTCCGCTTCTCTGAGAAGCCTCCCAGATGCTTTCGCCGTCCCGCAGGATCAACCAATCGGATTTTCCTCGGATGCGCTTGGGTTGCAGATAAACCATTTCACCAGCTGCTGGCCGATAGGGGGCCGACTTTGCGTTGCGTTTGATTCCGTTGTACCGGTATAGCTGCCAATTCATCATGTCGAGTTCTTTTGCGAGCGACTCGTATGAATCACCGCTATTGGCCAAGGTGTATCGTATTTCGTTTTCGCTGAGTTGAACGGAACGAATACCGCTGAGCACTTCTCCGGATTTATGGGGATTCGTTGCGCGGGCATTGACATTGCGCTTGGTATTTCGCTGGAGTCGATCCGTCGCATTTTTGGTTTCAGCAAAAGCGGCTCGGTCTGCAGCTAGGGTCAGTCCTTTTTCATCATATCGCTCAAGATCGTATCGTTCGATGAGGCCAATAAGTTTGCTTGCATATTTTGGATTCGTCGCATAGCCACATTTCTTCAGTCCTTTTGCCCACCCTTTGTAATCGGTAGGCTCCAGCACAAAAAGACTTTCGTACCGTGATTTCTTTAAAAACTCACTGTGATCTTGAAAGCTTTCAGCGGCGTTTTCATAAGCACGGAAGCATTCGTTTTTTGCGTCATCATCGTGGTAAACTTTATCTCCTGTCCATTTTCCGTGACATTTGATGCCAAAATGGTTATTGGATTTGATGGCGAGCTGACTATTGCCGTTGCCACTTTCCAGAATGCCTTGTGACAGCGTGATGCTCGCCGGGATTCCATGCAATGCCATTTGGTACACGGCCTCATCTGCCCATTGTTCGACGTATTGCTCCGACGCACTCAGTTCCGCAGGTTGGGCAGAGGCGGTGATTGACAATCCGATGGACAACCACAGCATCATCCACATCGCTATGGCGGTGATGACGTTGAAGCGGGAAAACACGTTCGTATTGTTCATGAGCATTTGCACTCAACAAAATTACCTTGGATTATCGATCAATGTTCAAGGGGTCTGGACCATGTTTTCCCCGCTACAATGTGAATTCAAGGTTGGATTGACGCACCGGATTGTTCTTGCATCAACTTGCCCTTTTCATCAAAAAATTGCCAGGTTCCGCTGGGGTTACCTCGGTCGTCGTATTGACCAACGATGAAAGGACTGCCATTGGGATACCATGTTCGATACGATCCAATTTGCGTGCCGTTTTTGTAAGTATGTTCAGACCAAAGTGTACCGTCGGGATAGAATGCGCGGGACGCACCGTCGCGCTTGGAGTTCTTCCACTCCCCGTATTTGGTCAATTGTCCACTGGCATCGAAGATCGAAATGGATACGGTGTCTCCGTCCACGACTTCTAGGGTTCGGCGCGGTGCGCCGTCAGGCCACTCTGAGGTGACAATCTCTGATTTTTCACCCGAGGATTCACCCTGAGATTTATCGACTGAGTTGCAGCTCGACACCCAGCAAAGGCAGGACAGCAACCAAACTAAAGTTGACACTTTCCTCGACTTCATCGCTTGCGTTCTATGGTGTAATCAACCAGACCAATGAGCGCTGTTTTTGCTTCGGAGTTGGGCGATGCATCGAGCAGTGCCATCGCTTCGTCGCGAAGGTCTGTCATCTTTTTTCGTGCGTACGCCATTCCAGGGCCGTCGATGATTGCATTCATCACCTCTTGTACCGCGGAATCTTTCTGATTTTGATACTTGACCAACCGAATGAGCCGTCGCCGTTCGCTAGCCGTTGCCTGATTTAATGTGTGGATCAGTGGCAGTGTCATCTTGCGTTCTCGAATGTCGCCACCCGTGGGCTTGCCGATGCGCTCTCCATCTCCTAGATCAAGCAGGTCGTCTTTGATTTGAAATGCCAACCCCACCAATTCTCCGAATTTCTTCATGTTGGCAGTGGCCTCAGGGTTTTCGCTGACAGAGGCGGCGCCGCAGGCGCAACAAGCTGCAATCAAAGAGGCTGTCTTTCGCTGAATGATATCAAAATACACTTCCTCTGTGATGTCCAGTCGACGTGCTTTTTCAATTTGGAGCAGTTCTCCTTCACTCATTTGCCGAACCGCTTCCGACGTGATTTTCAATAAGTCGTAAGCTTCTGCATCCACCGCCATGAGGAGTCCCCGTGAAAGCAGGTAATCCCCCACCAATACAGCGACTTTTTTCTTCCACAGGGCTTGGATCGAAAAGAATCCGCGGCGCAAGGGGCTTTCATCAACGACATCGTCATGCACGAGGGTTGCGGTATGAAGCAATTCAATCAGTGATGCAGCGACGTGGCTTCGTTCAGGCAGAACGGTAGAACTTTCTCCGAGAACAACACGAGCGGTTAAAAACACGAAAAGCGGCCGCATCTGTTTTCCTTTTCTTCGGATGATGTACCGGGTGACGCGATCGAGCAACGGGACTTCGGTGCGCATTGCGCGTTTAAAGTGCCCTTGAAATTTTGCCATGTCATCGACAACAGGGGCTTGGATTTTATCCATTTTGCTCATAGTACAAAGGTACACCTCACTTCACCTTGTCACGGGGACTTATCTTTGTCGAAAATCCCTCCCATGATTCACTCTATGACCGGATACGGTAAGTCGACTGCAACGATTGGAACCCGCCGGTATACCGCAGAAATTAGATCGTTGAATGGCAAGCAACTTGATTTGAGCGTTCGGATGCCTTCTGCATTTCGAGAAAAGGAAATGGAGTTGCGGAAGGCACTGTCGAAAGCTATTGGGCGCGGAAAATGCGACCTTTCATTGCACTATGTTGCGGATGGTGTGGAAAGAAAGGATTTGAATGCACCGCTCATCACAGCTTATTTAGCAGATTTAGAGGCGATTTCCATGTCGCGTGGATATGACAACGATCCTGGGTCATTGATGCAGGTCGCCATGCGATTGCCTGATGTATTGCAGCAAGGGAAGGAAGAGTTGAATCCGGATGAGTGGAAGGAAATCCAACAACTCATCGACGAAGCGGTGTCGAATTTTCTAGCGTTTCGTGTGCATGAGGGATCAACGCTCGAAGCAGATTTCCGAAAACACGTTGCCAACATTGCTGACATGGAGGAAAAGATTGGGCCCTTGCTCGATGAACGAATCAAGCGAATACGCTCACGCATTCAAACGAACTTTGACGAAATTCAAGACCGTGGTCGTTTGGATGAGAATCGCTTTGAACAAGAGGTTCTTTTTTACCTCGAAAAGCTGGATGTTTCTGAGGAGCGAGTGCGCCTCAAGGCACACTGCAATTATTTCATTGAAGTGCTGGAGCAGCCAGCGGGTCAAGCGAAAAAATTAGGCTTCATCGCACAAGAAATGGGTCGTGAGATCAACACACTGGGAAGTAAGGCCAACGATGCGGACATGCAGCGCTTTGTCGTCCAGATGAAAGACGAGTTGGAAAAAATCAAGGAACAAGTTCTGAATGCCCTCTGAATCACAAGGAAAAGCTATTGTGTTTTCGGCCCCCTCTGGTGCTGGAAAGACGACGATTGTTCGGCACTTATTGGAACACAGCGGTTTGGCGTTGGGTTTTTCGGTAAGCGCTACAACGCGCGAGCCTCGGGGCATCGAACAGGACGGTAGCGATTATTACTTCAAAACGATTGAGGCTTTTCAAGCCTGCATTGCGCGGGAGGAACTGGTGGAGTGGGAAGAGGTGTACCCGGGGAAATATTATGGTACTTTAAAGTCTGAGCTTGAAAGGCTGTGGAAAGCAGGAAAAACGGTTCTTTTTGATGTCGACGTCGTAGGAGGTATAGCGCTTCGGAAGGCACTTGGACCGAAAGCCTTGTCGATTTTTGTACAACCTCCGAGCATGGAGGTGTTGCAAATGCGGTTGGAACAACGCGGCACGGAGAGTCCTGAACGCATCAAGGAGCGCATGGAGAAGGCGAGTTGGGAGTGGGAGCAAAGCGTTTATTTCGATCGCATCTTGGTCAATGATAATCTGCAAGATGCATGCCAAGAGGCAATTGAAATGGCGAAATCACACGTAGATAATACTCCATTATACACTGACCCATGAGCAAGGTTAAAGATCATGCGGGAAGAAAAATTGGACTGTATTTTGGTTCGTTCAACCCCATCCACATGGGCCACTTGGTCATTGCCAATCATATGGCGACTTACACCAATTTGGATGAAGTCTGGCTTGTCGTGACGCCGCAAAATCCGCAAAAGGGTGCTCATGAAATGATTCATCAAAGACACCGGTTGCAGATGGTGTTATTGGCTGTTTCGGAGAACGAATTGTTGCATGGCTGTGATGCGGAGTTTGACTTACCACAACCCAATTATACAGCAGCTACCATGCGTTACATGCGTGCTGAGTATCCTGAAGTGGAGTTCAGCTTGATCATCGGGGAAGATAATTTTGAACGTTTGCACTCATGGAGAGACCATTGGGAGCTCGTTCAAAACCACAGGATTTTGGTTTACCCACGCCGGTCCTCTGATCAGGACACACCGGATGTCCCTGCTGCAAAGCCCGGAGATGTTATTCCCCGCAATCACAAGAACATTCAGTGGTGCAATGCGCCAATGATTAGCATCTCATCGACCTACCTTCGCAAGGCCATCACGGATCAAAAAGACATTCGTTACTTGCTGCACGACAAGGTGTTGAACTACATCAGTAACAATCACCTTTACGAGTGATCAAGTGTTGTTGAAGAAGTTCATGGTGCGCTCTAGACCAATGGCTGCGAAGGATTTTGCCAAGTCTGAAGAGCGTTCCAATCGTTCTTGAAGCGTCTCCATCTCTTTGTCCGTCCACTTTCCCAATACGTAGTCGACTTGTTGACCTTTCGAAAATTCAGCACCGATACCAAAGCGGAGCCGACTGTATTTGGAGTGTCCCAATACTCGTTCAATGTCACCAAGGCCATTGTGTCCTCCGCCACTTCCCTTCCCACGAAGTCGAAGGGTTCCATAGGGCAAGGCGAGGTCGTCGGTAATAATGAGCACTCGATCGAGCGGAATTTTTTCAGCATCCATCCAATACCGGACAGCTTTTCCGCTCAGGTTCATGAATGTGGAAGGTTTGAGTAGAATCAGGCTGCGTCCCTTGAAACGGACGGTGGACACCTCCCCCAGTCGCGCTACTTCAAAAGAAGCACCGCTGATCCGAGCGATGGTGTCCACCACCTTAAACCCAATATTATGTCGGGTTTCCTCATATTCAGCTCCGGGATTTCCGAGTCCTACGATGAGGTATTTCATTTTGAGCAGATAAAATCAGCTCCAATTTTCATTGGAGAAAATTATTCAGCAGCTGCTTCTTCAGTGCCTTCAGCCTCGTCAGCAACTTCTTCTTCAGACTCCGCTGACATAGCTGCACGTGTTCGCTTACAAGCTACAAGTAGCGCTGACTCATTGAGCAACACCTTGCAGTTTGGCACTTCAATGTCTCGGACACGAGCGCTGGAACCAATGACCAAGTCGCTGATGTCTACTGTGATTGCCTCAGGTAGGTCTTGTATCAATCCGCTTACGGGAAGTCGTCGGAACAACATCTGAATACGACCACCGTCGATCACACCTTGTGCAGTTCCGGTCGTGCGCAATGGGAGCTCTACACGGACGGTTTTCCCGTCAATAACTTGCAACAAGTCAACGTGTACAATTCGCTCCGTCACCGGGTGAAATTGAACTTCTTGAATGATGCATTTGTGAACTGTTCCGTCGACATCTAAATCGATTTGGAACACATCTGGATTGACGATGATCTTGGAAAGATCCAATTCGGCAATGGACAGGTGCTTTTGTTCACCACCTCCGTACAACACAGCCGGTACTCGGTTGTTTAGTCGGAGTTGTGAAGCATCCTTCTTTCCTACGCTCTCTCGTGAAGAGCCGCTCAATGAAGCAGTTTTCATATTTATTGAATTAATAAAGTGTCGCTGATGGAACGATTTTCCACCAGACAGGTTAAAGTTTTCGCAAATAAATCATGGACAGAAATGACCTTGATTTTGTCTGTATTTTTAGTTTGATCCAAAGGAATGCTGTCGGTTACGACCAATTCCGTGAGCTCGCTATTGGCTATTCGTTCGTATGCCGGACCGCTCAAAACAGCATGGGTGCAGAGCGCTCTCACGGAGAGCGCACCGTGACCCATCATCAGTGAAGCAGCCTTGGTGAGGGTGCCGGCTGTGTCGCACATGTCATCGACTAAAATCACATCTTTGCCCGAAACGTCACCGATCACGGTCATGTTTTCGATTTGATTCGCGACTTTCCGCTGCTTGTAACAAATGGCCATGTCCACCCCAAGGGCTTTTGCGTACGAGTTGGCACGTTTGGTTCCTCCTGTGTCTGGCGTGGCGATGCAAAGATTGCCTGTGTTCATCTCTTGGAGATAAGGCACAAACAAAGCGCTGGCGTACAAATGATCAACGGGAACTTCGAAGAACCCTTGAATTTGGTCTGCATGGAGATCCATGGTCATTAAACGATCGATACCAGCAGCCGTGAGGAGGTTGGCCACTAATTTTGCCCCAATCGCCACACGTGGTTTGTCCTTGCGGTCTTGTCGTGCAAAACCAAAGTACGGAATGATGGCGATGATGCGTTTTGCACTTGCTCGTTTCGCTGCATCAATCAGCAGCAGCAATTCCATGAGGTTGTCGGTCGGCGGGAAGGTGGATTGGACAATCGCAACTTCTTTTCCTCGGATCGTTTCTTCTATGCTAACGGTGAATTCACCGTCGCTAAACTTGGTTGTTTTCACAGGTACCAACTCAGCGCCAAAAGCGGCAGCGACTTGTTCACCAAAGGCAGTGGAGCTAGAACCAGCGAGAATTTTCAACATATGGGACACGTTAGCAAGCCATTAGAGGGATGCAAATCTACGGCTTTGTACGCGGAAAGACAACGTGTTTTGCAATTGTCCACCGTAATTCAATGGATGGTGAAACGTACTGGAATTGTGTGAGTTACCCGGTCGAGTTGACCTTGTTGCGTGCTAGAGATTGTTTTGGGGATGCATTCCAATGCGCAAAGGCCTGCGTTCGCTGGGCTGGGCGGAGCACTTTTGAGAATCCCTGAGATCCCAATGCCGGCCCGAGCCATTTGCTTATTCCGGCACAATCATCTTGAAACCTTTTCCGTGAACGTTCAGGATTTGGATGCTTTCATCAGGCTTCAAATGACGCCGCAACTTTGCGATGTAAACATCCATGGACCGGCCATTGAAATAGTTGGGGTCTCCCCAAATGGACTTGAGCGCGTAGGTGCGTTCAAGCAAGTTGTTTCGGTGCTTGCACAACAGAAAGAGAAGCTCATTTTCCTTCGTGGTGAGGCGCTGCTCTGAACCATCTTTTCGTCGCAACATTTGGGTGTTGTAATCGAACTGAAAGGAGGCGATAGCAATGTCACCGACTTTTTCTTCGCCGTCAGGAAGTGCAGCACTGCGCCTCAAAATCGCTTGAATTCTGACCAAAAGCTCCTCCATGCTGAATGGTTTGGTCATGTAGTCATCGGCTCCAACTTTGAAACCTTCGAGGGTGTCTTCTTGGGTGGAACGAGCAGTCAAGAAAAGGATGGGCAGGTGCTTGTTTTCTCTCCGAATTTCCTCGGCGACCTGGTATCCGTCCTTGCGCGGCATCATGACATCAAGAATGATGAAGTCAAAGGCATTGCGGTGGAATTCTTTCAATCCCTCGACACCGTCTTTGGCCCAGATGGTTTCAAAGCCCTTTGCTTTGAGGTAGTCCGAGAGCAAACGCCCCAAATTGGGGTCGTCTTCGCATAGCAATATGCTGAGTTGGTTTGAATCGCTCATTCTTGATTGTTTCTTCAGATTTAATCCGTCAGTTTTTCCCTTTGCAAGTTCAAAATGAATGCGCTGCCTTTACCAGGTTCGCTCTCGACGCTGATGGTTCCTCTGTGCCGATCGACCACAGTTTTCACGTAGCTCAAGCCCAGCCCAAAACCTTTTACGTCGTGAACATTCCCAGTAGGGACACGATACAATCTATCAAATACCTTGCCTAAATGTTCCTTGGCAATGCCAATCCCATTATCTTGAAAACGCAATTCCACTCCTTCTGTTGTCTCACGGGAAGAAATTTTCAAACGTAGGTCGCCATCTGCATACTTCAAGGCGTTGTCAATCAGGTTGAAAACAACGTTGCTCAAATGGGTGCGATCAGCGTAGACAAGAGCGGAATCTGCGTCCAGTTCCAAATCCACCTTGCCGCCCCGTTTTCGAACTTGTATGGCGACGTTTTTCAGCACCTCTCGGATGAGTTCGTGCACGTTGAGGGTCTGCATGTGTAGTTGCATTTTCCCTGACTCTGCCAAGCTGGCCTGAAGCACATTTTCAACCAGCATCCCCAAGCGCTTGTTTTCTTCGTGAATCAGACCAATGTAGTAATTGAAGCTTTCCGGATTTTTTTGCATATCCGGGTCTTTGAGTGCTTCAGAGGCAAGTCCAATTGTACTGATGGGAGTTTTGAGCTCGTGCGTGAGGTTGTTCATCAGGTCGCGACGGATGCGGTCGATTCGCTTGTTTCTTGATGCTCCTGTGACAGCAGAGAAAAACCCCCATGCTAATATGGCAATCATGAGGCCAGTCAGGGCAAACTGCGCGAGAAGCTCGTGCAGTAAATACCGATTCATTTTGGGGAAGTGAATGCGCAAGTTCAATGCTTCGATCGTCGATTGATAAGGCGTTGTTTCGAGCGCTTCTCGAAAACCGTCATCTTCGTCAAGCAGTTTTACAGGCTGTCCGTATCGATCAAAGACAGAGACAATGACAGGGATTTCGATGCCGTGGGCTGCGAGGATAACGGGAATGAGGCTATCGATTTGTAGTGCCTCCACTCGATTTAGCATCCGTGTTTCAGCTTTGTTGAGGCTTGTTCCTGAGCCAGATGGCTGCCTGAGCAGACCGCTTTCGTTGGTTTCGGAAATGCCTTCCAGATCGATTTGAAGCATGTCTGCGGATGGCCGCGTGAGCATTTCAGAAATCTGATTCAACGAGTGCTGAACATTATCGTCGAAAATTTGCTGTCGCATCTTCACCGAAGAACGCAACCAGACAATTTGAACCGTGCTCATTGTGACCAAAGCAACGACCATTGCGCCAGCGAACCACGGGAAGACAAACGGTTTCTTTTTTTTCATCGCGTTAGGGTAAAGTTACACTGACAGGCCTCCAAGATGCCTTCAAAACGAAAATTCAACAAGCCTTAACACTTCTCATGCACTGGTGTCGGATGCAATGTTTTGCTTTTCAAAGCGCTGAAATGTGAGTCAAGCGTGTTATTTGCGCTGCCTATTCTAGAATGTGCCAAGTGAAATCCGTACATTTACTTTCCGCTTAAGTCCTGAACATGATCCCTGCTCAAACCGTCGATTTGGTGATGCAGACCGCCTTGATTGAAGAGGTGGTTGGAGATTATGTGGAACTCAAAAAATCGGGCAGTTCGTTCCGTGGATTGAGCCCATTTACAAACGAGAAGACACCGTCTTTTTACGTTTTACCTGAGAAGGGAATTTTCAAGTGTTTTTCCAGCGGAAAAGGAGGGAGTGTGGTGACTTTTTTAATGGAATTGGAGAAGCTGAGCTTTCCCGAAGCAATCAAACAGTTGGCCCAGAGGTATGGCATTGAGATTGAAGAAGAGGAAGTCACACCGGAGCAGCATCAAGCGCGAACGGAGCGAGAGAGTTTGCTGGCTTTGAATGCATGGGCGCAAAAGTGGTTATCAGATCAAATGCATGCAACGGAAGAGGGCAAGGCCATTGCACTGTCTTATTTCGAGGGTCGTGGTTTTCGGAAGGCAGTTCTCGATACGTTTAAAATTGGATATTGTCCCGATTCATGGGACGCTATGAGCCAGGCAGCTTTGGATGCGGGTTATTCCAAGGAAAGACTGATGACGTTGGGCTTGGTCAAAGAAACCGAGGGAAAACCTTGGGATTTCTTCAAGGGAAGAGTCATGTTCCCAATCCGAGATGCCACGGGTAGAACCATCGCTTTTGGAGGTCGGACGCTTCGGAGCGACAAGAAAATCGCGAAGTATTTCAACAGTCCAGAGAGTCCGTTGTATCACAAGGGAAAGGTTTTATTCGGTCTGCACCTGGCAAAACCGGCGATTACCAAGGAGGATCGGGTGCTTTTGGTGGAGGGCTATACGGACGTTATGGCCATGCATCAGGCGGGCATTGAAAACGTCGTTTCATCCAGTGGCACAGCATTGACGGTGGACCAGATCAAGTTGATCCGGCGTTACACCAAAAACGTAACTGTTTTGTTTGACGGTGACGACGCGGGAATCCGCGCCTCCCTTCGCGGTACGGATTTATTGTTAGCCGAAGGGCTCAATGTCCAAGTGGTTTTATTTCCAGACGGTGATGACCCTGATAGCTTCAGCAAAAAAGTGCCGTCAGAAACGCTGGAAAGGCACATTCGGGACGAAGCCAAGGACTTTGTGGCGTTCAAGTTGGAATTGCTCTCACGCGAAGCAGGAGATGATCCGGTGCTCAAATCAGAGATGATTCACAGCATCATTGAGTCGATTGCAGCAATTCCCGATGGCATCCAGCAGGGAGTTTACCTGAAATTGGCTGCGGGGGAATTGTCCATGTCCGAGGACTTGCTGCAGCTTGAACTGAATAAAATTCAGCGGCAGCGGTTGCTCGACCAACAAAAAGCCGAGCAGCGAGAGGCCTTTCGTCAGCGAAAAGGACTGGACTCGCGTGCTCCGTCAAATGCTCCCCCTAACCTTCAGGTACCTGCAGATTGGAGTCAGCAGCACCCGCTTGAAGAACAACGAGGTCAAACGGTCGAGCATGACCCGTTGATTGCGCATCGGAACGTTTTGGAAGCTGATTTGATTCGATTGTTGTTGCTTTACGGATCCGAAACCATCCAGATTGAGGAGGAAGCGGAGGATGAGACTAAAAAGACCGACTCAGACTTCGTCAATGTTACGTTTGTCGAGTTTGCATCGCATCACTTTGAGGGATTAGAAGTGGGCTTTCATCAGGCGGTATGCGAATCCATTTGGACGATTTTTGAGAATGCTTTGGAAGAACAAAAAATTCCAGAAATGGATCAATTTTTAAAGCATGAGGACTCTACCCTTCAAGCCTTTGTTGCGGACGCCGTGGTTCAAAAGGATAAGGTCAGCGAGCGCTGGGGGGAGGTGCACCAGATTTATCCTGCGCGAGAGGTTGATCATTTGAAGAAAGCACTGATGGATACACTGCATCACTTGAAGTTGAATCAGAACCGCATCGAAAGCCGCGATATGCAGGTGAAGATGGAGGGACTTACTGAGGCCATCAACAACGGCGAGGAGGCGGCAGTGATTGGTTTGAGAGAGTTGCTTGAGAGACGGAAGATCTTGGACGTTCAAAAGGCAAAGATTGCGAGTTATTTTGGGGTTGCTATTCTACCGTAAAACCGCACCAATGGAGGAAATTCTAAGTTCAGGCTTTCAATTGGGTGATCATCACTTCACCCTGGGCTCGATGCTTCAAATTCTGGCGGTTCTGTCATTGGCGCAGATTGTTTTCTGGACAGTTCGAGCCGCATTGCGTCGAATTTTTAAAAGTTCGAGCATGGAGGAGGGGACGCGATTCATGATCATGCGATTGTTGCGCACGGTCATCTACACGCTGGGGACAATCATTGCCTTGGAAACAGCAGGGGTGGATCTACAGGCGTTGTGGTTTGGTTCAGCGGCATTGTTGGTCGGTGTAGGAATCGGTTTGCAGAATTTTTTCAATGATGTTGTTTCAGGATTTGTGCTTCTGTTCGAGGGTGGTGTTCGAGTGGGTGATGAGCTGGAGGTGGATGGCATGTTGGTTCGAGTCGAAAGGATTGATCTGCGTTCGACGCGGGTGGTCACTCGTTTTGGTAATTTGATTGTCATGCCAAATGGCCTGATTTCGGGCCAGACCGTAAGAAATTTCACTCAGGGTGACGAGGCAAGCATGCTGAGAATTGACGTCAACGTTGCCTACGGAACGGATGTCAATCAGGTCAAAGCCATTCTTCTAAAGGCAGCAGTGAGCGAACAGGCCGTCATTCGAAAAGATCAAGTGGGTGTTTTATTCACCGATTTTGGAGAATCGGGTTTGCAGTTTAGCGTCTTCTTTTGGGTTTCTGAGCCTTGGAATCGCATGCTGATTTCCAGCAATGTTCGCTTCAAAATAAACGACGCTTTTCGACAAAACAAGATCGTCATTCCGTTTCCTCAGCGCGACTTGCATCTGCGTTCAGGGGCGATCAGCACTTCCGAAAGCTAACGAGGCGCTTTTTCAAGTAGCAGCGGGGTCTGTGCCTGCTTTTCGAATGGCCTTGAGGTGCAGATTGAGTTCCGTTCGATTTTGCCATCCGCGCGGCTTCCAAGTGTTTTTTACCAAAGTGAACGCAATGTCCACGGGCATGTCTTGTTTGATGTGAGGAGCTAGCTCTCCCATATTCCAGCCGATGGCATCGATGGTAGGGAAGTCTCCTTCGGGATCTTTGACTGTGATTTTTAAATGGCGGCCTTGATTGCCGATGGTCCGAGGAGGACGGACACAAACCACATTTCTCAGGATGAAAACAGGGGTCGGATTGCCCGGTCCAAAAGGTTCCAGTTGTTGCAACTCTTTCCACGCTTCTAGCGAGAGTTCACCGATGTGCACTTCCCGATCACAACGCACAATTGGTTTGGGAAGGACATCATTTGACTGCTTGGCGATGGCTTGGTTGAGACGGATTTTGAATTCAGCCAACTGTTCAATTTTGAGACTTAATCCTGCGGCCATGGTATGACCACCGAACTGCTGCAACAGATCTGAACATTCTTCGAGTGCATGATGGATGTCGATTCCGTCAACGGAACGGGCGCTTCCGATCAAGTGCCCATCTTCTTCAGATAGAACAATGGAAGGTCGGTAGCGTTGTTCAATCATTCTACTCGCGACAATACCGACTACACCGCGATGCCAGTCCCGACCATGCACGATGTTTACAAATGGTCCTGTGTCGCTTTTTTCAAGTTGAGCCAAGGCGTCGGCCGTAGTTTTTTCGTCAACCTCCCGTCTTTGTTGGTTCATTTCTTCAATTTCCCGCGCGACCTCTGCTGCCCTGGATTCCCTTTTCTCCATCAAAAGATCCACCACCCGTTGGGCGTGATCCATGCGCCCAGCGGCGTTGATTCGCGGCCCAAGCGTGAAGCTGATATCACGAATGGTTTGGGGAGCTTGATGAATGTCGGCAGCTCGCAACAAGGCTAAAATTCCGGGTCTTTGGCGCTTCCGAAGTTGTTTCAATCCTTGCGATGCCATGATGCGATTTTCGCCTTGCAGTTCAACGAGATCTGCTCCGATGCTAATCGCGACGAGGTCGAGTTCTTCATAGATCCCGCTCTCGGGCAGATCCATCAGGTGAGCGAGTGACTGAAGCAGTTTGAAAGCCACACCACATCCAGATAACTCTTTGAAGGGATAGGGACAGTCCGACCTCTTTGGGTTCAGCACGGCATAAGCTGCAGGCAGTTGACTCTCCGGCAAGTGATGATCGCAAACAATGACATCAATTCCGCGTTCAGACGCATCGGCCAAGGGTTCAAAATCTTTGGTTCCACAGTCCAATGTGATCATCAGAGAAAATCGATTTTCAGAAGCGTAACGCACCCCCTCCATACTCACGCCGTAACCTTCGTTGTACCGATGGGGGATGTAGGTTTCGACTTGCCCGCCGACGCCCTCGAGGTAGCTAGCTACCATTGCAACAGAGGTGGTTCCATCCACATCGTAATCACCGTAAATCAAAATACGCTCCTCGTCTTCGATTGCCTGATGGAGACGATTTACAGCCTCCAACATGTCCTTCATCAACATTGAATGATGCATCGCAGACAAGGCAGGATTTAGAAACCCTAAGACTTCTTCGGGCTCCTTCAAACCTCTTTGAATCAGGAGGGAAGCAACCAAAGGCGTGAGTCCTGCGTTTTCCATCAACTGCACAACTTCCTCCCGGTTTGGCTGTTGTTTGATAACCCAAGAGCTATCGTTCAATTGTTGAGTTGCGGTCATGATAAATGGACGGTGGATGCCGTTTTTAGTCTGCGTTCAATCGTTTCCTCATCGATTCGAAGGAAAAGGTCGAAGGGTAATTGTGTTCAACTTATCTTGCACTGCCTAAATTAGGGCAATGAATTCGAAATGTTCTGTCATAATCCATTTACGAAAATGAAATCTCTAAAATTCACTTTTGCTTCTGCCTTGCTATTAATGCTTGCCGTTGGCAGCGGTTGTTTGAATGATGATAATCTCATTCCTGAAAACTGTTACGATGGGATTTTGAACAACGGAGAAGAGTTAGTCGATTGCGGGGGATCAATTTGTCCAGCATGTGATCCGTGCGAAAACGGACAGTATGACGCTTTGCTCGGAGAAACGTGGGTGGATTGTGGCGGTGAATGTGGTCCTTGCGACCCCAGCTTCAACGGTGTCCAAGATCCTGGTGAGTCTGGCATCGATTGCGGAGGAGACACAGGAGTTGCCTGTGGAGAGCTGTGCGGAGATGGTTTGTTGAATGGAAACGAGCAAGCTGTTGATTGTGGTGGTCCTGATTGCGAGCCCTGTCCAACCTGCTGCGATGGAATGATGAACGGAGATGAAGTTGCCGTCGATTGCGGAGGCAATTACGAGTCAAATATTTACATCGCTTGTGAAAATCCAAACATCGTTTGTGGACCATGTCCCGATGGAGTGAATTGTGGAAATGGCTTGATGGATGGGGACGAATTATACATTGACTGTGGTGGGGATTACTGCCCTGAATGCGAAACTGTTTTGACTTGGAAAGCCAACGGAACTACACTCGTTGGAGAAACAGGATTGTCTGCAGATCTCGACGGAACGACGATCACGCTTACCGGCTTGACTTTAACGGGTGCTGGGTTGGCCTTGGTCATGGAAGTGCCCCTGGCAGGTTGGATCGCAGGATCTCAAGTCCAATGCACTGCAGCATCGGGTTCTTCGTGTTCATATGCTGATCCAGCAGCGAACGCTTACAGCACAAACTTTGGCGGTGGTGTAACGGTAAACATCGCATATGTCGATGCCGTTTCCGGCGGATTCATCGTCGGCACCTTCATGGGGTCTGTTTTGGGGATGTCAGGCGAGAGCATGAACATTGCCCAGGGCGCATTTCAGATGCAAATCAATTGATTTGTTGCAACCGAGTTTTACTCGTCTGAACGGATGAGTTCGAAGAGGGCATCCAAATTAGGCGCCAGTACCACTTCAATCCTGCGGTTCCGCGCCTTGTCGTCAACATCTATGGGATGATATTCGCTGCGACCAGAGGCGGTCAATACTTCTGGCGCTACTCCTGAAGCCTTTAGGATTTCAATGACAGCTGTAGAGCGCAGAACACTCAATTCCCAATTGTTACGGGGGACGGAAGTTGAACGTAACTGGTCCGAATCGGTATGTCCTTCAACGATGATTTCCAAGTTGGATTGCTGGCTAATGACGGCGGACAAGTCCTGCAGTGCTTGCTTGCCGTTTGCGTTGATGGCGGTGCTTCCTGAAGGGAAAAGCAACTGGGCTTCCAAGCTTACATAGACCTTGCCATCTCGTTGCTCTACAGACAACCCTTTATCGGCAAAACCGAGCAAGGCATTGGCAAGTTGGCTTCGGAGTGCCTCTGCTGCCGCATCGCGCGAAACAAGCAACCCTTCAAGTTCAGCAATGCGTTTCGATCGATCACTCAACTCTTTCTCTCGCGATTCAAGATTGGAACGTAATTCATTCAATGCGTCCTCTTGTTGCTGCAATTCTGTGCGCGAACGGCTGAGGTCTTCAAGCAGCGAACGATTCTCATTGTTGATGGCTGCCATACGAGAAGAACTTTCAGAGTTGAGAACATCATTTAATTCTTCAAGCCGGGCAATTTCAGCTTCGCCTTGACGTATTTGTCGTCCAATCCGTGTCGTATCTGCAATCAAATTGCGTTGACTTTCTTCTAGAACAGTGATTCGCCCGGTCATTTCTCGTCGTTCAATCTCTCCATCTTGTCCTTCGAGCGCAAGCATTCGATTTTCATTTTGAACTTTGTCGAAGTCAGATTGCAATTCGTCGAATTGCTTCAAGGTGACACATCCATTGAACAGAAAAAAACAGAAAAAGAGAATCGTCGGGTAGAATGGAGCTTTCATCGTGTTAGTATCGGGAATAGCCTCTAAACCTAACGTTTCATGAACATTAAATTACGAGGGTGAAAAATATTTTTGAAACATCTTTCGTTGATAACGTGTTTATTCAACACTATATTTGTGATAACTACAGCACCATGATTATCATCCTACGCAGCGCTTCTTCTTGGATAGAAAAATCCCTTGGTTGGTTCTTCACCAACGGTAATAAGGTTGGTGTTGGGCACTACGATTCTTTTGGGAATCGAAATTAATCATCTGGTCCTAAGCCGTCTGTGTCGGTAAGCACACATTTTGTGGTTCTGTGAAGAAGCGCAAAGCCTCGAATCCCCCCTCTCGTCCTACTCCGCTCGACTTCACGCCACCGAATGGCGTCCGAAGGTCTCGAACGAGCCAGCAATTGATCCACGCAATACCGCTTTCAATGGAAGAAGCAGTTCGATGTGCTTTGCCAATATTCTGAGTCCAGATGGTCGCGGCGAGGCCATACTTTGAATCATTGGCGAGGGCAATGGCCTGACTTTCACCACTGAAGCGTTGCAACGTGATTACAGGTCCGAACACTTCTTCTTGATTAATTTCGCATTCCGGACCTAGCCCTTCGATGATTGTGGGCTGAACAAAGAAACCCGCGGTGCAACGCTTATTGGGCGGTGTTGCGGCCGAACCTCCACATAGAATTTCACCTCCGGCCTCTTTTGCCTTTTCAATGCTAAGCAAGATTTTGTCGCGATGAGCTTCTGATACAACAGCGCCCATTTTGGTTTCTTTTTCAAGAGGATCTCCAACCTGCATGCGCTGGACTTTTTCCACGAGTGCTGTTTTGAATCGATCGTAGATTGAGTCTTCAATGAGGATGCGAGACGAACACAGGCAAATTTGACCTTGGTTGGCGAAAGAAGATCGAATGGTCGTGGCCAACGCTTGATCAAAGTCGCAGTCGGCAAAAATGATTGCAGGATTTTTACCTCCGAGTTCTAAACTGAGCTTTTTGAATTGTGAAGCGGTTGTTCTTGCAATGTGTGCGCCTGTTGCGGTTCCCCCTGTAAAGGAAATCGCTTTGATCTGAGGATGTTCGACAATGGCTTGTCCTGCCTCGGCACCGAGCCCATGCACGACGTTGAACACCCCTTTAGGAATTCCGGCTTCTTCAGCCCACTGAGAGAGCATGTATGCAGAGAAGGGGGTGATTTCCGAAGGTTTGGCGATCACGCAATTGCCAGCGGCAATAGCGGGGGCAATTTTCCAAGTGAACAGATAGAGGGGCAGGTTCCAAGGCGATATGCAGCCGACAATTCCAATGGGTTTGCGGTGTGTGTAATGAATGTGTGAAGCATCTGCGGGTATGTGTGCTTCTGAGGCAAAGTGTTCGATGGCTCCAGCAAAGAATTCTAGATTCTGTTGCGCACGTGGAATGTCGACGGCAGCGGCGAGTGAAATGGGCTTGCCATTGTCCTTTGATTCAGCGCGAATAAGAGCTTCGGAATGATGAGCGATTTTTTCTGCCCAGCGTCGAAGACACGCTGCTCGTTCGGCAAAAGCAACAGCTGACCACGTTGGAAATGCTTTTTCAGCGGCCTCAACAGCTAAGGCCACATCTGCAGTTGTTGACCGAGGAATTTGACTGTAAACCTTACCGGTAGCAGGTTCAATGTTATCTAACCATTCACCGTTTATCGCACCCCGAAGTTCTCCTCCAATAAGATTTTGCAATTGCTCCATGGCTCCAAGATAATTAGAGTGTGTTGATTGCATACAAATTCAGAAAATCCTTTTTATCTTTGCGCTCGCGATTGTGGCGTAGGCTGCAGGGCATTCCCCGATGGTGTAATGGTAACACACCGGTTTTTGGTGCCGTTATTCCAGGTTCGAGTCCTGGTCGGGGAACGTTTAGCATAAGAATCCTTGGGACTTGTCTCAAGGATTCTTTCTTTTCAAGCCTTTTGTTTTTGCACTGTTTTTATCGCTCTGATTGCGGAGGTCACTCTCCGTCATTGAGAATCTCGATTTGCGCTTGCAGTTGTGTGATTGTGCTTTGTAGTGAATCAACGGCGCCGAGTAATTCAGTGAGAACCGCAGCTACTTCGATTCCATTGACATTGAGATCACCGAGAATACTTGCATTTCCATGAATGGTCGCGTCGCCTTGGTTGGAGACTGTAAAGGCATCGGAACGATTTGCATTGTCGCTGCCATTTCCAACTACAAGCAGAAGATTTTCCTGTCCGGAGGCATTGAATTGACCAAAGACAGCGCCGTTCTCCTGATCTGCAACCACACCAAACCCACTTGCGAAGGCATTCGACGCAGACGCTAGGGTGGACCGGCCTACTGCTCGGCTGTATAATCCACTGGCTGTTGATTCGAATCCCCCAGCATGGCTTGCGTATCCGGATGCTGTGCACCCGAATCCTTCCGCGTGTGCAACGTCTCCAGAGGCAGCGCTTGCTTGTCCTTCTGCATGTGCAGAATTACCGCTGGCTTCATTCTGTCGGCCTTCTGCATGCGCATACAAACCGGAAGCTGTTGTGAGGTAGCCTTGCGCGTGCGCTGCAGTGCTCTCGGCGCTGGTTCCATAGCCTTCTGCGTGGCTGTAGTTGGCTGTTGCAGCGGTATTGTATCCTTCAGCGTGAGAAGTGAGGCTCGTAGCTGTGCTCAACATCCCTTCTGCGTGCGAGGCGGTGCCGCTCGCTGTGGTTCCTTCTCCTTCTGCGCTTGAACACGTTGCACTTGCGACTGTAAGCCTGTTTTGGGCATTGCTGTAGGCACCACTTGCCGTGACATTTGTGCCGGAGGCATGGGCGTATAGCCCAGTTGCTGATACTGCAAAACCTTGAGCGAATCGACTCATGATTCGAGCTGAACCATTGATCCAAGCATACGTTGCACCTGAATAAAGGCTGTCCTGAATGCTTGTGAGGCCGAGCGAGTCCCTCGCTGCCAGTGCAGAAGTGGCGCCGGTACCACCGTACGCGATGGGAATGACTCCATCGGCATTGAAATTGGCTCCGTAAAAAGGCAGGAAAACCAATAAGTCGTTGACCTCAATGGTGCCGTTGTTATCACTGTCAGGGTTATAAGGAAATCCTCCCTCATAGTCAACTTGGGCATCAGAGGTATTGAAAACTGCACATGTGATGAGAGTGAAAGAAGCGAGTAGAAGACGGCTGAAAAAAGGCATACCTATGAATTTGTAAAGCAAGTTACACGACAAAGTCATAGCAGTGGTCGCAGGGGTTGCGTGAGGGCCATGAATGGATCAGCGGGTGATCACCCAGCGCAACGTTTCCACCGCTCCTTCAGATTCAACACGAACGAGATAACAGCCTGGAATGAGTCGAACGCCGTTCAAGGTGATGTCATCGAAGGAGTTATTCTCGTTCCCAGATCGCTGAATCGGTGGCATTGCCTCCATACCAGCGAGGTTGAAAACACGAACCACAATGTTGGCCGATTCTGAGCCCTTCAGTATGAGCTTAGAAGCAGTTGAGGTGGGATTGGGCGAAAGACGACTGGCATTTCGGTCCGATGACAGACGTGTCCACTCATTTGGTGTGAAAGCAAAATCGTACGTTGTTGCTGGTTCTGAAGAAAAAGCGGTTAAGTGGTCGAGAAGACCCTCAGGGTTTGCGCAATCTTCTCCATCGAAAGTCAATGTCTGAGTAAATGTGGACGTGTTTCCACTGCAATCCATGGCTTCGTAATTGCGTTCAATTTCGAATGGACTGGAGTCGCCTGCGTCGGGGTCACCGCTCAAAACCACTTCGGTGACGCTAATCTCGAGCGCACCACCGCAATTGTCTGCTTCAAAGGAGCAAGGATCAGGAAGAGACACACCATTATTCACATCATAGCACAAGCTCACAAAGTTTTCACATGTGGTCTCCATGGTTGGCGCCACAGTATCAGCGGTGTAGGTGAATTGCACAGCTTCGGTAAAATCTCCAGAATCTGGATTCAATGCATTGTAGAAAATAGCGGCAAATTCAGATCCACATGGAACATCAATTGCGACATCTGAGCCCAAATCCACGACGAGATCTCCAGACATTCCCATTACGGATTGCCCGAGAATAGCACCTTCCCACGCGAACCATCCGCCGAGTCCGTAGTTGCAGTTCACACTGTTGCCTCCAATACCGAGTTGGAATCTTTTACTCTCAGAAAATGGCATGTGTGAAAGTTGCAGCCATGATCCCTCATAGCCTCCGCTTCCGATGAGATAGGACTGCGCATTGTTCATTCGATACGTGATCCAATTTGCTGTGTCTGCATTGCATCCAAAGGTTGTCATGAAGGCATGATTTGGATCTTCATCTATCCAATCCGTTCCCGATTGGGCGCCTTCGAGGACGAGGTGCACATTCCATTTGAGATTGGGGTTTTCGATGTCTGAAACTTGCCCTGTGACTCTCGCCACACCATTGGAATAACGCGTTACGATGAGAGGAAACGATTCAACAAAATAATCGGAATTCGACAATCCGAGTTGTTCGGATAAGCCGAATAATCGGATGGCACCGTCTGGTCCAGCTCCGTCAGATGTGCTCGCAAGATTGAGATCATAACTTCCAATGGCTTCAACCAGCACCGAACCAACTTCTAAGGTATCTCCAGAAGAGGGAACAACGGCGACGATATCCAGATCAGGAGAAATTGGGAGTTCCGATGAGCAAATCACCGTATCTGGTTCAAAATCGGATAAGAAAAGAGGAACGCAATTGATGCAACCCTCGAGATTGCCCTCGCAATCGTAATCGGGCAGCGGGTACACGCATGAGATGGGTGTGGACAGGGTAGCTTCAGGATCAAAATTACAAGCGGTAAAATCCATGCAACCTGCACAGCTTTCGAAGTCGCAAGCTGTTTCGTCCGGCACTGTGGCTGCATCATCATAATTGCACGCGAGCGGTGCGGTGCAGCCGGCACAGGTGAAAAACTCACAAGATGCGTCAGGGTATATTGCAAATGGATCAAAGTTGCACGCAAATTGATTCGTACATCCAATGCAAGAGAAGTATTCGCATGAACCATCGTCATCGGTGGCTGATGCATCATAATTGCACGCAAACGGATTCGTACATCCGTCAGTGACCAGTTCCAGAGAAGCAAATCCTACGGAAGTCATCGCTAGAAAAAACAAGGCCAGGCAGAAGGGGATTCCGATTTGTTTCAGAGTGGTCAGGCGATTCATTGGTGCAAGTGTCTTAAGTCTCCAAAAGACCAAGAGCACTAAAGTCGGTCTTTTATGACTGAAAAACAAGCTGAATAGTTGAATTAACGTGGTCAACACCCGAATAAGTCCAACGGATTCAAAATTAGCCAACAACGATATTGATGATTCTTCCCGGAACTACAATTACTTTTCGAATGCTTTTACCTCCAATTTGTGCTGTGGTTTTTTCATGTTGTAACGCAGCACTTTCTACTTCTTTGGCATCCATTGTTGCGTCAAGCTCCAGCTGAAAACGCACTTTTCCATTGAAGGAAACAGGATAGGTAATGCGGTCAGCAGTTAACCACTTTTCATCGCTTTCAGGCCAACTAGCATCCATTACGCTCCCTTCGCCCTTGCTCATCTTCCAGAGTTCTTCCGCGAGGTGAGGGGCCACGGGACTGAGCAGAATGGCCAAAGGTTGCATAATATTTCGCTGATGGCCCTTCGAATCAAGCAGTTCATTGACGCCAATCATAAGCGCACTGATCACGGTGTTGAATGCATGACGGTTCAAATCGTCGGTGACCTTTTTAATGGTTTTATGCAAAACGCGAAGGCTTGTTTCGCTCGGTGTTCCGTCATCTTGTTGTGCAAACAGGCGATGCGTTTTGCGTAGGAAATTGTGCACGCCACTGATGCCTTGAGTGTCCCAGGGTTTGTGTTGTGTCAGTGGTCCCAAGAACATTTCATAGCAACGGAGGGTGTCAGCTCCATAACGTTCCACAAGGTCGTCAGGTGTTTGGACGTTGAACTTTGATTTGGACATTTTTTCCACTTCAAAGCCACAGGTATAAGTGCCGTCTTCTCCGAGGATGAATTCGGCATCGGCATATTCGTCCCGCCAATTTTTAAACGCTTCAGTATCCAATGTGTCGCCTTCAACGAAATTGATGTCCACATGCAACCGCTGGGTCTTGTGCTCTTTGCGTCGTTCGAAGGTCACATATTGATTGGTTCCGAGTACGCGATAAACAAAACTGGACCGACCTAAAATCATGCCCTGGTTGATCATTTGCTTGAACGGCTCGTGGAAGCCAATCGATCCAAGGTCGAAAAGAAACTTCGTCCAGAACCTGGAATACAAAAGGTGACCTGTTGTGTGTTCAGCGCCGCCGATGTAAAGGTCAACTTGCCCCCAATAATCCGATTTTTCTCGACTGCAAAAGGTCTCCTCATTGTGAGGATCCATGTACCGTAGAAAATACCAGCTGGATCCCGCCCAACCGGGCATGGTGTTGAATTCCATGCGATCACCTTCAAAGACATTCCAGTCTTCTTTTTTTGCACGGGCCAATGGAGGTTCACCATCTGCAGTGGGCAGGTAGGCGTCGACTTCAGGTAGTGTTACCTGGGCGCTGTCAATGAGTCTTGGAATTTCGTTTTCGTAACAAATTGGGAAAGGTTCTCCCCAGTATCGTTGCCGGCTGAAGACGGCATCGCGCAGCCGATAATTGATTTGCTTCGATCCAACCCCTTCGGCTTCCAATAGTTCGATTGCTGCTGGAATGCCTTCCTTGGCGGTGAGGCCATTCAGTGATTCAGAGTTGCAAAGCGTTGCGGTTTTCTCCGTAAAAACGGCTGCGTTCGTGTCCTTGCCGTCGAAAATTTCAGGAATTTGAAGA